>NZ_JAUTAR010000001.1:3633131-4003762 GCF_030818695.1 Chryseobacterium sp. SORGH_AS_0447 | reverse complement strand
ACAGATCAGGAGTGGATGAAGAGCTGCTGAAATCCGGAAACTTTCCGGCCTATCAGTATCAGGAATACCGGATCGAAAGGAAGCTGCTGGGAAGGCTCAATATTCAGAATTTTAAAGTACGGTTCGTATGCGGTTATCAGATTTCCGGAAACGAATATGAGCTGTTCAGGATTTTCCAGTCTGATGATTACTTTATCTTTGATATCGAAGGAAGGAGAATGTATCTGGCAGATCCGAAAAAACTGGAAAAGCTTGACATCAGCCCAAACGAATCAAACCAGGGAACCATTGTTTATCAGCTCAAAAGAAAAAACGAACAGCTGGAAGAAACAATGAACGAAAGGAAGAGAATATTGCCCGATCAGGTGATAAGCGTGCTGAAAGATTACATTAAAAATCTTGAAAACACCGACATCATGAGTAAAATGTTCGACATTAATGAAGAGACCAACATTCTCCGCGCAATGCTGAATTTAAATTTAAATAACAACTAAAGCAAAACTAAAAATCAATTCACTTTGATGGTTTCGCAAAAAACAGATTAACAATACTAAACATAAAAAGATGGCTATTAACTTACAAAAAGGTCAGAGAATAAATCTTACCAAAGAAAACGGAACCACGCTTTCACAGGCTTGTGTCGGGATCAACTGGGGAGCAATCGAGAAAAAAGGATTTTTCGGTGGTGTTACCAGAGAAGCAGTAGACCTTGACGGAAGCTGTATTTTATATGACGCGAATAAAAATGCTACCGAAGTAATCTATTTCGGGAACCTGAAGTCTAAAAATGGTGCCGTAAGACACAGCGGGGATGACTTAACCGGTGACGTAAACGGGAACGACGGACTGGATAATGAAGTGATCACCGTAGATTTCGGCAATCTGGATGCTAATGTAGAACACGTGGCATTGGTGCTGAACAGCTACAAAGGTCAGGACTTCGGGACAATTCCTTTCGCATCCATCAGGATTTATGAAGGAACGCCAACGAATGTAAGAGAAGTTTTCGCCAAATATGATATTGCAAACGATGCTTCATTCAAAGGCCATGTCGCTATGGTAATGGGTGTTTTTTACAAGAGAAACGGAGAATGGAAATTCAACGCGATCGGAGATCCGACAGCTGACCGAAAGCTGCAGGAAACCATTGAAACCGTAAAGCAGAAATATTTATAGAATAGGCAGAATTCTGTCGAATCTTAATAATAATCAATGAATGGCAATATCTGTTTTCAGCTATTGCTTTTATCATATAACAACACATAGTAAAAGTGGGACAAAATACTAGTATTTTAGATCTTCATCCCGGTCTGGTTTGGGGATTTGCGGTAACGGTAGTTATCATGTTGCTCCTCGACTTAGGGGTTTTCAATAAAAAAAGTCATGAGGTTTCTTCTAAAGAAGCCACGATCTGGTCAATTGTATGGATCTCGCTGTCCATGGTGTTTTCGGGTGTGGTTTACTGGGTGTACAACTCGGACTTAGGACCCGGAAGCCATGCGCTGGCTGTGGAAAAATTCACCCAGTACCAGGCGGCCTACTGGATCGAGAAGGCACTTTCGGTCGATAATTTATTCGTATTCATCCTGGTTTTTGGATTCTTTAAAGTTCCGAAGTATCTTCACCACAAGGTGCTGTTCTGGGGAATTATCGGAGCACTGATCTTCAGAGCCGTCTTTATCTTTGCAGGCGTGGGATTGATTAATCTTACCTACCTGCCGGAGATGAATATTTTCGGACATCCGGTAAAGATCAACATTGTGATGGCTTTGTTCGGGATTTTCCTCGTTTACGCGGGAATCAAATCCTGGGGTGGCGGCGATGATGACGAAGATGAAGATTACAGCAATACGGCCGGAGCCCGACTGATCAAAAGATTCTGGAAAGTTTCTGATAACTACGTTGGGGATAAATTTTTCACGATTCAGAACGGAGTAAAAATGGCAACGCCGCTTTTGGTAGTTGTAGCAGTTATCGAATTTACCGATGTTCTTTTCGCGGTAGATTCCATTCCGGCAATTTTTGCCATCTCCAATGATCCGTTTATCCTGTATACTTCGAATATTTTCGCGATTTTAGGATTGCGGTCCCTGTATTTTCTGTTGGCGAATTTTATCCATATGTTCAGCAAGCTGCCTTACGGGTTGGCCGTAATCCTGACATTCATCGGGGTTAAAATGCTGATCGCTCCCTGGATTCATATTCCGTCTCCGGTGTCATTGGGAATCGTAGGAGGGGTTCTTGTAATCTCCGTTATCCTTTCCCTGATCTTCCCTGACAAAAAGGAAGATGATGACGACGAGAAAGAAAAAATCGAAGAATAATTCATTCAATCGATAAAAATAGAAGGCTTTACCATGCGTAGAGCCTTTTTTGTTGGTGAATGATGAATGGTGAATGGTCAATTCCTGCGGGTGGATTCGCTGCGCTTGTCAATTTTAATTGATGCTTGTGATCTTTGTTCGAAAACGCAAGGGCGCAAAAGGGCTCAAAATACTTTGCATAAAAAGCCGCAAGGATTTTATCTTTGATAAAATTGAGGACTGCTTATTTTTTAAGGAATAAAAGTTTTATAACCAGCATCAGCGATATAAAAATTTAAAACGTCAAATTCCTTGCGTCTTTAAACGTTGCCTTTTCTTTATTCCTGTCGGCCCTTGCCAACAGCATCCGTATCATATAATTCACCATTCACTTTCGAAGCAAAATTCACCTCTCATTTATCATATTTCAGCAGCTTGTTGATCTTCAGTCTCGTCTGCATCGAAACCTTGTAAGCATCCTCACGGAGTTTCTGCAGTTTTCCGACAGGCTGGAAGAACATTTTGCTCTCGAAAGGATTGAAGGAAAGCATTTCGTTTTCACAGGCATACGGATCAAGAAGGTTGTTTTTGTCAATGTTAATCTCCCCGATTTTTACGAAAGGAGAGTTCTTCCATTCCACATTCAGCTGATTGACGGGCTGATCTTTCAGGTCGTAACAAAGCTGGATCAGGACATCGGCAGTAAAATTTTCCGTGTTCAGATAACTTTCTAGGGCATCTTTTACTTTCAGCCGTTTTCCGAAATTTTTAGATACGGATTGTGGCTTCAGCTTAATTTTCATCATATAATCTCCTAAACGGTAAGCACCCACCGAATGATAGTCAAAAGACAGGAAAAAATCATTTCTTTTCCTCCAGAGCTTAATGATATTCTTTATAAATGAGCCTGTAAAAGTTGAAGGGATAACTTTAATAATCTGCATCATCAGGGAGAATGAACTCCATTTTTTTACGAAAAAACGATTCACCGAAGTGAAAAGTTTCAGAAAGGTACCCACGGAATTAATCGGGAACAGCGGGAAATTTACCAAAGGGAAATTAGCCAGCAGAGTTCCGTTCTCATCTTTGATCTTTACAGCAAAGCCGTAAGCCGGAATATCCTTCTTTCCTCTTATAATTTTCGGATGGGCATTGGAGAAGCGTATGGTAAGATCATATCTTTCTTTATCAAAAAACGGCTGCAGCATTTCAGGAATATGCTGATCAATTACCAGTTCGGCTATTGCGACGGCATAGGTTTTCGCATGAGCATTTCGGGTTGCGTAGTTAACGTCACTCACGGAAGACGACTGCTCTACAAAATCGGCAATGCTTTTTTTGTTGATTTCAAGGAGTTCCTGTTCCTCATCAGTCAGCTTATCAAACCTCTTATTATATTTTAATGGACTTGGCATTTAGTTTTTAAGTCCAATTATAACGCCAACTTTCCGCAAACAGGTTAACACAGTATTAAACATATCTGAACTTTTCGGGTGTAAAAATTATAGATTGATTATCAGAAAGTTGAAATTATAGAAATAAAATTTCTAAATGCTTTTGATATTGATGATGAAGTAAAACTTCAATCACTGGGCTTCCTTCATCCCGCCTTAAAATCTTATCTTTGTAAAAAATTTAATTATGGGCGTAGCAGATATGTTATTTAAACGTAAAAAAGAGCAGGCTGAAAAGAACCTGAAAGACGGTCAGGAATACATGGCGGAATACGGCAAGAGAGAAAGTGTTGTTGAGCTGCCTAGCGGATTGCAATATGAGATCATCACGGAAGGCGACGGGCCGAAACCCGGACCAAGATCTACCGTAAAATGCCATTACCACGGAACGACGATTACCGGGAAAGTGTTCGACAGCTCTGTAAAAAGAGGAACGCCGGCTTCCTTTCCTTTGAATAAAGTGATTAAAGGCTGGACGGAAGCCCTTCAGCTGATGCCGGTAGGAAGCAAATGGAGACTGATCATCCCTCCGCATCTGGCTTATGGAGATCAGCAGATCAGCAAGGAGATCGGCCCGAACTCCACGCTGGTTTTTGAAGTGGAATTACTGGATATTAAATAAATTTCCTTAAAAATAGCTTAAAAATTTACCCGGACTCCGGGTAAATTTTTTTATTTATGTATTTTAGTGTCTCACTGTGAAGAAACATGGATTCATCTTTAAAATACAGCATGAAAAAACTACTGTACTTTTTACCCGCGATCTTTCTGCTGGCTTCCTGTGTTTCAAAAAAGAACCAGGCCATCAGGCAGAATATCCTTACCCTGAGGGACAGCTACTGCAAAGCGCCCTTTAAATATAACTACTCCAATAAACTGCCTTCATACAACTCGGATTCCATTATTGCAGCCAATAAGGAACTGAAAGGTAATTTTTCCGACCAGAGCATATTGATTCTTAATGCGCTTGATAATCTTGATGAGGTTCATGAAATCATGGAGCTTAAAAAAGATTCTTCGTTGGAATCCCAGGTAAAAGTTTTACAGCTGAAAAGCAAGATCAACAGTAAAATTACGATTGCCCTCACCGAACTGGATGCGGTGGCGGCAGAGTTCGACTGTGAAGGGGAACGGGTAGCGCAGATCGGAAATTATGTGGATAACCTCAACGATTCCAGAAACAATAAACTTATTCTCTATTCTATCGTTGCAGGGGCTGCTGCCTCCATCGCCGGAGGAATTGTGAAAGATGGTGCCTGGAGCAGCGCAATCGATATCGGCGGAGGTGGCCTGGGAGCCGGTTTCGGACTTGCCACCCTCAATCCGAAAGGAAAAAGAGTGGAATTTATCCACCAGAGAAACCTGCTGCGGGATGTCTGGAGAGGAAAGCTGCAATCCCCGAATTTCCCGCCGTTTATCTGGTACATGTACACCGAGAGAAGATTTTCGAACAAAGAAAGACAGTCTATTATTTCCAGCATGAAAGAGCGTTTGGCTGCATTACCAGTTCGATGATGACAAAGAGAAAGCGGATCATTCTGTTATTTTCAGCGACGGCGGCTTTTACCGGTCCGATGATCTTCATAACCGGGCGGCCATGCTCAACCAGATGCAGTCGGCTACACGAACCATTAACCAGAATATTAATTATCTGTTGCTGGATCTTGATCGCCTTATTCTTTAATAAAATTTAATTGTAATAAAATTTGTTACATTAAATATTTTATTTATCTTTGCCCTGTAATTACAATGAATAATACAAGATTTGCCACGGCAGTACATATTATGACCTTATTGGCGGAAAGTCCCCAGGATTGGCTTACTTCCGAATGGATCGCAGGAAGCATCAGCATTAATCCGGTTATTGTCCGTAAAGAATTGAGTGTACTGCGGGAAGCGGGATTAATTGTCAGCAGACAGGGAAAAGAAGGAGGGAGCCAATTGGCAAAAAATGCAGATGTAATCAGTATTTCCGAGATTTATCTTGCGGTAAAGAACACGGAAGTGCTGGGTAAAAAAAACAGCAATCCGAATCCGGCGTGTCCTGTCGGAAAAGATATCAATGCTCATTTAAATACGTTATTTTCCGAAACCGATCAGTTGGTGATCAATTTTTTGGGCAACAAATCCCTGAAAGAATTTCGCGATCAGTTCGGATAAAATTTTTTTGACTATAAATGTAACAATAATTATTACAATTAATTTAAATAAAATTACTATGAAAAAAGTAGCCGTAATCGGAGCAACAGGATTTGTGGGAAAACCATTAGTGAATGAATTAACCAACAGAGGGTATGAAGTAGAAGCTATCGTAAGAGATGCTTCAAAAGTTCAGCAGAACGATAAAGTAACAGCCAAAAGCGTTGATGTGAATAATGTGGATGAACTGGCAGAAGCCTTGAAAGGAACTGATGCGGTGATTAACGCATTCAATGCAGGATGGACCAACCCGAACCTGTATGATGACTTCCTGAACGGTTCAGTAAATATCGAAAAAGCAGTGGAAAAATCAGGGGTTAAAAGATTTATTACCGTTGGCGGAGCAGGAAGCCTGTACATCGACGGAAATCAGCTGGTAGACGGTCCGGATTTCCCGGCCGACATCAAACCCGGCGCTACCGCAGCAAGAGATTACCTGAATAAAATTAAAGAAAACAATACATTGGACTGGACTTTCTTCAGCCCGGCGATTGAAATGCACCAGGGAACCGCAGGCGTAAGAACCGGAAAATACAGAACCGCATTGGAAAATCCGGTATTTGATGAAAACGGCCGAAGCGTTCTTTCCGTGGAAGATGTAGCAGTAGTCCTGGTGGATGAACTAGAGCAGAACAACCATATCCGCGAGCGTTTTACAGCAGCGTATTAATTCAGTTTCATTAAAGAGAATTCCAACGCTGCCCATGCAGCTTTGTTTATAATAAAAATAGGATGCCCAAAAGCATCCTATTTATTTTTATCACGGTACTGAAGCCAGCAGCCAATTGCTATCAGCCTGTTACAGATTCATAAACAATCTCGGGTTGACCGGCGTATTGTTTTTGTGTACTTCATAATGCAGGTGCGGTCCTGTAGAACGTCCTGAATTTCCAGACTTGGCAATGACCTGTCCTACCTTCACTTTATCATTTACTTTCGCCACCAGTTGCGACAAATGCCCGTACAGCGTTGCCAATCCGTTTCCGTGGGATACGATGACACAATTTCCGTAACCGCCTTTTTGCCCGGAGAAAATCACGGTTCCCGCAGCCGTAGCCACGACATCCGAACCGAACGCAACGGCAATATCCAGCCCTTTATGGAACTGCATCTGGTCGGCTTCTGCAGGAGGATTGTTTTTCTCGGCCGGCTTATAGGTATTGGCAGCAACTGCTTTTGCCGAAGTATTGGCCGCCGGAGCCGGAGCAGCAGCTTTAGGAGTCACCATTACTTTTACCTCCCTTTTGTTTCCGTAGCTGTCGGTTACCTCAATGGTTTTTTCCACGGGTTCAGCTTTCACTTCCGGAGCAGCGGCTGCAACAGCTGCAGGTTTTGTACTGCCTGTTTGTACGGCGGCAAAAACGGTTTTAAAGGGGATCGGATTTTTACGAATTCCGAAGTTGGATGAAATATACCCTTCGGTAGGCATTCCCAGCGGAACCTGCAAAAGTTTCTTCTGAAGGTCCATTAAATACTGGCTGTATCGGTTGGCCTGCTTGGCCAGGTAAATAGAATTTGAAATGCTGTCTTTGCTAAGGATGGTTACCTTTTCGCTCGGCACGTCTTTGGATTTCAGGAAAGAATTCAGCTCTGCTACGGTCTGATCCACTAAAGTAAGATCGGTCTTCATTCTTAAGTAATCCACACTGTCCTTTTCAGTGTTTATCTTTACAAGGTTTACTTCATAGTTTCTGTTATCCTTCTCGGAATACAGCTTCGCAATGAAAATCCCTTGTGCAAAAACTACTAATAAAAGCACCCCTAAAAGTACATTTACGTTCTTTTTACGGCTCAGAAATCTCTTCATTTTTCTTCTCTTGGTAAGTTACAAAACGGTTTTAAGCCTGCAAATTTAATTAAAAATAAACTTTACGGCTTATTTTTAACATAAGTTTAGGCATATCCGTAATTAACGGCTGTTTAGCTATTTAATTGTGCAGAAGTGTTAATTTAACATAAAAGTGGGTTTTATCATGTGTCTAAACATTTTTCTTCCATCTTTGTTTTAATATATTTGCAATTCACATTTTCTATTATGGCTAAAAAGAAAACCGATACAGAATCGAATCCGAAAAAAAGCAAAAACGATGTCCCGGTGGGAGTTGTAGGAAGCGGGAGTTTCGCTACGGCTATTGTGAAAATGCTGGTGGAAAACTGTAAAGTGGTCCATTGGTGCGTAAGAAACGAATATGTAAAAGGGGCCATCGAGCAAAGAGGCCATAACCCAACCTATCTCACTGCGGTAAATTTTAACCTTAAAAATTTGAAGCTGACGACCGATATCAACGAATTGGTTTCAGCCTGTGAAGTAGTCGTGCTAGCCACGCCATCCATTTACCTTTCCGATACCATGGACAAAATGACGTGTGACTGCAAAAACAAAATCTTTGTTTCCGCCATTAAAGGGATCATTCCTAAAGTGAACGACGTTGTCGCACATTACCTGAGAGACGAATTCAAAATCGGCTTCCGAAACCAGGCCGTGATCGCAGGGCCCTGTCACGCAGAAGAGGTTGCTATGGAAAGGCTTTCGTATCTAACGGTGGCTACAGTGGAAGAGGAGGTATCTGCCAAATTGGTGACGATGTTCAACTCTGATTTTATAAAAATGCATTCCAGCAAAGATATTTTAGGGAATGAATACAGTGCCATCCTGAAGAATATTTTTGCCATCGGTGCCGGTATCGCCAGCGGACTGGGATACGGAGACAACTTCACGGCAGTTTTCGTTTCCAATGCCATCCGTGAAATGGAAACCTTCCTGGAAGCGATCTACGAAGCGCCAAGAGATGTGAATGAAAGCGCTTATCTCGGGGATTTACTGGTAACTGCCTACTCACTTTTTTCACGAAACAGGAATCTTGGAAATCTTATCGGAAAAGGATACACGGTAAAATCTGCGATCCAGTCGATGAACATGGTGGCGGAAGGCTATTACGCTGCTGATTCCATTTACAAGACATCAAAAGAAAAAGGCTTAAAGCTCCCGATTGTCGATACCATTTACAGTATTTTGTATGAAGGTAAAAATGCAGAAAAACAGTTCAAAAAACTCACGGCCAAATTAGATTAAATGAGTGATCATTTCATACCTCTTTAAATCATAAATTAAAAAATCTTCATAAAGCCACAAGGTGCGGTATTAAACAGCATCGCGCAGACCGACGAAGAATACATCATTATCGGATAACCCCATGAAAAACAATCTGATAGGATAAGTTTTAAATATCTGATAATGATTAATCGTTTCAATAGCTGATAATCGATAATTTCCATTACAATTGATAGCATATTAAAAACTTAGTTTTCATCGGGAAAAACAGCTGTTAAAATCAGCAAAGTCATACCATTTATTAAAACTTTTCCCGAAATTTGATGTAAAATTTAGTTTTATGTCACAACTTATCAGCAGAACACCCAAACCAAAATACGATGTGGTTCTGATTGGAGGGGGCATCATGAGTGCTACCCTAGCCACATTACTCCATGAATTTGATCCGGATCTTGAAATTGCCATTTTTGAAAGATTAGGCCGGTTTGCCAAAGAAAGCACCGCCGCCTGGAACAATGCAGGGACAGGACATTCTGCGTTTTGTGAGCTCAATTATACCCCTGAACAGCCTGACGGTTCTGTTGATATATCCAAAGCGGAAAGCATTGCAGAACAGTTTGAAATATCCAAGCAGTTTTGGGCCTACCTTGTTTCGAAAGAGTATATTCGGAATCCTAAAGATTTCATCAATTCCTGCCCGCATATGAGCCTGGTATTTGGAGAGAAAGATGCCGAATACCTGAAAAAAAGGCATGATAAAATGTCTGAATCGGTTCTTTTCCAGGGAATGGAATTTACCACAGACCATGATAAACTGAGAGAATGGATTCCTTTGGTAATGCACAAAAGAAATCAGTCGGAAGTAATGGCTGCTACCAAAATGGATATGGGAACCGACGTAAATTTCGGTACACTTACCAGAAAAATGGGAAGGCACTTGGTAGAAGATTCCAACGTAGAAGTATTTTTATACCATGAAGTAAAAGACATCGATCCTAAGACAGACGGAACCTGGGAAATGAAAGTAAAAGACAGGATCAACAATCATAAGCAGGAGGTAGAAGCCGATTTTGTATTCATCGGCGCCGGAGGGTATGCACTGTCATTACTGGACAGCTCGGACATCAAAGAAAGCGAAGGATATGGTGGCTTCCCGGTTTCAGGACAATGGCTCGTAAGCCACAACCAGGAGCTTGTGGAAAAGCACCAGGCAAAAGTATATACGCAGGCTACGGTGGGAGCGCCACCCATGTCGGTTCCCCATCTTGATCTCCGGATCATCGACGGCGAAAAAGCATTGCTGTTCGGGCCGTTTGCAGGATTTTCCACCAAATTTTTAAAAGAAGGAAGCTATCTGGATCTGCCGGAAAGTGTGAATTTCAAAAACATACGTTCGCTTTTCGGAGCATGGTGGCACAACATTCCTTTAACGAAATACCTTATCCAGCAGGTGGCCATGAACAAGGCCCAGCGACTGCAGCATCTAAGGGAATTCATTAAAGATGCCAAAGAAGAGGACTGGGAACTGAAAGTGGCCGGCCAACGGGTACAGGTTATCAAAAAAGACGAGAAAGAAGGTGGAAAGCTGGAATTCGGAACTGAGGTGGTGGTCAATAAAAAAGGAACGATTGCTTCCCTCTTGGGAGCTTCTCCGGGAGCATCAACCGCGGTGTATGCCATGCTGGATGTTCTTGAAAAATGTTTCCCTGAAAAGCTTCACGGCGAATGGAAAGAAAAATTACTGGAAATGGTACCGTCGTATGGCCAGAAATTAGCCGGCAATCCGGAACTTACCCAAAAAGTAAGAAACTACTCGAAGGAAAAATTAGAACTCGAATATTAAAATGTGAATGGTAAATGGTCAATTATTTTGCAAATGTCAATTTTTTAATTCACAATTCACAATTGACCATTCACCATTACTCATTGCTCATTACCCATTACCCATCATCCATCATCCATGTCTGAAACTATAGTAAAACCCGTCATCGTCAAAGAACTCTTGGAGTCCCTTCAGACAAAAGTGGAAGAGGAACAGCAGGTAATTGTGCATTGCTGTTTTCCCGCTTCGCCGTTTTTGGGAAATCTTATCAGGATCTGGCAGTCGACTTATCTTTTCGATAACCAGTCGGAACATCGCAGCGGGCTCATTCATGCTGAAAACATTACCATTTACCCGAACTGGACACCGGTTCCGTTCATGAGGGATTTCTGGTTTACACTCGTTTTTTCGGGTTTACCCAAAGATTGTAAAAGTTTCGATCTGAAAGAAGTTATTCCTGAAGAAGGCGGCTTTTTTGTAGAGTCCATCAAAAGGAACTCATCCGACATTTACCGGGTAAAAATTTCAGAATCTTATATCTAGATTACCACCAGCTAACTTCTTTAATCCACTTCACATCCCATGAAAAAATACCTATTGCTTTTCTTACTGTTGCCTGTATTCTTTCTATCACAGAAGATTTCCAAAGAAGAATCTGAAATAAAGAAGTTTCAGCGGGAACTGAATGCCGAATACCGGAATCCGAAAGAAACTCCTTTGAGAGGCGATAATTTTACCAATTTCAAAGCACATCCTTTCTTTCCGGTTAATCTGAAATACAGGGTTGTGGCAGAATTTACCAGGACGGAAAATGCACAACCTTTTGATCTGCCGACTTCTTCCGGGAAAACAAAAGCTTATCAGGAATATGGGAAAGCCACTTTTACACTGGATGGAAAACCGTACACCCTGACTGTATACCAAAGCCTGGATCTGATAAAACAGGAGAAATACCGGAATTATCTGTTTCTGCCGTTCCGCGATACTACGAATGGAAAGGAAACTTACGGCGGTGGAAAATATATGGATTTAACCATTCCCAAAGGCAATACCATTATTCTGGACTTCAACAAATCCTATCAGCCATACTGTGCCTACAATGCGTACGATTATAATTGTCCGATTGTGCCCGAAGAAAACAGGCTGCCGGTGGAAATCCGTGCCGGAGTAATGTATGAAGACATCTATCATCATTAAGCGATGGTGAGCCTGCAATTTTTTACAGAAGAAGATTTTTCCGGTGTCAATTATGCATTGGATGAAAATCAGCTGCAATATACATCCTCTGCTGCCAATGCACTGAAAAGAATAGCCGACCGCGATACCGGGCTTGAATTTCCGGTGACAATTTTCATGAATGGAATCCCCGCTGGATTTTTCACACTGGATTTCGGCGGAGATAAAATGGAGTTTACCGAAAATCAGAATTCGGTTTTGCTACGGTCGTTATCGGTTCATCCTGAAATGCAGGGAAAAGGAATCGGAAGGGCAGCAATGATTCAGGTGGATGATTTTGTTCGTAAGAATTTTGAAAACTGCCATGAAATCGTTCTTGCGGTTAACCAGAATAATATCTCTGCTTATGAACTTTATACAAAAGTGGGTTACCAATATGAGGGCAAAACAAGAATCGGCAGAACCGGTCCGCAGTATCTAATGTTTAAAAGTATCTAAAACCGATAGGTGAATTTTGCTTCGCAAGTGAATGGTCAATGGTGAATTACAAATATAGAATTGTTTGAAAACGCCAAGGCGCAAATCTTTTAAAATGCAGAACGTTTTAAGACGCAAAGATTTTATCTCTGATAAAATTGAATATTGCTTAGTTTTAATAAGATTAAAAATTTACCGTTAGTATTAGCGATATACAAATTTGACAGCGTCAAATTCCTTGCGTCTTACAGCGGCATAATTATTCAGTACCCTTGCGCTCTTGCGCATTCCAACAATCATAACAAACATCAATCAAATCAATAATCGAATAAATTCACCCATGAAAATTTACCATTCACCTCAAATGAATCGCTATTTACAAAACTTTAATAAATTTTAATCCCTATTTTTCGGGTTTGGCGTGAAACTTTCTGCTAAATTTGGGTAACATCAAATAATAAAACATGGAAATCTCTCTTCACAATCAGGTGGCTGTCGTTACAGGAGCCTCCAGCGGAATCGGTTCAGGAATTGCAAAATCATTGGGTTCGGCCGGTGCCACAGTTATTGTCAACCATTCTTCAGAACATTCATTAAGTGACGCTCAGGCGGTTTTAAAAGAAATTACCGATGCCGGAGGAAGCGGAATTACCTGGCAGTGCGATGTCTCCAAAGAAGATGAGGTCATCAAAATGTTCAGTGAAGTCGTTTCACAGTTCGGAACAGTCGATATTCTCGTAAACAATGCCGGTGTCCAGAAAGATGCGAAATTCACGGAAATGACCCTAGACCAGTGGAATACCGTTATCGGAATCAATCTTACAGGACAGTTCTTATGCGCAAGGGAAGCCATTAAAGAATTCCTTCGCCGTGGGATCGATACGTCACGTTCAGTAGCCTGCGGAAAAATCATTCACATCAGTTCGGTGCATGAAGTGATTCCATGGGCAGGACATGCCAACTATGCGGCCAGCAAAGGAGCCATTCGGATGCTGATGCAGACATTAGCCCAAGAATACGGAGCCGACAAAATCCGTGTTAATTCCATCTGTCCGGGTGCGATACAGACTCCGATCAACAAAAGTGCATGGAGTACGCCGGAAGCTTTAAACGCGCTGATGACCCTGATTCCTTACAACAGGATCGGGCAGCCGCAGGATATCGGAAATCTGGCGGTGTTTTTAGCCAGCGACCTTTCCGATTACATTACCGGGGCCAGCATTTTCGTTGATGGCGGAATGACGACTTTTGAAAGTTTTTCAACTGGCGGATAAGCTTAGGACGCACATTTCCGGCTTTCGCTACTCGCTTTTTTGTCCCCGGGCTTTTCCGAGCTTACAAAAAGAGCTCAGACAGGCCGCTCAATCTGGGGCGCATTCCAGTTAAAGCAGGACCGGCAGTATTTTAAATCAAATGAAATAAAGCGTGACTTTTATATCCAGACTAAAAAAGCTTTCATCTCATCATTTATCAATCATCATTCATCAATTATAAATATCATTCATCCTCTGACGCATGAAAGAAAAAGAAAGATTATCCGACGTTACCTGGAAAAAATGGGGCCCTTATGTCAGCAACCGCGAATGGGGTACGGTGCGGGAAGATTACAGCCCGGACGGCAAAGCCTGGAATTACACCAATCACGATATTGCGGAAGCCAAAACCTACCGTTGGGGGGAAGAAGGGATTTGCGGGATCTGTGACGACCTTCAGAAGCTGGTTTTCTCCGTCGGATTCTGGAACAAGCAGGATAAAATAGTGAAAGAACGGTTCTTCGGACTTTCCAACAAGCAGGGGAATCACGGGGAAGATGTGAAGGAATACTTTTATTACCTGGATGCCACACCCACGCATTCTTACATGAAAATGTTATATAAATATCCCCAGAATGCTTTTCCGTATGAGGACCTGATCCGCACAAATGCCCAACGCAACAAGCAGGAACCTGAATATGAACTAATCGACACTGGAATTTTTGACCGGAACGAATACTTCGATATTTTTATAGAATATGCCAAAGAAGGTCAGAACGATATTCTGATAAAGCTGACTATCGTTAACAAATCCGAACAGGAAGCGCCGCTGGTCATACTGCCTACCGTATGGTTCCGGAACACCTGGAACTGGGGCTATGACGGTTATAAACCGCAGATGAATGCTGAGGAGGCTACCCTCATTAAAATCAACCACAAAGATCTCGAAATTAAAAATCTTTACGCAAAGCAGTCTGAAAAAGTATTGTTTTGTGATAATGAAACCAATAACGAAAGACTTTACGAGTCGCCTAATACGTCCAAATATACCAAAGACGGCATCAACGATTTTGTGATCAACGGCAATTCACAGGCAGTTAATCCTAAAGATTTCGGAACAAAAGCCGCATTTTTTATCGATGAAAACTTTAAAGCCAAAGAGACCAAAGTTTTTGAATTCAGGCTAGCCGATAAAGACTTACAACAGCCTTTTGCAGATTTTGATGCTGTTTTTACTTCAAGGCAGCAGGAAGCTGATGAATTTTACACCGACATTCAGTGCGGAATACAAAGCGATGATGAAAAGCTTGTCCAGCGGCAGGCCTTTGCCGGAATGCTGTGGAACAAAATGTTTTATCATTACAATGTGGAAAAATGGCTGAAAGGAGACCCAGCCGAGATTCCACCGCCGAAATCGCGGGTACAGATCCGAAATTCCGGTTGGAAACACCTCAACAACGAGCATATTATTTCAATGCCTGATAAATGGGAGTACCCCTGGTATGCAACCTGGGATCTGGCTTTTCATACCATCAGCTTTTCACTGATTGATCCGGATTTTGCCAAGCATCAGCTGAAACTATTCCTTTTTGAATGGTATATGCATCCGAACGGACAGCTTCCGGCCTATGAATGGGATTTCAGCGACGTTAATCCACCGGTTCACGCCTGGGCAGTATTCCGGGTTTTTAAAATTGATGAATACCTGAAGGAAAAGCCCGATCTTGAATTCCTGGAAAGTGCGTTCCAGAAGCTGCTGATGAATTTTACGTGGTGGGTAAATAAAAAAGATAAAAACGGTAACAATATCTTCGAAGGCGGATTTCTCGGGCTTGATAACATCGGTGCTTTCGACCGGAATGCGCCGCTTCCGAACGGAGAACATCTGGAACAATCCGACGGAACAAGCTGGATGGCCATGTTTGCCCTCAATATGATGAGGATAGCCCTTGAGTTGGCACTTTACAACAACATCTACGAAGAAATGGCCATGAAGTTCTTCGAGCATTTCCTTGCGATTGCGAATTCCCTCGACAATATGGGCGATGAATGTTTCAGCCTTTGGGATGAGCAGGATGAATTCTTCTACGATGCCATTGCTTCAAACGACGGCAGCCATATGTATCTGAAATTGCGGACGATCGTCGGCCTGATTCCGATGTTTGCCGTTGAGGTGATCGATGATGAAATGATTGAAAAGTTGCCTAATTTTAAAGCAAGAATGAACTGGGTATTGGAAAACAAACCGGAACTGGCGGCATTGGTATCCCATTGGGATGTGAAAGGCGACGATTCCAAGCACTTGCTTTCCCTGCTACGTGGACACCGATTAAAAAGACTGCTGAGCAGAATGCTGGATCCAAACCAGTTTTTAAGCGACTTCGGCGTTCGGGCCTTGTCCAAAGAATACGAAGAAAACCCTTATACGTTACAACTGAACGGAACGGACTACACTGTAAAATATACTCCTGCTGAAAGTGACAGCGGACTGTTCGGCGGCAACAGCAACTGGCGCGGACCGATCTGGTTTCCGATTAATTTTTTAATCATCGAAAGCCTGCAGCGCTTTTTCTTCTATTACAGCCCGGATTTTCTGGTGGAATTTCCTACCGGAAGCGGAAAATATTCAAACCTGGATGAAATTGCGGATGCTTTAAGCAAAAGATTATCCGGATTGTTTTTAATGGATGAAAATGGTAAAAGGCCTTTTAACGGACAGTATCCAAGATTTCAGACAGATCCGGATTTTAAGGATTATATCCTGTTTTACGAATACTTTCACGGAGATAACGGCCGTGGGGTAGGAGCCTCGCATCAAACAGGCTGGACCGGGCTGATTGCTAAAATCCTGATGCCAAGATTTTCCAAAAAACAAATCGCAGAATCTGAAACCGAAATGCCGGAAAAATCAGCACCGGAAAAGAAGTAAAATATTAGTAAACGGTCTCACTCAAAGATCTGCTGGATTACCTCTAGGGATGTAGGAATCTTAAATTCGGTGATATGATAATGATAATAGACAAGGATGCTGTCTAAAAAGTCTTTCCGTAACCGGGAAGGAATTCTTGTATGGTAGGGAGTTTCTGCCGTAAGGATACTTTTCCATACCTCAGAAATTTCCGCAGTAAACAGCTGGTGCATGCTTTCGGAAGTAAATGTTCCGGTTTCCGGGTCAAGGTAGATGCCGCTACCGATAAGTGGTGCCACCCCTTGAATTTTCAGGATTTTGACTAAAAAAATAAGGTGCGACTGGTAATTCCGGTTCTGCAGCTCGTCGATAAATTCCTCCAGACAGAAAAAAATCGTATGGTTTTTATTTTCATGCCTCAAATTCTGATTCAGGAAATCTGAAATAAAAAACACCACGGTATTGCACCGGATATCCATGTAGATATCGTTGCTTTTGACCATCTCAAATTTTGAAATCGTCTGGATCCCGTTTCCTTTCAGCGGGTTTAAAGAAAAGCTGAGTTTGCTCAATGGCAGAAGAAGGGCCTTTTTCTTATTTTTCTTGGTATAAATTCCTTTTAAAAAATAAGACTGAAACCCGTCTTCTTCAGTAAAACAATGCAGCACGGCATCGTTTTCACCATATTTTATATAAGATAATAAAAATCCGTTCTGTGAATTCATTTAATTTACCACAGCGATCTTTGCCGTTGCTTTATCACTGCCGTCCTCATTGGTCATCAACACGAAATAAACCCCGGAAGCGACGCGCTGTCCCCGCTGATTATTAAGATCCCATTCATAATATCCTCCTCTTGCTACTGCCGAATGAACTACATTTCCTGTAGCGTCAGCGATTCTGATGTTGGTAACTTCCGCCAGTCCTTTGATGGTAACTTTCCCCTTAAAATTGGAATACACCACCGGGTTGGGATAGACAAGAACATTTCCGAAATCCGAAGTTACATCCGAAACATCCCCCTGATACGTTACAATTCCGTCATAGGAAGCAAAATAAACTTTCCCGGTTTTCCTGTCAACTTTTATATCGGTAATGGTATTGGTAGGAAGCGGAGAATTTTCTTTGGTGAAATGCTTAATGGTCTGCTGGCCGTCTGCAGATAGGTAATAAACACCTCCGCCGTCTACAGAAACCCATTTGTGGTCTCCGGCATCCACTTCGATCTGTAAGATCTGTCCGTCCCTGAAAAGTTCTTCTCCTAATCCGTTCTGCTCAATGATGATTGGCTCTACTTTAGCGGTTGCAGGTGTCTTTACTGCAGTCACTGCATTCGGCAATACTCGTAATCCGATATCACCGCCGATCCACGCATCACCGGATTTATCGATGGCTACGGAGATGGTACCTCCGGAAGTTGGGGCAAAGCCGTTTGCCTGTGTTAATATATAATCTTTATCATCAGACGTATTAACGGTTTTTTTTGCGTCGTATGCAATGAAGTTATTAACCCTCGGAGTTGGGATCCAAAGGAGCCCTTCATAATAAAGAGGTTTTTGTGCTACCCCGAAACTTTGAGTAGTGTTTCTGATCAGGAAATCATCGGTTGCCCTGTCATAAGCGCCAACTGCGGTATATGGCCCGAATGAAGGTCCGTCATTAGAAAATGCGATGGTTACAAACAGGTTATTTACGTCATCAAATGTCAGTCCGACAGGACGTCTCGCAGAACCGTCATCTGTTCCAAGATTATATCTTTTATTAAATACAAAATCTTTACTGCCCGGATCATATTTCATCTTATATACGCCTCGGGTTCCGTCAAGCATATAATTGGTGAAAAATACATCGTTTGGATTTACCGGATCAGAGACTACATCCAGTACGTTAAATATATTGGTATTGGGTTTAAAATAAGTAGGATGGATCCATTCCATTCCATTAAAATAGTAGAACCCAGGGTTTTTTAAATTAGAAACGGCAGTATTGAACCTGCTTTCCCTTGCTCCTGTGGAAACCAAAATCTGGTTATCGCCATAAACACTCAGTTTGTAAGCAAAATTTAAATAGGGTCCGTCCGGTCTGAAAGAATTTCCGCCTTCGTTTTTTATCCCCGACATGATGCTTCCTCCATACACACTGCTCCCGACCTTAATGGCCGTATTGCATTCTTCTCCGAAAGTAACATTATTATTAAATGTTCCGTTGGTATTGAAGGTATAGACTCTGGTGAGATCGGTAACGACGATATTGCCGGCAGTTACTACCACATCATGTACATCCGTAAAGGACTGCGCAATCTGCGTCGGAGCTCCGCCATTTGATACATAAGCAGTATTGGCAGATGAAAAACTTAACACCCCTTCTGAATCAATATGTTTGAATGAACCTGCCATTTCCGTTGTCCATGTAGTATAAACTGGGAAGGTGGTATTCATCTCATGGCTTTTTAAGCCTGTATTGGTAACGGAATAGGCCTTTGTTCCGAAGATTGTTGCTTCATTACTGGCTTCATAGACACCCCCTGATAAGAAAAATGCCGAATCTTTAAACTCTTTTTTCTTTAAATCGAAAATAGAAACCCCATATCCCACAGAAATTACAGCCAGGTCTCCCGTAATGGAAATATGGTTGATTTTTTTGCTCCCGTTATATCCTGTTGCAATAGGAATATCCACCACATAAGTAACGCCGTCAGGAGTAATTACATCCATGGATCCATTCTGATAGCCCACCAGACCGATTTTGGTTTGGGGATTATAATCAAAAGCTGAAATCTTAACTTCATGCAGGCCGTTCGCTTTGGACAGCTTGGTAATTTCGCCTGTGGAAATGGTATAATAAAAAATTCCGCTTTCTGCTGCTGCAACTATTTTTCCATTATCTTCCTTCATGGCCAGGACATTATTGTAAGAAAATAAGTCGGCCCATTTTTTTGAAGAAATGGTCTGTGCATTTGCAACGTGCAGGGATGCTAAAATACCAAGAGAAATTAAAGAGAGTTTTTTCATGCTTATGCTATTATGCTGCTGTCAATGACCTGGTTGTTCCAGGAAATATGGTTTATGTTTTTATCTGAATCAAAAAAGAAATCGATCCTGCCCAGTAGAAGCCCTGCCCATCCTACCTGGTTTACCAGAACATTTTTACCTGCTCTGTTGGTAAACGTCTGGGGTTCCGGTAAAAAAGTATGGGTATGGCCGCCAAGAATAAGATCTATATTTTCCGTTTTGGAAGCCAGAATCTTATCGCTTATTTTATTGGGTTCGTCTTTGTAATCGTAGCCGATGTGTGAAAGGCAGATCACAAGATCACATTTCTGTTCGTTTTTAAGGAAATCGGAATAATGTTGTGCTACCTCTACCGGATCCGAATATACGGTTTCTCCATACTGCTTTTTCCCTACGAGCCCCTCCAGTTGAATTCCTACTCCAAAAATTCCTACCTTGATTCCGTTTTTATTGAAGATCTTATAAAGTGAAGTTTTACCATCCAATACGGTGTTTTTAAAATCGTAGTTGGAACAGATAAAAGGGAATTGAGCGTTCGGAAGTACTTTTAAGAATCCGTTCAGGCCGTTGTCAAAATCATGATTTCCCATGGTGGAAGCGTCGTACTTCATCATGGACATCAGCTTAAATTCCAGTTCTCCTCCGAAAAAGTTGAAATAAGGCGTTCCCTGAAAAATATCCCCGGAATCCAAAAGCAGAAGATTCGGCTCCTGGCTTCTGATCTGCTGGATCAGGCTGGCCCTTCTGGCAAAACCTCCCTGGTTGGGATTTTTGGTATAGCTTTCATCAAAAGGTTCTATTCTGCTGTGCTGGTCATTGGTATGAAGAATGGTCAGTTTATTTGCGGATTTAAGATCGATGATCTTCAGCTCTTCCGCCATCATCATATTCGGAGCCAAAGCCATTGCCAGAGTTCCGCCACCTATTGCTTTTAAAAAACTTTTTCTATCCATTATTTCTTACCGATAAAATTTAAACGAACATCTGTATTGGGAACCACCTCAGGACTTTTTCTGAAATAATCGATAAAAAGATCCCTTAATTTAATTCCCGTCGGGATCATCTGTCCTTTGGAGAAAAATTTCATATTATCCCCGCCTAAAGCCAGGTAATCAGATGTGGCAATGTAATATTCCTGATCAGGATATACTGCTTTTCCATTAACCAGCGTTTTGGTAAGCTGTCCGTTGTTGGTTTCAATATATAAATGAGAAACCGGATTATTTACCTGATGTTCTGCATAATAATCGAAAAGCCCCTGAAGATCGGTGCCTTTCATTTTTACGATAATCACTTCATTTTCAAAAGGCATTACTTCAAATACGCTTTTCAGTAGAATATCGCCTTTACCGATGGTTGTACGGATCCCGCCGATATTGATCAGCGCTGCATCTACATTTTTCTGCAGATTTTTTTTTGCCCATTCATCAGCCCCGTCGAAGGTATAATCTGCTAAAAGATTACCTAGGTTACTATTGTCGCCCTGTTTTGTAAGATCCACATTGGTATGGGAGATCTTCTGGTTCATTTCCTTGTCCAGCTTCTGTTTATAGGGGGCAATTGTTTTTACAAACTCCTCATCATTCTTTAGCTCATTATTAATAGAAATATTCTTCCGGATCTCCACTTTTCCAAGATGCATGGAAGAGGCTGATGAAGCCGTCTTACAGCCGGATAGTGCAGCCAGGGCAATTCCTAATAACAAGAATTTATTTTTCATATACAGCAGATTATCGTTACAGATGTCCGCCGCAGATTTTTCCGGGGCGGTTTCATTCTGTCTTTTAGTATATGCAAATATAATTATATGTATAATAAAACATTAGTAATTATTAGAAATTCTTACCGTAAATTATTAAATTTGGCGAAAATTAATTCTAACAGATGAGCATTTTAAAAGGAGTAGGTGTTGCGCTGGTAACACCCTTTAATGAAGATTTATCCGTAGATTTCGACAGTCTCACCAGATTAGTGGATTATAACATCGAAAACGGAACCAATTATTTAGTAGTGCTGGGAACTACAGCGGAGGCGGCAACGCTTTCTGCTGAAGAGAAGAAGCAGGTAATTGAGCATATCATTAAAGTTAATAGTAAACGCGTTCCCCTGGTGTTGGGAATTGGCGGAAACAATACTCTTGAAGTAAAGAAACAGATCGAAGAAACAGACTTATCGGCGTTTGAAGCTGTACTTTCTGTATCTCCATACTACAACAAACCCAATCAGGAAGGCCTGTATCAGCATTATAAAGCATTGGCTTCCACAGGCAAGAATATTATCATCTATAATGTTCCTTCGAGAACAGGGCAGAATATTGAAGCGGAAACCACTTTACGCCTGGCAAACGAATTCCCGAATTTGTTCCTGATTAAAGAAGCGGCACCGAATATTCTTCAGTATTTTGATATTTTAAGAAAGAAACCGGAAGGCTTTAATCTGGTATCCGGAGATGACGAATATACACTTCCGGTAACACTGGCCGGAGGAAACGGAGTAATTTCAGTAATTGCCCAGGCTTATCCGAAAGAGTTTTCGACGATGGTTCAGCTGGCTTTTGACGGTAAGGTAAATGAAGCATACGAAATCCACAATAAGCTGGTAGACATTACGAGACTTATTTTTGCAGAAGGAAACCCATGTGGAATTAAAGCGGTTCTAACGGAAAAAGGGATCGTTAAAAATTATTTGCGATTGCCGTTGGTTCCTGCTTCTGAAAACCTTTATGCTAAAATAAAAGCCGAAATGGCAAACATTTAAAAGAAATTTCAGTTTGGTACCAGACTAAAAATTGTATGATAAAAAGGTGAAAGGTTGAATGCTTTTCACCTTTATTTTTGAATTTAAAATCATTGGAATTATGGAAATGGTAAAAGCGACAGAAAAAGATATTCCGGCTATTCAGGATCTCGCCAGAAGATCATGGGAAAATGCATATGCAGAAATTCTGTCCGGTGAACAGATGGAATATATGCTTTCCACGATGTATTCTGCATCAGAAATTGCAGAACAGCTGCAGAATCCTCGGTATCATTATTATTTAATTAAGGATGAAAGTGATGGTGTATTTGCAGGCTTTATCGGATATGAAAACGACTATGAGGAAAGGACGACAAAACTCCACAGGATTTATCTGGTTCCGGAAAGCAAAGGAAAGGGCATAGGGAAGTATGGTCTTGAATTTTTGAAGGAGAAAGTGGCCGAATATGGTGATGAAAGAATTATTCTGAACGTTAACAAATATAATCCGGCGAGGAATTTCTACGAATCCCAAGGCTTCAGCGTATATGACAAAGGGGTTTTCGATATCGGCAACGGTTTTGTAATGGACGATTATCTAATGCAATTACCTATTGAAAATCAAACAGATAAAAAATTTTTATAAAATTTTTTATAATTCTATTAAAAGTGATTTATAAATTTGTATATTTGCTTCAGAACCAAATCACGTAAAACAATACATTCATATGCTTGGTGCTAAGCTTTTTAGCTTTTTATCAGTATATTTTTTTCATCCTTAGTGTTTAAATTCCTGTATTTATCAATAATGCAGGAGTTTTTTTGCTCTGTGGTCAGTTACCTCTAGTTTATTACTAAACGGGATTATACTATTTATCTTAAATATTGAAGGTAAAAGGTATAGGATGAAAATATTTGTGAAATAGATTCCTACCCATTCGTTAGCAAGCCTCGGAGTATTAAAAAATAAAAAAAAGGCGATCTTTCAAAATATCTTTACCGTTTTGCAACATGCTGATCATTATATAGATATAGGAAAAATTTTGTGGAGATCATGATGGTTAATCGGAAATATCATGTACCAGAACTGAACAAAAATAAATTTATCATGCAAGAGTGAAAAAAATCGATTAATTATTTTGAAGTTAAAATTATTATACTATCTTTGTACTATAATATTCACATAATGGTGATAATTATTACCGGAAAGCAGCAGAATATTTTAGAATTTTTGCTTCAGAGTGTATAGTAAGAAATTGGTTTCGTTCGCGAAACTGCTTATATAAATCACAATGTTAATTTGAACAAAATGAATTATAGAATTTCCAATTAGAAAGCGCAGGAGATCTTTAAACAAAACGGTACAATCATGAAAACTTAAATGGAGTCGGAAGGCGTTATTCGTTTCATTAACCTTTCGGCGAAATATCAGTTAGTTTTTATAATAACAAGTTGGAAGATAATTCATTTTGTTTTTTTATTTATGAAATCGTAAACCAATCACATTAAAATAAATATTTTCAAACCAAATCACAAAATATTAAAGTAATTATCATCGAAGTAAAGTAATTTCTTCAAATAACAGTTTTATAAGGGGGACCGCATAAAGATTATGTCTTTGTGCGGTTTTTTTATGAGATTTTACTCCATTTGTTTTTACCTTTATAATTCCTCAGGTAATAATTTTTAATGATTTGATTGTCCGGTTTGGTAAGTAAAGGGTCGGCTTCCAGAATTTTTTCTACGGTATTCTTCGTCGTCCTGATAATGGCCGAATCGTTTACCAGATCCAGCTTTTTAAAATCGACAATACCGCTTTGCTGCGTTCCCAGGATGTCTCCGGGACCCCGAAGCTGCATGTCCACTTCAGAGATTTTAAAGCCATCGGTACTTTCCACCATAGTTTTGATGCGGGTTCTGCTGTCTTTAGATAATTTATCCGAAGTCATCAGAATACAATAGCTTTGCTCCGCACCACGCCCCACACGTCCACGCAGCTGGTGAAGCTGTGAAAGTCCGAATCTCTCCGAGCTTTCAATCACCATTACCGAAGCATTCGGGACATTAACTCCCACTTCAATCACGGTAGTCGCCACCATGATCTGGGCATTGCCGGAAGCGAAGTACGTCATTGCCGCATCTTTTTCATCAGGTTTCATTTTCCCGTGAAGCATCGTTACATTGTATTTCGAAAAATTATCCATGATATTTTCCATTCCTTCCATCAGGTTTCTGTAATCCAATGTTTCTGATTCTTCGATCAGAGGGTACACAAAATATACTTGCCGCCCTTTCTGAATCTCTTCCCGGCAGAAATTGTAGACATATGCCCGGTCTTTTTCTCTTCTGTGAGCGGTAATGATCGGTTTTCGTCCGATAGGAAGCTCATCAATCACGGAAACATCAAGGTCTGAGTAAAAGCTCATGGCCAAAGTCCGTGGAATAGGAGTGGCAGTCATCACGAGGATATGCGGCGGAATTTTATTTTTAGCCCAGAGTTTTGCCCGCTGTGCTACGCCGAAACGGTGCTGCTCATCGATAATAGCAAGTCCCAGATTTTTAAATTTAACCTTATCTTCCAGAATCGCATGAGTTCCCACAAGGATCGAAAGCTCGCCGTTTTCCAGCTCTTCATGAATAACATTGCGTTCGGATTTTTTGCTGGACCCTGTTAAAAGCCTGACGCTAACTTCCGTATTTTCCAGAAGTTCTTTTATTCCATTATAGTGCTGCTGGGCCAGAATTTCAGTCGGCGCCATGATGCAGCTTTGGAAACCGTTATCTTTGGCAATCAGCATCGTAAGGAGGGCTACCATCGTTTTTCCCGAACCTACGTCTCCCTGCAGCAATCTGTTCATCTGGATCGGACGCTTCATATCCATGCGGATTTCTTTCAGTACTCTTTTCTGGGCTCCCGTCAATTCAAACGGCAGATGGTTTTCGTAAAAATCATTGAAATAATCTCCGATTACCGGAAAAGGATTCCCGGCGGTATGGGTTTTATGATGTAGTTTCTTCAAACCGAATCCTAGCTGGAAAAAGAAAGATTCCTCAAATTTCAAACGGTAATTAGCCATTTCGAAATGTTCCATATCTTTTGGGAAATGGATGTTGAGATAGGTATGCTGTTTCGATAAAAACTTAAAAGCTTTCATCAGGTAATCCGGAAAGTTCTCATAAATAAGATTTGGGATTTCCTTACAGATATTTTTAATAACCACCTGAAAAAACCTTTGATTCAGTCCTCGCTTGGTTAACTTTTCCGAACTCGGATAGATTGGTCGCAGCCGTTTTTCCGTATCTTTTTTTTCCTCAATCTCAATTTCCGGGTGCGGCATGGAAAACTGGTGGTTGAAAACATTGATCTTCCCGAAAATATAGACTTCTTTATTTACCGGAAGCTGCTCTTTCAGCCATTTCGAATACTGGAACCAGACGAGATCCATAGAACCGGTATCGTCATTAAATTTGGCTGAAAGTCGTTTGGTCTTTCCGGTCTGTATTTCCTGAATGTTGGTAATTCGCCCTTTCAGCTGAACATCTGTTGAAAGCTCTCCCAGCTGGGCAATTTTATGCACCTTGCTTTTATCGAGATAACGGATAGGGAAAAAATTCAGGAGATCTTCCACCGTAGAAATTCCCAGCACACTTTTGATGAGCTTGGCTTTTTCGGGACCAATTCCTTTTACGTATTCTATGGAAGTTTCTAACGTCATTTTTAGAGAGCCACGAATTTCGGGAAAAATTAGAAATTAAAAAAGACTTTCGGGTCTGAAAGTCTTTGTAAGATTAATCTTTTATTTTTGATTTAAATTTCTTCTGGTAATCTTCCCACTGCTCCCGGGAACGTATTTTTTTGAAGAGGTCTTTGGAAATAAATTCAAGGTAGGGTTCCAGTTCCTTTGCGGACAACTCGCCCTGTAAGATCGTAATCGGACCTCCGTTTTCATCCAGGAATACCGTGCTCGGAACAGCGGCGACATTCATATACTGGGTAAATCCGTGCAGTGAATTTCTTCCTTTTTTATGTTCCTTATTTTCATTGGAAAACTTTCTGCCGAAGATCTCAACGGTTTTCTTTTCTTCTGCATTAAATTTTACCGGATAGTAATTTTCATTTAAAATATCGGCAATCACCTGATGACCGTACGTTTTTTTATCCATGATCTTGCATGGGCCGCACCAATCTGCGTAAAAATCGATCAGTATCTTTTTAGGATTTTCTTTTTGTGCTTTCAGGGCCTCTTCAATCGTCATCCACTTTACCTGCGCAAAGCTGAACGTCATCAAAAACAGGCAGAGTATGCTTATCACCTTCTTCATGATTTGGTATTTTAAGTAAAAGTAAGCATTTAGTCAGTTTTATTTCACATCCTGCATTAATTTTTTTACAAAAGGAGAAATCATTATTAATACAACACCGGCAATAACGGCGTATAGTCCCAATTGCTTATAACCATCAGTATACGTAATCAGTGAATCATAATTGGTGGAACCCTCTTTTGCCGTAGCAAGCCCTGCTCCGATGATTCCTGCAACATACTGACCGTAGGCGGAAGCCAGGAACCACATTCCCATCATCATTCCCTGAAGGTTTTTGGTGGATAGTTTTGTCATAATCGACAAACCGATAGGAGAAAGGCAAAGTTCCCCCAATGTAATCACCAGTAATGCAATGGTGAAAAAATTCAGTGAAGTAATGCCCTGGAGATCTGCAAAGAATCTGGTAGCAAATAAAATATAATATCCTAAGCCAAGGAATATAAATCCTAGTCCGAACTTGATAATTGTATTGGGTTCGATTTTTCTTTTATTCAGCCAGATCCATAACAGCCCGATTAATGGGGCAAGGAAAATAATAAAAAAGGCTCCTCCTGAATTATTGACACCGTTCGGATCCAGGCCTAATAAATCTTTATTTAAATTTTTAGCAGCGAAAATACTTAAAGAACCTCCGCTCTGCTCGTAAATTCCCCAGAATAAAATAGAAAACAGAATGAAAACCAGGGCGGCCCAAAGTTTTTTGCGTTCCGAAGGTGTCACTTTAGACATTTCGTAAAACAAATAAATTAAAGTCAGGGGTCCTACAGTCCACATGAAATAATCGGTATACTCTGTTTTAGCTACCATGATCATAATTATCGGAACAAAAATCAGCGATAAGGCATAGACTCCATATTCAAACCATTTCGGCATAGGAACGGATTTGGTTTCGTTATCAGGATGTCCCGGCTGCAGCCCGATGGGTCCCAGCATTTTTTGAGTAAAAAGAAAATTGATTAGGCTTATTACCATTACAATAGCTGCCAGTCCAAAAGCAACATTCCACCGTAAAGCTTCCGGAATGATTTTGGCTAAAATTTCACCTTTGCCGATAGCTATACAAAGATAACCTCCCAACAAAGCACCAAGATTAATTCCTGCATAAAAAAGTGAGAATCCTGCGTCTGCCCTTGAATCATTCGGCTTATACAGCTGGCCGACCATCGATGAAATATTGGGTTTAAAGAAACCGGTACCAACAACAGTAAACGCAATACCTAAGAAGAAAAATTTGTGAGGATCGGCTGCAAGAATCAAGCTTCCGACAATCATCAGAAGCCCACCCCAGAAAAGCGATTTCCTGAATCCTAAAATTTTATCGGCAAATAAGCCTCCGATAAAAGTAAAGGCATATACAAAAGCCTGGGTGGCACCGTATTGAAGATTGGCTTCACTTTCGTGAAAATTAAGCTGGGAAATCATAAAGAAGACCAGCATTCCCCTCATTCCGTAGAAACAGAAACGTTCCCACATTTCAGAAAAGAAAAGGCTCCAGATCTGTCTTGGGTATTTTCCTTTAAAATTCTGTATTTCGTTTAAAGTTAAATTCATAGTTGTATGATGGAATTTTTAATTAAAAGTTGGATGGTCATCCTGATCCAGTTCGAAACGGATGCGGTCCTGATCGATAAGCTGTTTCAGTTCCTCTTCTTTCGGAAGGTATAAAAGGTATTTGCTGGCAAAAAGATTATTCTTATCATTCAGCACGGAATATTTTACAATAGTTTCATCTTTTTCAGAACATAACAAAATGCCGATGGTAGGATTATCGCCTTCCCCGCGCTTCAGGTCATCGTACATTCTTACGTACATATCAATCTGGCCGATGTCCTGATGGGAAAGTTCACCGGTTTTAAGATCGATAATGACGAAACATTTCAGGATGTAATTGTAAAAGACAAGATCGATATAAAAATCGGAAGTATCAGTAACGATATGCTGTTGCCGTGCTACGAAAGCAAAACCTTTTCCGAATTCGAGTAAAAATTTTTGAATATGATCGATGATGGCGGTTTCAAGGTCTTTTTCGGAAATCTTCTCATCCGGTTTCAGTCCGAGGAATTCAAAAATATAAGGGTCTTTCAATACATTCTGAATTGTTTCTGCAGGACTCTTTTGTGGTTCGATTACCCTTTCATAAGCCAAAGAATTGATCTGGCGCTTTAAATCTCTGGAATTCCAGTTGTTCTGAATGGATTCGTTGATATAGTAGTCGATTTTTTCTGAATCACTAAGCTTTATTAATAATCGATAGTGTGTCCAACTCAATTGTTGACGCAATGCGTCAACAATTGGAAATGCAATAAAAAACTTACGCATATTGGAAAGATTGGTATAGTCAAACCCTTTCCCGAATTCCAGCGTCAGTTTTTTGGAAAGATTTTTTAAGGTGTATTTTCCATATGCAGCGCGCTCTTTTCCTTTCTGCTCCTCTTCAACAATCAGTTTCCCGATTTGCCAGTAGGTAAAAAGCAGGGTAGAATTGGCCATGCGGAATACTTTCTCGCGCGACTGGATCACCATCTCCTTTATCGACTGGAATAAAACGTCCTCAGAAATTTCCATCCTACGAAAATAAAAAAAACCTCTGACTTAGCAGAGGTTTACAATATATTTTATTTTAATGCAGATTAGTTTACACCGTGCATCATTTTCTTTAAAATCGGTGAAATTAAAGCCAGAATAACCGCTGCAATCCCACAAAGCACCACGAATACCATAAAGAATTCAAACAGGTTATGGATTTCGAATCCTGCAAAAGTCGGATTTTCCAATGGTAGCTGTGCCTTTTCAAAGGCGGCAACCTGTTCAGGGTTCAGAGTTACTTTTTTATCCAGAACGTCCTGAAGATTTACCCCGATTTCCTGTGCTTTGGAAAACTTATCTCCCGTAGCAGGAATCAGTGCTCCCAATGAACCTGCCAAAGCGTATCCGGCAGCATTGGAGATGAAGAATACCCCGTAAAGCAATGAAGCGAATCTTTTCGGAGCCAGTTTACCTACTAAAGATAACCCGATCGGAGAAAGACAAAGCTCACCACAGGTTTGGATGAAATATAACAGCATTAACCATTTGATGGCCAATAATCCTGAATTTCCAAGATCTTTTACGTTATGAGCAATAATGAAGTAGCTTAAAGCAATCAGGGCAAGACCCATTGCCTGCTTCATAGGGGATACCGGTTCTTTTCCTTTTGCTCTCAGTTTATCCCAGATCAAACTGAAAGGAACGGCCAATACCACTACGAAAATACCGTTGAAGATCTGAACCATTGAAGGCGGCATATTCCATCCCAGGATATTCCTGTCGGTCTGGTTATCGGCAATAAAAGTTAATGAAGAACCTGCCTGCTCGAAAGCAGCCCAGAAGAAAATAATAAAGAACGATACGATATAGATTACCCAGATTCTCTGTCTTTCCACTTTATTTTCGGCAGAGCTCATGATCAGGAATGCCAATGAAATACCGGCTGCATAAATGAAAGGATAAATAATTCCTTTGATCAGTTGTCCCATTTCCACGGCCTTAAATCCGAATTCTCCCACAAGAAGATATCTGAAAGCAAAGAATAAGATTACAAATAATCCTCCGGTAATTCCCAATGCCGTTCCTGAGAACTTAGCGGTCTGGGTTTCACCTTCTTCAAAATCAGCACTTGTATTATGTTTTGGTAATCCTCCGATCGGTCTTCCTTCCGGAGTTACTACATATTTATTTTTAAGGATAAAGAACGTGATGGTACCGATCACCATAGCAATTGAAGCTGCCAGGAATCCCCATTTGAAAGCGAAGATGTCTCTTACGCCTGTAGCAGCATCTTTTACATCCCCTACATACGGACAGATAAACTGACCCAGGAATGCCCCAATGTTGATCCCCATATAGAAAATGGTAAATGCCGAATCCAGCTTTGATTTTTCCTGCTTTGGATAAAGGCTTCCCACCATCGAAGAGATGTTCGGCTTAAAGAATCCGTTACCGAAAATGATAATGAATAAAGCCAGCCACATAAATGTTTTTGCACTGTCTATGCTTCCGGAAAATGTTGAAGCACTGATGAAAAGCAGAAACTGACCGATGGCCATTAAAGATCCGCCGATTAAGATGGCATTTCTGTTACCAATGTATTTATCAGCAATAAATCCACCCAAAAGCGGCGTAAGATAACACAAAGCTAAAAATCCGCCATAGATGATTGCTGCATCTGCTTCTTTAATCAATAAGGAATTTACCATGAAGAGCGTCAGAAGGGCTCTCATCCCATAAAAATTGAAACGCTCCCACATTTCGGTTCCGAAAAGAACCCATAATCCTTTTGGATGTCTGGAACCTTTATTCTCTACAAATTCATCCTGTTTCGGACTTAATGCATCAATATTATCCATTTTCTATTGTTAATTTTTGTTAAGACTGACAAATATAGTTTTTTTTGTGTTTTCAGCAAGGTTTTAATTTTATAATTAATAAAAAAGCTGCAGGATATTTCTGCAGCTTGATTTTCTTATTTAAGGAGTATAATTAATGTCCTTTTTCTTTCATGATTCTATTCAGTCTTTTCAGCATGGAAAGTCCTAAAAGAGTAGCAAATATTAGCAATGCGAAATTGACCAGGAAATAATTTATTTTATTATCGTAATTGTACCAGGTACTGGCCAGAATTCCTGAAAGCTTGTTTCCGACTGAGTTGGCCAGGAAGAAACCACCCATCATCAGGGCCGTAATTCTTGCAGGAGAAAGTTTTGAAACAAAGGATAACCCCATCGGCGATAGACATAATTCTCCTACGGTGATCACTCCATAACTCGCTACCAGCCACCATGGCGAAACTTTTACCGCACCATTGTCTCCGGCCCAAACGGCTAATACCATAACCAGACAGGATAATGCGGAAATAAAAAGTCCGAGGACAATTTTTGTAGGTGTCAGAGGTTCTTTTCCACGCCTTCTTAAAAAGGCCCAGAAACCAACCACTACGGGTGTCAGCGCAATTACCCAAAACGGATTGATCGACTGAAATAATTCGGTGTTGTATAGATAAACTTCATTTGAGCCTGTGCCTCCCAGAGATTTGCGATCCAGATCTGAAATATTTTTAAAGTAGATATCTTTTCCTGTTGTCTTAATGGTTTTTCCGTCTTCATCCTTTTGGGACTGATATTGATCGTTGTATACAGGAACTTCTTTGTCTTCATAACTTTTTCGTTCAACCATGTAAATATCTTCCAGCGGTTTTTCCATTGAAGCGGGAACGCTTCTATCCGTATAATAATTGGCCCATCTTGTTAAGGCAGTACCATTCTGCTTGAAGACCGCCCAGAAAAACATGCTGATCATAAAAACAGATAATAAAGCTCCGATAGAGGATTTTTCTTCCGGTTTTGCTTTAAAATAAAGGGACCCATAAAAATAGATCACCGGGACACAGGCGAAAATGAAGGCATCCGTATTATCACTTCCGAAAATATTCCCGGGAATCACCCAGCCGATTGCTCCGGCAATGATAGCAGGTAGGAAAACCTTCAACAAAATTTCAGAAAGCTTGGTATCACCTTCCTGTACGGGCTTCATCTGGGCAGCATGAAGATAGTGCTTTCTGCCGATGGTAAAAATTACCAGTCCGACAAGCATACCTACCCCGGCTGTAATAAATGCTTCTCCCCAGCCGAATTTATTCCGCATAAAGGCTGCGATAATATTGCAGATAAAAGCCCCGATATTAATCCCCATATAGAAAATATTGTATCCGGAATCTTTATTGGCTTTATAAGGTTCTTCAGAATACAGGTTTCCGAGGAGGGTAGAAATGGTTGGTTTGAAGAAACCGTTCCCAATAATAATTAATGCTAATGAAGAATAAAATAACGTCAGGTCTTTGAAAACACCCATCCCGATATATCCGGCAGCCATGAGGACCCCTCCGATATAGATGGATTTGATATAACCCAATACCCGGTCAGCGAGAAAACCACCGATAAAAGGCGTAAGATAGGTAAGTGCAATGTAAGTCCCGAAAATATCGTCTGCCGTTTTATCGGGAAGCCCGAGACCGCCTTTGATACCGGCCGGTTCGATGACATACAGTACAAAAATTCCAAGAATCAGGTAGTAACCGAAACGTTCCCACATTTCCGTAAAGAAGAGGAAAGGCAATCCCTTAGGATGTTTAGTCTTCATAGGTTCAAATTTCAAATTTCACAAATATAGAATTTTAAAAATAATAATCGGATTTTATTAACTTTGAATCGATATCCTTGTATTGTTCAGAAATACAACTGCTTAAAAATACTATTAAAATTGATTTTGCAGATTTCATTGAACAATTTGAAAGAGATTATTTAACTTTGAATTAAAATAATAGGAGAAATGCAGATTACAGTAAAAGAAATAAATAAAAATCTCGAATCGCTTCCTAAAGAACTTTTTGAGCAGGTAAATGATTATATCGACTTTTTAAAATCGAAATACGGTAAAGTTCATTCTGAAGATTGGGCGGAAAATTTATTTGATCATCAAATAGAATCTGTGAAACAGGGGCTTGAAGATGTTAAAAAAGGGAGAACATTAAATCACGATACGGCCATAAATAGAATACAGGATTATATTAATTCAAAAAAATAATCATGGAAATCATCTGGTCTGAAGAAACATTTGAAAATTACATAAAAGTAATTGATTACCTATTGGAAAACTGGACTATGAAGGAAGTCGAAAGATTTGAAAATAATTCTTTAATTTACAAGGAGATAACTAGTAAAATTTTTCTCATCACTATTATTCACAACAGAAGTTATCATATCTATTAAAATAAAAATCGTTGTTAGCATCTAACAACGATTTTATATATACTTTCTAAACTACAGATTCTCCAGAATAAAATCAGTCATTTTCTGATACAGTTGAGGTCTGGTCTGGCCGCCGTAAATGCCGTGGTTTTTATCCGGATAGGCCATGAAGTCGAACTGTTTTTTGTTCTGGATCAAGGCTTCCGAAAACTCCATGGAATTCTGGAAATGCACGTTGTCATCAGCCGTACCGTGGATCAGCAGGAATTTCCCTTTCAGTAAATTCGCGTATTCGGTCGGGGAGTTTTTATCGTAGCCGTCCGGGTTCTCCTGAGGCGTTCTCATGAATCTTTCCGTATAAACGGAATCGTAATATCTCCAGTTCGTAACCGGTGCAACCGCGATTCCCATTTTGAAGACATCAGCACCTTTGGTCATGGCAAGGCTGGTCATATATCCTCCGAAGCTCCATCCAAACATTCCGATTCTGGTTTTATCGATGTACGATTGGTTCCCGAACCATTTGGCAGCGGTAATCTGGTCTTCAATCTCATATTTACCAAGATCCATATAGGTAACTTTCTTGAATTTCGCTCCCTTATACCCGGTTCCACGGCCGTCTACACAAGCAACCACATAACCTTTTTGCGCCAGCATTTCAAACCAGATCCCGTTTCCGTTATCCCAGGAATTGGAAACCTGCTGGGAACCCGGGCCTGAATACTGGAACATAAAGAGCGGATATTTTTTATTTTTATCAAAGTTTTTAGGCTTAATAATCCAGGCATTCATCTGGTCTCCGGCTCCGTTTGGAATGGTGATGAACTCTTTATCCACAAAGTTGTCGGCCTTCAGTTTCTGAAGCTGTGCCTCATTGTTCTGAAGCTCTTTTACGGTTTTTCCGTTTCCGTCCTTTAAGACAAAAGTATACGGTTTTGCAGCAGTGGAAGACGTTTCAATGAAGTAATTGTAGTTTTTGCTGAAATTGGCGGAATTATTTCCTTCCGCGTTAGAGATCAGCTGGGATTTACCGTTTTCGATATTTACTTTGGAAATCACTTTGTTGATGCTTCCTTTTTCGGTCGTCTGAACGTAAATCTCTTTGGATTTCGGATTGTAGCCGTAATAATCAGTTACTTCCCAATTGCCTTTCGTTACCTGTTTTTTCAGTTTTCCATCCTTGTCATACCAATATAAATGTCGATTCCCGTCTCTTTCGGATGCCCAAAGGAAAGAATCGTCCTCCAGGAATTCAAGGGTTGGGCTGTCGGTATCGATCCACTTCTCATCGGTCTCTGTAAATAATTTCTGAACCGCTCCGGTTTTGGTATTCACTTTTAATACATCGGAAGCATTCTGGATTCTCTCGGAAGTAATCAGGACGATTTCATCCGCTTTGGCGGTCTGGAATACATTGGGGATGTAGTAATTTTTAAATGATCCCAGATTCAGCGGAATCGTTTTCCCGTTGTCCAAACGGTATAACTGTGCCGAAACAACAGAATTTTTTTCTCCTGCCTTAGGATATTTGTAACGCATTTCCGTAGGATACAGCGTTTTCCCGTAAATCGGGATATAAATTTCCGGAACCTGGCTTTCATCAGATTTTACAAAAACAATGGCATCGGAATTCTTCGTCCATTCATACTGTCTTGCATGTCCGAACTCTTCTTCATATACCCAGTCTGCCAGACCGTTCAGGATAGCATTCTTCTTTCCATCGGTGGTGATCTGGGTGATTTTACCGCTATTCAGATCCTGGTAGAACAGGTTATTGTCTGCAATAAAAGCAACTTTGCTAGCATCAGGAGAGAATCTCGGTTCCTGTACGGTATTCCCGTTATTTAGGCTGGTTACTTTTCCTGATTTCAGGTCTTTTACCTCGAATGTGCCTAAAAAAGAATGCCTGTAAATCGGCTGGCTTTCTTTCAGCAGAAGGATTTTGGATTCGTCATCCGAAAACTCATAGCTTTCAAAACGTCCGTCTACAATATTTCCCTCTTTCTGGGAGGTTTTGTAGGAATATTTGGCGATGCCGCCCTGTTCGATCACCAGATAGTTTTCACCGTTTTTCATAGATGTAATTCCGGCAATACCTTTTCCACGGTAATATCCTGAATATATTTTATCTAAAGTGATTTCCTGAGCAGATAAGCTTTGAAATGCTGCAGCTACTGTAAGGGTAAGTAAGAATTTTTTCATTTCTAATTTTAAAGAATTCAAATATAATAATTTTATAAGTGTCGAAAAAAAGCATTTTGTGACAAGTTCTTTGGCAAAAGAATTGAATATATTTAAAAACAACAAAATCAAATAATAATTATGGAAAAGAATGCTTACGACCAGGAACTGAACCGATACGAATTCGAGGATCAGATTATATACACCGGATTTTCAAGCTATGAAGATGCTGAAAGCTATGCACAGGAGAAAGGTGGAAAATTGGTGGAAGTAGGATTCAGGGATGGAAATGATAATCCGGCCATTACCAGTGAAGGCGGATTATTGGAGAAAAAGCTGCATTATTATGTAGATGCGGGAGATGAATACAAATTTATCCACTCTTCAGATCCCGGCTTCAGAGAATATGCAGATGAATTGCAGAAGATCAAAGCAAAACAGTTACAGTCACCACCGGATGAGCGGTACCTGGCCAATTTCGAAATTGAAAATGCCGAAGACCCGATCGTAGTCATTAAAAACGGCCATTTTGAGTCGGTAACTTCAAGAGAACGGTCAAAGTATCTGAAACAGGCTCACGTTTACGAGATTGGTGTTTCTATGTCAAAATCTTAAAACAATAATATCATGAGCAAGACCAAATATTCAGAAAAGGCTCAGGACAAAGTAGGAAAGGTAATGCACGAATTCAAGGAAGGAAAATTGAAATCTTCTTCCGGCGAGAAAGTAAAAAGCAGGAAACAGGCCGTAGCCATCGGTATTTCCGAAGCAAAAGAAAAAGGCTTAAAAGTGCCTAAAAAGAAAAAAGATTAATCAATGATTTTTAAAAATTTGTTTTACGTATGTAAAGCAGCTTTTTTTTATAGAGTACAAATAAATTGAGGAGTAGTTAGAATGGATAACTTTTAATAAAAAAGTTAATCCGTTAGAGTTCGTTTTCGAAAATATCAAGACAAATATTATTTGTTGAAGATATAAACCATTTCCAGAAGTATATTAGGTATTTTCAATATAAGAACCAGCGGAGCCAAAGGCTCCGCTGGTTCTTATATTGCTGTAAATGTTGCTTTTCTTACTGCTGATTATAAAGCAGCCTGTAATATTCATCCGCCATTCGGTCACTGTTGAACTGATCTTTCACATCGTTCATCGAATTGTACTGGATTTTTCTCCATTGATCTGGCTGGTCATAATAAGCAGGCAGAATTTCATTTTCAAGGATTTCGTATAATTTATTCAGATCATAATTATCCTGTTCATAAACGCTCATGTTTTCGTAATCACATTTAGGTACCACAAAGGAATTTTCACCATGTTTGGCAAATTCGGGAATCCATCCGTCATCTGTGGAAAGATTTACCGAACCGTTCATGGCCGCTGTCATTCCTGAAGTTCCGGAGGCTTCTCTCGGTACTCTGGGGTTATTCAGCCACAGATCAGAGCCTTGTTTCAGGGATTTGCTCAGAGAAAGCTCATAGCCTGTAAGTACCGCGAGGTGTTTATTGTTTTTGCTTTCTTCCACCAGGGAATTGAAAGTGGAAATTGCCGAATAATCCATCGGATAAGGTTTTCCGGCCCAGATCATTTGGATCGGATACTTAGGATGGTTCAATAATTTATAAAAACGGTTCTTATCGTGCAGAAGAAGATCGGCGCGTTTGTATCCGGCAAACCTTCTGGCCCAGACAATAGTGAAAATATTCGGATCAAATAAATTTCCGGTTTGGTCGGCTACAATCTTAAAGAGTTTTTTCTTCAAATGCTTTTTACGTTCATCGAAAGCCGTTTCGTCATTGTCGTCTTTGGCTTTATACAGCGGTTGGTCTGCCCAGTATTTAAATTCCTGTGCATTCGTAACCGAAGTGATTTCACAGATTCCCGGATATTTGCTCCACATCTTCCTGGATACGTCGCCGTGAAGCTGAGAAACGCCGTTAGCTTCCCTTGCCATTCTCAGGGCGCATAACGAATGGTTGAAACGGTCGTCGTCCGAGCCTTCGATATGCTTCACCTCCTGCATGGTTAAACCTGAAAAATAAGACATGTCATGGCAGAGTCTTAAATTGTGCTTTTCATTTCCTGCTTCTTCCGGAGTATGGGTGGTGAAAACAAGTTTTTCTTTAACCCTATTCAGATTACCGTTGTATTTTTTTAGTAAATGAAAGGCTGCAGGAAGTCCGTGGGCTTCATTCAGATGATAGACATCCCTTTCGATGTTCAGCTCGTCCAACAGCTGGGCGCCGCCTTTTCCAAGCAAAATGTATTGTGCCAGCTTCGTCGCTTCATTGGCATCATAAAGTTTGTGGCAGATGGTTTTTGAAACATGATCGTTCTCAGGAACATCCGTGGAAAGGAAAAACATCGGTGCCGTATGGAAAATTTCAGGATCGAGATACCATACTTTTACCCAAACCGGTGCACTGTGGATTTCAATCTGGAACTTGATGTTCGTATCCTTCAGGAAACTGTACATTTTTTTCGTCCAGGTCGGCTGCAAAGTCTGGTCATGGTTTCTGGCCTGATCGTAATAGCCGAACTTCCAGAGAATCCCTATCCCGATAAGATCCTGTTTCAGGTTATAGGCGCTTCTCATATGTGAGCCTGCCAGAAATCCAAGTCCTCCGGAATATATTTTCAATACCTGCTCAATGGCAAATTCCATTGAGAAATAGGCTACTTTTTTAGAATATTGCGGATTTACCTCAAAGGGTACTTTAAAATTTTTAAAATCCATGCATTTAACAGTTTATAAGTGAAGAGGCAAAGGTATCATTATGAAGATAAACTTTATATTAATTATTTTATAAATTAAATCTGAAGTGTATTTCGAATAATTTTTTTCTTTACCTTTATTAAGTAATTTTTTGATAATCAAAACTTCATGATCTGAAACCGGGAGTTTTATGTGTTCCATAACAATAATATTTTAAGCACATGAAAAAGACATTTTCTGATGAAGATTTAATTAAAAATCTAAGTTTATACTATCTGAACCGGCATTTAAAAAAAAGGCCGATCGAGAAATATCACCGTACCATAGATGCTTCCCCGCTTCACGACCGGGAAAAGTACAAAAAGAAAGCCGAAATTTTATTGCTCAATTCTTTTATGCATCATTTTCCTGAAGTTAAGTTCGAAGATTTGACCTGTGAGAGCCCGGATTTCATTGCAAAATTTAATAATAAAAAAATCGGGATCGAGCTTACCGAGGTGATCAATCATCTTGAAATGAAAAAAATGGAAAGCAATCTCAACAAGATTTTCCGTCAGGCAGAAATAGTATTGGAACAGGAAGACACTACGAAATATCGTGGTGTTTATTTTTTGGAATTCCACTCCAGCATCAGGCTGGATACCCTGGAAAACCAACAAGAAATCATCCTTAATATTTATAAAAGCATTAAAAGGGGAAAGCCTGTCGGAAATGTGAAGAGCGTCAGGAAATCTTCCCACCGCAGAAATGTTTTTATTACGTATGAATACAATATGGGCCTGTTTGATGAGCTGTGCTCTGAGAAAATCGTGGAGCTCATTGAAAAGAAAAACGAGAAATTCCCATACTACGATACCTCAGTGGATGAATGCTGGCTGGTGATTGTTTCGGATATGAATTCCATTGCGTCACGATATACTTTTATTCAGGATCAGGAACATCTGCAGCAGGTAAAAAGCCCGTTCCATAAAATCTTCCATCTGGATAATCTTTGTGGAAATATTACAAGCATTAAATAAATGTTATAATAATCATATTTTTTCGTGGTATTTATTGAAGTATTCGTGTTAATTTAGTGTATTTTAATTTGAATTGTTTATATTTGAAAGGCGATAAATGATCTCTTTTAACAATAATCAAAAACTCCGAATGATATGAAGAAAACTCTATTACTTCTTTTCTTTGTTGTTTCCCATATCCTCTTTGCTCAGGCAGACTGTGCCACGGCGCTTTCCGTTTGCGGAAACTCAAATATTACCTATTCTCCAATGGGCATTGGTGCCGTTAATGAAAACCTTGGCGGCTGCCTTTCTACCGGTGAACATAATTCCATCTGGTATAAATTTACCATTGCGACCGGCGGTACCCTTACCTTTGATCTCGTGCCTAACTCTTCTGATGCGGATTACGACTGGGCGATCTACGGACCGAATGTTAGCTGCGGAAGTTTAGGGACACCGATACGGTGTAACGCGGCAACGGTGATCGGGGTGGGAGCCTCAACCGGAATGAATATGACCAGTACCATTACAAGTGCAGCTGGGGGTTCTCTTACGCCATACTGTCAATATCTTAATGTACTCCCGGGACAGACCTATTACCTATATATCGATAACTGGGTAGATGTTACCAATCCGACGATGGCACCCTTTTCTTTAACCTGGGGCGGCACGGCAACACTGGCTTCTCCGTTTACGGATCCTGCGATACAGACGCAGCCCTTCATTCCGCCGGGAACACCGGCTGCAAATCCTGCGAATCCCAGAGAAATCATTATCTGCCAGAACCCGACGGTTTTTAATTTCAATACTTTATCAGCAGGAATTTTAAATGGAAATACGAATTTTCAGATCAGTTATCACAGCTCACAGAACGATGCACTATCAGGAGCCAATCCTATCTTAACACCGATCACGGTGAGTACGACCACAACCTATTATTACAGTGTGCATTATCAGGATCCTTCCAATCCGAACAATCCGATCAATTCATGCAGGCAGGTAGGCGCATTCAAATTTAAATACGGAAATATTTCCGTGAATAATGTGACCCTGTTCAGCTGTAACAACAATAACGCCGGAACCGCAACGTTTGATCTTACTTCGGCGGCCGTGTTCAGTGATCCTACAGCGACCAAGCAATATTACCAGTCGATGGCTGATCTCAATGCGGGAACCAACCCGATCGTTCCGGCCAATGCTTTTGTATCCGCTGAAGGGACAGTTTATGTAAAAGTGACTTCTCAGTACGGCTGTACGGCTGTCGCGCAGATTACGCTGAAATTTTATCCTGCAATCGTAGTGACGGAAGCTACCTTGAGATCATGTGCTATCGAAGTTACGCCTTCTGTGGCTTTGTTTAATTTATCAACTGCAGCCGTAACTTCACAGACGCTGCCGAAAAAATATTATAAATCGCTGGCCGATGCACAGTCTGGAAGCAATGAAATTATTGGCTTTTTGAATTACATCGCTCCAAACAGCGTCGTGTATGTAAAAGTAACCGATACCAACGGTTGTTATGCCATTGCAAAAGTTAACCTGATCGTTATTCCGCCGGTCTATTCGCCGGTTTTAAAAGATAAAATTATCTGTATCGAAGATAAAACGATACTGGATGCAGGTCCCGGATTTACCGCTTATGAATGGAGCACGGGGGCCACTACGCAGACCATCAGCAATGTAGCGGTAGGTACCTACTGGGTAAAACTGAAAACCGGAGAATGTATCGCCACACAGACCGTAAAAGTATATGCCTCCGAAGAGCCTGTAATCTCTGATGTGGATATTAAAAACAATACGGTTACCGTCAATGTAAAAGGCGGAACTCCACCGTACCGCTATTCCATGGATGGTGTGAAATGGCAGGATTCCAACGTGTTTACCAATGTGCCCCGCGGCGATAATCATATCTATGTAAAAGACTCGTATGACTGTGATCCGATCGACATAGATATCGTTGTTCCGAATCTTGTGAATATAATTACCCCGAACGGAGACGGTGTAAATGACGTGATCGACTATTCTGCACTGGGAAATAAACAAAACCTCGTATTCAGTATTTTCGACCGTTACGGCAATAAAATGTTTGAAGCCAACCGGTTCAACGCTTACAAATGGGACGGCACCACCGGAGGAAAAAAAGTCGCGACAGGCACCTACTGGTATTCCGTTTCATGGAATGAAAATGATAAAAAGAATACCTTATTCAAATATTCAGGTTGGGTAATGGTAAAAAACCGGGAATAATTTTATGATTAAAGAAAGCCGTCACCTTGTGGCGGCTTTTCTTTTGTAAAATTTCTTACCTTAGTTACTTAAAATCTAATCTCATGAAAGATTTATTCATCAAACGTTTTGGAGTATTACAAAATGTTGGGCGACCAGGCATTCTCTCAGCTTTCGGAGGAAGAGATATTCTGGCAGTTTAACGGCGAAAGCAATTCTATAGCCGTTATTGTAAAGCATATGGCCGGGAATATGCTGTCGCGTTGGACCAACTTTTTAACCGAAGACGGTGAGAAATCCTGGAGAAACCGGGATGTGGAATTTGTCAATACATTTAAGACAAAAGCTGAAGTTTTAGATTATTGGGAACAAGGATGGACCTGTCTTTTCGACGCACTTAATCAAATTACGGAAGAGAACTTATATGCAACCATTTATATCAGAAATGAAGCGCATTCTGTAATCGATGCCGTATTCAGGCAGCTTGCGCATTATCCTTATCATGTCGGACAAATTGTTTATATCACCAAAATGAGTAAAAACAGCGATTGGAAAACGCTTTCCATTGCCAGAAATAAGTCCGGGGAATTTAATGCTGTCATGAGAAACCGGTTTTCCGAGGATGATTTTGGATCAAATTCTTCACCGGTCTGCTATTAGAACAGTCCCGAAGTGAGGGATGAATATAAGCAATAGAATGAATCGATTTCAGATTCATATTAAAATGATTATCTTTGCACCCACAAAATTCAGAATCAATAAATGTCTCAATTTCACAGAACTGCCGCATTTCATACCCTTGGCTGCAAATTAAATTTTGCGGAAACATCTACCATTGCCCGTCAATTGACAGATGCCGGTTATGAGAAGGTCGGTTTTGATGATAAAGCAAATGTGTATGTCATCAACACCTGTTCGGTAACTGAAAATGCAGACCGCGAGTGTAAGCTACACGTAAAAAGGGCCATGAAAGCCAATCCGGAAGGCTTGGTAGTCATTGTTGGCTGCTACGCTCAGCTGAAGCCTGAAGAAATTTCGCAGATCGAAGGTGTCGACCTGGTATTAGGCGCAAAAGAAAAATTCAATATCCTGAGCTACCTTGATGATCTTGAAAAGTCTGAGAGTGAAGGAATTGTTCATTCCTGTGAAATTGAAGAGACTGATTTTTTCATCGGAAGTTATTCGATCGGCGACAGAACCCGCGCTTTCCTGAAAGTTCAGGATGGGTGCGACTATAAATGTACCTATTGTACGATTCCTCTGGCAAGGGGGATTTCGCGTTCCGATACCATTGAAAATGTCCTGAAAAATGCAACGGAAATTGCAGCCCGAGACATCAAGGAAATTGTTCTTACCGGGGTAAACATCGGTGACTACGGAAAAGGAGAATTCGGAAATAAAAGACACGAACATACGTTCCTGGATCTGATTTCCGAGCTTGATCAAGTGGAAGGCATCGAAAGAATCCGTATCTCTTCCATCGAGCCGAATCTTCTGAAAGATGAAAGCATTGAACTGGTTTCTAAAAGCAAAAGCTTTGTGCCGCATTTCCATATTCCGCTACAATCCGGAAGCGACGACTTATTGAAGAAAATGAAGCGCCGTTATTTAACGAAACTGTATTACGACAGGGTCCATAAGATCCGTGAGGTAATGCCGCATGCCGCTATAGGGGTTGATGTGATTGTTGGTTTTCCCGGAGAAACGGAAGAACGGTTTATTGAAACCTACAATTTCCTGAACGAGCTGCCGATCACTTATCTCCACGTCTTTACGTATTCTGAAAGAGAAAATACCGAAGCCGCAGATATGGAGGGTGTTGTTCCGATCCCGGAAAGAAAAAGACGAAACAAAATGCTCAGAATTCTGTCCGAAAAGAAAAAAATGGCCTTCTACCAGACCCAGCTCGGAAAAACACTTCCCGTACTTTGGGAGCATGAAAATAAAGACGGCAAAATGTTCGGCTTTACCGAGAACTATGTGAGGGTGCAGAAGGATTTCGATCCGTCTTCGGTTAATCAGATCGAGTTGTTGAAACTCGGGAAAATTGAAGCTGACGGTACCGTTTCCGTAATGAATTCCTTTGAAAGTTTCCTGGAGAAGATTTAATTTTATCTCTTCTTTCTTATTTAAATCTGACCTTCCTGTTTTCAGAAGTAAATCCATTTCTTTTTACGATCTGTCCCAGTAAACTGGATTTTGCTGTATTTCCATTAAAAATAATGGACTATTTCAGTATTTCTGATCTTTCTAATCATCCTTATATCAAATTAAATTTTTTTAACTTTGAGTAAATTCAACTTGATATGAGAGATAAATTTTTGCTTTGGGGAGCCATCGTATTGGCAGTTGCCTGGGGTGTTGCTTTTCTAATAAAAGCGGATTGGTGGATTCCTTTTTTTCTGACCATCATTTATGCCATAGGCGTATATAATGTCACCCAAAGCAAACATGCTATTTTAAGGAACTTCCCGGTGTTGGGCTATTTCAGGTATTTTTTTGAAAGTATCTCCCCAGAAATGCAGCAGTATTTTATCGAACGGGAAACCGATGGGAAACCTTTTCCCAGAAACCAGCGTTCTGCCGTTTACAGACGTGCTAAAAACTTAAGTGACACCGTACCTTTCGGGACACAGCTGGAAGTCAATCACCGGAAATATGAAGGAATCAAGCATTCCATCTATGCCAAATCTCCTATTGAAGAGCTTCCGAGAGTTTGGGTAGGAGGGGAGCAATGTACTCAGCCTTATCATGCTTCTTTATTCAATATCTCGGCCATGAGTTTCGGGGCGTTAAGCGACCGGGCACAGATTTCCCTGAACAGAGGAGCAAAAAAAGGAAACTTCTATCACAATACAGGAGAAGGAGGAATTTCACCGCACCATCTTGAAGGCGGGGACCTCTGCTGGCAGATCGGGACCGGATATTTCGGGTGCCGTGATGAAGAAGGAAAATTCAACCCCGATTTATTTAAAAAATATTCTGCGATGCCTGCCGTTAAAATGGTGGAGATTAAGCTGTCACAAGGTGCAAAACCCGGTCATGGAGGCGTTTTACCGGCAGTTAAGAATACTCCTGAAATTGCGAAAATCCGTCACGTTACCCCTGGAATGACTGTTCTTTCACCACCATCCCATTCCGCTTTCTCGGATGCGGCAGGCCTGCTGAGGTTTGTGCAGCAGTTAAGAGAGCTTTCAGGAGGAAAACCGGTCGGATTCAAATTATGTATCGGCGATACCAAAGAGTTCGAAGATATCTGCGTACAGATGAATGTTCTGAAAATTTATCCTGATTTTATTACCATTGATGGTGCAGAAGGAGGAACCGGAGCCGCGCCGCCGGAATTTTCAGATGGGGTCGGAATGCCGCTGGAGCCTGCCCTTATCTTTGTGAACCGGACACTGAACAATTATAACCTAAGAAAAAAATTAAGGGTGATTGCCAGCGGAAAGGTTTTAACAAGTCTTGATATTCTGAGAGCCATCGCCATGGGTGCAGATATGTGTAATAATGCAAGAGGATTTATGTTTTCTTTAGGCTGTATTCAGGCACTGAGATGTAATAACAATAAATGCCCGACCGGCGTCGCTACGCAGGATAAGATGCTGGTTAAAGGATTGGACGTTACCGATAAAGCAGAAAGGGTGTACCATTTCCACAAAAATACATTGCATACCTGTAACGAACTGATTGCTGCGGCGGGACGAAGTTCTTATGAAGAAGTGGACGCCACCATGTTTATGAGAGGCGATGAGTTCGATCACCTTTCGGATCTGTATTTCCCGGATATCTTAGGGAATGTAAAACATAAAGCAAGATCTTAGAAAAGACCATAAAAAAAGCACTTCGTCGTGAAGTGCTTTTTGTTTTATTGATCGATTGTAGGCCTTACGTTGGCTTTATAAATCTGGAAATTAAACACAAACGAAGTATTTTTAAGCGAATATCCTACATAATTGTAATGGTCGTTTCTTCCAAAAGCTGCTCTCGATGGTACAATGATTACCCCTTGCAAATTGTAAGCATCTCCGTCGGCCATATTTTGAAACCCTTTAAAATATTTCAAACCTTCCTGAAGACCTTCAATTTCATAATAGCTTCTGTCTTTACCTGCGGTATCTTTAATAGTCTTTTTAACATAATAGAACATTGGATCTGTTACGGGAGAACCGCTGCCGTTGATGGTATTCAAAAGAACTCCGGAGGTATTGAAAGCGATATTGCCGTCGGTATTCGTTGCTAAATAGTAGTTGGCCCTCATCATCGTTCTGATTTGCGTAGCAGTGGCAGATTCAGAATTGGTATCTAAAGTAACTCCCGTTGAAGGCTGCGCCCCGTTTCTTACAATATAAATAACTCCTGATGGAAGTGTAACCGGACTAAGTTCAGATAACTTTTTCTCATTATCGTCTGAAGCATCTGTAGAGCTAAATGCTTTTATATTTCCCTGTACATCCAGATAATTGTCGTTCATGAACTTCTGGATGGCCTGATCATCGTATGAATTTCTTACCGCCACATCATCCGGTTCTACAAATGTTTCAACTTGATCATCCTTTTTACATGCCGTGAAACATAGAGTGCCAGCAAGGATATATAAAAATATTTTTTTCATTTTTCAAAAAACTTTAATTACTTTACAAATAATATAACGACAAAAGTATAAAAAAATATGAGAATAGATAAATTTTTATGGAGCATTCGTTTTTATAAAACCAGAACCATTGCTACTGAGGAGATTAAGAAAAACAGGGTATCCATTGGAGCTTCTGCGGTAAAGTCTTCCAAAGAAGTAAAGGAAGGCGATGTAATTAAGATCCGTAAAAATCAGATTGATTATAAAATTAAGGTGATCCAGATTCCTAAAAGCAGGATTGGGGCCAAGCTGGTTCCGCTGTATATCCAGGATGTTACCGATAAAGAACAATACGAATTGCTGAAGATGCGAAAGATATCCCAGGATTATTACCGGAATAAAGGAGAGGGCAGGCCGACCAAAAAAGACCGGAGGGATATGGACGGCTATGTGGAAAACGATGTCGCCTCAGACTTTACCGACTGGGATGATTTTTTTGGGGAAACAGGCGACGATCCGGAAAATGAAGATTAAAAAAAGCTCTAGAGATAGAGCTTTTCTGCTATTTCATTCACAATATCTTCGGGCTCACGCCGGTCAGTATTCACATGATATTGCGCTTTACTGTAAAACGGGTTTCGCTCAAAGAGATGTTTGGCAATAAATTCTGCCAGGTTTTCGTCATCAATATTGGCAATCAACGGACGCTTTTCTTTCTGCTTGGAGAGTCTCTCGGCAAGGGTTCCTACCGAAGCCCTCAGGAAAACACTCTTTGAGTTGTGGTTAATAATTTCCATATTATTATAGTACACAGGAGTGCCCCCGCCCAAACTTAGAACTACGTTTTTTTCAGAGGCCAGAATTTCTTCCAGCGTCTCCCTTTCCAGCTTGCGAAAGTAGATTTCTCCCTTTTTATCGAAGATTTCAGGGATGGTAAGTTTGTTCCTTTTTGAAATCTCTTTATCCAGGTCTATCAGTTTAAAATTAAGTTTATCGCTTAATATTTTGGAAATGTGAGATTTGCCACTTCCCATGTATCCGACGAGTGAAATTATCATGAATTTTTTTTAAACAAATTTGCAAAAAAGTTTTGAGATAAAGAAAAAACTCATATCTTTGCACCACTAAAAACGAGAGACATTATTACAGTGTTAATCGTTGATAGAGTGGCCGACTCGGTAGCTCAGCTGGTAGAGCAATACACTTTTAATGTATGGGTCCTGGGTTCGAATCCCAGCCGGGTCACAAGCAAAAAAAAATTACTGGAATTTTGTAGTTTTTAAGCCTGCGTGGTGAAATTGGTAGACACGCCATCTTGAGGGGGTGGTTTCCTAAGGATGTGCTGGTTCGAGTCCAGTCGCAGGCACAATGCAGAAAATTTGAAATAATTAATATTGAAGATATAAAATTTATTTTATTTTTATCATATTAATTGTGGCCGACTCGGTAGCTCAGCTGGTAGAGCAATACACTTTTAATGTATGGGTCCTGGGTTCGAATCCCAGCCGGGTCACAAGTTTACTGAAAAGTAAATTTTTTTCATATTAATATTTTGTGATTTGGTGTTTCAAAGGCTTCCGCAAGAAGCCTTTGATTTTGAAAATAAATTTTGCGGAAACAAAATATTTTGTATCTTTGCAGCTCTTAAAATTGCATACTTTTTTTAAAATAGCATTTGTGAATTAAGTGACGACTCGGTAGCTCAGCTGGTAGAGCAATACACTTTTAATGTATGGGTCCTGGGTTCGAATCCCAGCCGGGTCACAAGTTTACTGAAAAGTAAATTTTTTTCATATTAATATTTTGTGATTTGGTGTTTCAAAGGCTTCTTTCAGGAGGCCTTTGATTTTTTATACAGTTTCATTGCTCTATCTTCAGTAACAAAAAATGCGCCACTTAAAAGCAGCGCTTGTTTTATTGATCCGATAAATTTGTAATTAAAGTAAGCTTAATCCAGGTGCATATTGTCAATTAACCGTACACCATCCACAATCACCACAATAAATGCTCTGAAATTCTGGTCTTTATAAAAAAAGTCGGTTTCCTTAAGAGTTTCTTCATCGGCGATTAAAAAATATTCCAGCTGCATTCCTCTCTGGCGGTCGAAAATATCCTGAACCCTGTCTTTAATTTCGGGAACGGTAATCACCCTGAACCAATCGTTTACTTTTTGTAAAGTTTCGAAAATAACTTTTGACGCTTCACGTCGGTCTTCCTGCAGCCGCTGGTTTCTTGAGCTTAAAGCCAGTCCGTTATCTGCCCGGTAAATGGGAACACCCTTTATATTGATCAGAAGCTTTTTATTTTCGGTCATTTTTTTAATAATAGCCAATTGCTGAAAATCCTTTTCTCCGAAATAAGCATTGTCCGGCTTCACCTGGTTGAAGAGTTCCTCCACCACAGTTCCCACGCCGTCAAAATGCCCAGGCCTTGATTTTCCTTCCATCTCATTTTCCAGTCCGCCAAAGTCATAATGTTGGCTTTCGGTTTTTTCAGGATATATGTCTGTAACTTCGGGAATATACACTGCATCCACCAGTCCTGATTTTTCAAGGATCGAAATATCCCGGTTGATATCCCTCGGGTATTTTTCAAGATCCTCAGGGTTGTTGAACTGCGTAGGATTAACAAAAATTGATGATATAACGAGGTCGTTTTCTTTTCTGGCCTTTTCATATAATGATAAATGTCCATTGTGAAGAGCTCCCATCGTAGGTGCAAAACCTATTTTCTTCCCCATTTCCTTCTGTCTTTCAATGAAATCCTGAAGAACTTTCTTACTTTTTAGAACTTCCATAGCTTTTTTTAATAGTAATTCAAAAATACTAAAAATATCATATAATTATAATAGGATAAGCAATGGTTTTAATAATTTCAGGAAGGGAATTTTCGTAAAAAAATGTTAATTAAATTAATGTTGAATGTTTTTTCGTAATTTTGCGCATTAAAGCATTTTTACAAAAATTAGATAGAAGTTTATGCCGAATCAAAAAATACTGTATATTACTACAGAGATGTATCCATATCAGGAAGACACAAATATGGCTGCAGTGGTAAACAAAATGGCACTTAAGATGCACCAAGAAGGCAATGATGTAAGAGTTTTTATGCCAAGATTTGGACAGATAAGTGAAAGGAAATTCCAACTTCATGAAGTGATCCGCCTGTCGGGAATGAATATTATTATTAACGATCTGGATCAGCCGCTTATTATTAAAGTAGCGTCTCTTCCCGGGGAAAGACTTCAGGTGTACTTCATCGATAATGAAGAGTATTTCAAAAGAAAGCAATATTATTTTGATGATGAAGGACAGCCGTTTGAGGATAATGATGAACGAGCCATATTCTTTGCGCGTGGGGTGATTGAAACCATTAAAAAACTGAACTGGGTTCCGGATGTAATCCACCTGAATGGATGGATGTCTTCATTCGTGCCGGTTTATCTGAAGACTTATTATGAGTCTGATACGTACTTCAAAGACGCTAAAATTGTTCTTTCCCTATACAATGAGAAAGATGCACCTTTAGCTTCAAATATCGGTGAAAAGCTGAGTTTCGACAATATTTCGGGATTAAAAGCGTTAGATAATCCTAGTGTAAAAAGTTTTGTAATAGAAAGTATGAACTACGTGGATGCTGTGGTAAAAGGGGATGAATTTTTAGATGAAGATCTGGATAAGGCATTCAATGAAACAGCCACTCCGAAATCGGAATACCTGGACGTAGATTCTATAAACCAACTTTATTAAAACACATTTTAATGATCCATACTATTAAGAAAGCGATCACCGTATTTTCTCTGGTGATTTTTGGAAGCGCCATCCTTTATAATTGTGAGCCGGATGCGGATACTTTGGGAGAACAGCTGTTCTTGGACGGAGCCGCACAGGGAAATGAAAAATCTTTCGATGTTACTGCTTTCAACATCAATAATAACGACAGCATCCGAAGTGATGCTTCAAAATTAACTTACGGGGTACTTGGTGCCTTCAGCGAAGGGCAATTCGGGATGCAAAAGGCTTCTTATTTAACACAGTTAAGATTATCCACTTACAATCCTGATTTCGGAACCAATGCAACAGTAGACTCCGTGGTGCTGGTTGTAAAACCAAGATATGCTTCGGATTCTGTTAGCACCAATACCGTAGATGATAATTATACCTTTACTACGGCTACAGAAACCAATGTAAACGCTAAAAAAGTAGTGAATACCTATCCTGTTTTAAAATTCGGTAAAGCGAAAAGAACATTCAAGATCAGAGTTCATGAAGTTGACGAATTTTTGAAAGGTCTTTCGGACAGTGTTAAATCTAACCAGGTATTTGCTTACGGAACTGAATTGGGAAATAAAGAATTTAAAGGAAACGTAAGTTCTGTGGCGATTACAAAAGATGATGGTGGAGCGGCTTTATTTACTGCGGCAACTCCGGGAATCAGAATCCCATTGGATAAAACATTTTTCCAGAATAAAATCATTGCAAAGAAAGGTCAGCTTGAGCTTCAGGATGCTTCAAACTTTACCAGATATTTTAAGGGACTTAGAATTTCTGTTGATGAAGAGGACGGATATTTATTCCAATTCTCTCCAAATGATATGGAACTGATCATGTATTATAAATATGATAATACGACAAGTGGCACCACCACGAGAACACAGACATCCTATTCTTTTGCTCTAGGTTCTGCAAATACCCATATCGGTCAGTACAAGTATAACAGATCCGGATCTGTATTAGGAAGCTCAACAATAGGAGACAGAACCAATGGAGATCCGAAGCTGTTCCTACAGGGAATGGGAGGTCCTTCGATAGGAATTAAAATTAAAGATGATGTTCTTACTTCCCTGAAACAATTGTATCAAAACAATAAAGCCGCCATCATCAGTGCGAAAGTCAGAATCTATACAGATCCTACAAATTGGAATAACAACTATGCTAAGCCAACAGAATTTACTTTCTTACAGAAATATATTGATAATGTTACGGATCCTGCTAAACCTAAAACTGTAACAAATTTTACAGATGACGTCTTAAACTTATCAGGACTTGCAGGATATACGCTTTACAAAGCTTATGACCTAACTAAAAATCCTGCCTATTATGACTTTATAGTCACTAAGTCAGTAAAAGATCTGGTAGAAAAGGCTGATTACAATGACACTAAAAAGTCTACCATATATTTCAGAATTGATATGGGATCTTTCCAGACGAATTCTGCAGGAACCGGCTTGGCCGGACATAAATTTACTACGACTCCTTACAATACCAGCAGAGCGGTATTTGTAGGTACAGACGCAAGTAATGCAAACAGAGTACAGTTAAAAATTATTTACGGTACAAAATAAATTAAAAAACACCTTTAGAAATATGTGTGGAATTGTAGGATATACAGGTTTTCAGGACGCTTACGATATTGTAATTAATGGTCTTAGAAGACTGGAATATAGAGGATATGACAGTGCCGGAATTGTTCTGGAGAATGGAGAGAATAAACTTGAGGTGGAGAAAACCAAAGGGAAAGTAGACGATCTTGTAGAGATCTCCGGACAATTAAAGGGAACTGCAAAAATAGGAATGGGACATACGCGATGGGCCACGCATGGGGTTCCAAGCGACAGGAACTCTCACCCACATTTGTCTAATGATGGCAAAATTGCCATAATTCACAATGGGATCATTGAGAATTATGATACCATTAAAACTATGCTTACGGAAAAAGGTTTCAGTTTCAAATCCGAAACAGATACTGAGGTTTTGGTTAACCTGATCCAGTACTTTATGGATCTGAATGTTGAAATGGACTTTCCTACGGCTGTACGGTATGCACTGAATGAAGTATACGGAGCTTACGCTATTACGGTAATGCATGAAGATTATCCGGGCGTATTGGTTGTAGGAAGATTAGGTTCTCCTTTGGCCATCGGAATCGGAGATAAAGAATATTTTATTGCTTCGGATGCATCTCCTTTTGTAGAATTTACAAAAGAAGCCATTTATCTGGAAGAAGGCCATATGGCGACAATCTCTCTGGAAAATGGCGTAGACATCAGAACAATTACTGAAAACTCTAAAATAGAGCCGGAAATCCAGGAACTTAAACTAAGCTTGGAACAGATTGAAAAAGGAGGGTATGAGCACTTTATGCTGAAAGAAATTTTCGAACAGCCTAAATCCGTACACGACACGATGAGAGGAAGGCTTCTTGTAGACGAAGGCATTATCAAGATGGCCGGAATCTGGGATCACATGGAGAAGTTCAGGAATGCCAACAGGATTATTATTATTGCCTGTGGAACGTCCTGGCATGCAGGTCTCATCGGAGAATATCTGATCGAAGAATATGCTAGGATTCCGGTGGAAGTGGAATATGCTTCTGAATTCAGATACCGAAACCCGATCATTACTGATAAGGATGTAGTGATTGCCATTTCCCAGTCAGGAGAAACAGCAGACACTATGGCTGCATTAAAACTGGCTAAAGAAAAAGGTGCATTCATCTATGGAATCTGCAACGTTGTAGATTCTTCAATTGCAAGAATTACCGATGCCGGATCTTATACTCATGCCGGTCCTGAAATCGGAGTAGCTTCTACAAAGGCATTTACAGCCCAGCTTACCATTCTCTCAATGATTGCTTTAAAATTAGGTAAGCATAACGGGAATTTAGGAAATGCTGATTTTATGAGCCTAATTGCGGAGCTGGATGCAATTCCTAAGAAAATTGAAGATGTATTGAGTTCTACTCATGAATTGGTACAGGATATTGCAAAGGATTTTGTACAGGCTACCAACTTTCTATATCTGGGAAGAGGGTATAATTATCCTGCGGCACTGGAAGGCGCCTTAAAATTAAAAGAAATCTCTTATATACATGCTGAAGGGTATCCGGCTGCAGAAATGAAGCATGGGCCGATTGCATTAATCGATGAAAATATGCCGATTGTTATTATTGCTCCAAAAAAAGGGCATTATGACAAGATTGTAAGCAATGTTCAGGAAATTAAGGCAAGAAAAGGGAAAGTTATTGCTGTGGTAAATAAAGGAGATGTTCAGGTAAGTGCAATGGCAGATTATGTTATTGAAATTCCTGAGACTTCAGAGTGTTTCTCACCGATTGTTGCATCCGTACCTCTACAGCTGTTGGCTTATTATATCGCAGTATACAGAGGCGCAAATGTGGACCAGCCGAGAAACCTTGCAAAATCGGTAACGGTGGAATAAAAATTATTTCTAAATAAAATAAATTTAGATTTCTTCCGTTATTTCAAAAAAAATCTTAAAAGTTTCTTAAAAAAATTATATATTTACGGCTTAATTATAAAAATTAACATGAAAAGGATATTTCTTTTATTATTGTCTGCGTCGGTAGCATCGGTATCTTGTTCAGGTGGGGGGGCCTCTTCAGTAGGTAAACCGGGAACAAAAGGAGAATTGATACCTAGAGAAAAAACAAAATCATTTGTTGCAGAAAGACCATTTGGTATGGTTGCTATTCCTGCAGGATCGTTTGTAGCCGGGTTAACGGATCAGGATTTCACAGATAGTCCTGAGAAAGCTCAAGCAAAAACGGTAACGGTTTCTTCTTTCTTCATGGATGAAGCAGAAACTACAAATGCAGAATACAGGGTATTTATCAATTATGTAAGAGATTCTATTGCGAGAACTTTGCTTGCTGAAGCCGCTGGAGAAGGAGGTGAAGGTAAAGGTAGAGGAACAAATATCGGAGATTACGCATACCTTGCTCAAAAAGAAGAAAATTTAACACCATATCAGGAATATTTAGAAGGACAAGGCGGTGGAAACGAAGGAAACTTCGACCCGACTAAAAAACTAGACTGGAAAGTTCCATTGCACTGGAGTACTTCCAAATACCCTGATGTAGAATACGCAGAAGTGTTAGAATCGATGTACTTACCGGCTTCTTCAAGAGTGGGTAACGAAAGAATCCTTGACGTGAGTAAACTTAAATATACCTACAGATGGGGTGATATGGATGCTGCTTTAGCTGAAAGAGAAAGAGGAGTAAATTACCTTAGAAGCGAAAGCATCGCTGTATATCCTGATACAACGGTTTGGGTAAAAGATTTCCATTTTGCTTACAACGAGCCATTGTTCGAACAGTATTTCTGGCACAAAGCTTACAAAGACTATCCTGTAGTAGGGGTAACCTGGGATCAGGCAAGAGCTTACTGTAACTTCAGAACAAAATTGAAATCTGATTATAACGAAAGCTTAAAAAGAAGAAAACAAAAGCCATTGATCTTTAGACTTCCTACAGAAATCGAATGGGAATATGCTGCAAGAGGAGGTATGCAAAATGCTACTTACCCTTGGGGAGGTCCTTACTTGATGGACGACAGAGGTTGCTATCTGGCTAACTTCAAACCGAAGAGAGGTAATTATATGGAAGATGACAAAAAAGGTACTTATACATATACTGCTCCGGTAAAAAAATTCAAGAAAAACGGATATGGGTTATTTGATATGGCTGGAAACGTGTCTGAATGGACAGAATCTGCTTACAACAACTCTTCATACGGATTCGCATCTACACTAAACCCTTCTACTAAAGATAAAGTGGATACTAAAAAATCAGTAAGAGGTGGATCTTGGAAAGATGTAGGATATATGCTTATGAACGGTGCAAGAGATTGGGAAAGAAAAGATTCAGCAAGAAGCTATATCGGATTCAGAACCGTACAAGATATTCCTGAAGCTGCTGTTAAGCCAAGAAAAGTTAACAGATAAGATTTTCATTACACATTATTTTCAATAACAATTTTATTTAACATTAAAAAAAACTAACTTATATGTTTAAGACTAAAGATGCTTGGATGAATTTCTTCTATTCATTCGGTGCTGCAATTGTAATTCTTGGGGCTTGGCTTAAAATTACCCACATCACTTTAGGACCAATCAATGGTAATATCGCTCTTACAGTGGGACTTATTACGGAAGCCATCATCTTCATTATCTTCGCTTTCGACCCACCGAAATCCGAAGAGTCTTACGCTTGGGAAAATGTTTATCCTGAATTATTAGATAAGCATGCAAATCCTAATCCATTACATTCTAATACATCCAAAAACAACGCTGCTCAGTTTGCTGAATTAGAAAATTCTCTTTCTACAAAATTGGACAAAATGCTTCAGGATGCTAAACTTGATGTTCAGTTATTCGAAAGACTGAGAACAGGGATCGATAAATTTTCAAGTTCAGTAGATCAGATCAATCAGACGGTTGACGTATCTGCTTCTACTCACAAATATAATGAGCAGTTAAACAAAGCAGCTCAGCATATGGAAAGCATGAACGCTTTATATGCTATGCAGATGGAAAGCACTAAAAAGCAATCTGAGTTTGCTAACAAATATGTTGCAGACATGCAAAAATCTGCTGAGCAATCTGAAAAATTCAATCAGGAATTACAGGGTTTAACTTCAAACTTAAACAATTTAAACAGAGTTTACGGTGGTATGCTAACCGCTATGAAATCTTAATTTTCCAAAACCATTTTTTAATTTAACAACTTAATCAAAAAACAAAGAAAAGAGAATGGCAGCAGGAAAACAGACACCTCGTCAGAAGATGATCAACCTGATGTATTTGGTGTTCATCGCTATGATGGCCCTAAATATTGATGCGGAAATCATCAGGTCATACTATGACTCTACCAAAGCGCTAAATGAAACAAGAACGTTAACGGAAAGAAAGAACGAAAGAATATTTGAGAAAACCCTTGAGGCAAAAGCTCAGCAGGTACCCGATACCTATGCGCAGCCTTGGGCTCAGTATCAGGTTCTTAGAGACAAAATTAACGTTTTGGTAAAATCTGCTCAGGGTATTAAGGACGAGCTTAAAAAGAAATCTGAGTTTCATGATAAGGATGCTCAGGGTAAAGATGTTGATGTAAGTGAAAACTTCGCAGCATTGAATAATAATGAAGCGACTACGGAATATTTCTTTAAGGAAGGTGATGAAAATACTCCTTCTAAAGGAGCATTGGATTTAAAATCTAAAATCGATGATGTAAGAAATTACATTAATACTACTTTTGGAAACAATCCTCAGTTAAAAGATTTAGTAGATAGAGCCAACAAATCTTTGATCGCAGAATATCCTAAAGGAAAATCTCCGAACGATAAGACGTGGTTCCAGAATAAATTCTATCACCAGCCGTTGATCGCAGCCATTTCAAACCTGGAAATCATCCAGAATGATGCAAGAAACGTACAGTCTGATGCCTTGGCTTTAATGCTTCAGGAAAAAGTAGATGCGAGCATCAAGTTTACAAGCTATGAAGCCATCGTTTCTGCGCCTGTAGATATCATTGCAGGAAAACCTGCTGAAGCCGTTGTAATGTTAGGAAACTATTCAAACAGCAACAAGATCAACATCTCTGGAGTGAGCAGACAGGAAAACGGAAAAGGATATGCACCGCTTAATACGAGTGGAATCGGTGAGCATACTTTAAGTGGTAACATCACTTTAACAGATGCTTCCGGTAAAGCACAAAGCTTCCCGTTCACACATACGTATAATGTAATTGCAGGACCACAGGAAGTTAAACTTCAGAAGGGATTATTGCTTTCTCCTGATAAAATGAATGTGGTTTATAGAGGCTTGGAGAATCCTTTGTCCGGATCAATCTTAGGTGCTGATAATTCTAAATTATCCTTATCTGCACCAGGTGCAGTAGTAAAGAGTGCAGGACCTGGTAAATGGAATGTTATACCTTCAAGCGGTAATGTTTTAAAACTTACTTTGTCCGGTACAGATCCTTCTGGTAAAACTGTTTCTCAGACTTTTGAGTACAGAATTAAGAATGTTCCTGCTCCTCAAGGCCAGATGAGAGGTCAGAATGTGCTGACAATGCCAGCTAGCTCTATTCCAAATCAAACTGTTCAGGCAGCTATCCCTGATTTCGATTTCCCAGTTTCATTTACTGTAAATCAATTTATGGTTAAAGTTCCTGGAAGAGCAGCATTATTAATTAAAGGAAGTAGTCTGGATGAAGCGGCAGGCTTAGTTAGAAACTTGAGAGCTGGGGATGTAGTATATGTCTTCGACATTAAAGCTACTGCTACAGGATTAGGAAATCAGACGTTGAAAAATATATCACCCGTTGTAATCAACGTTCAGTAATTTTAATAAGATAAAAAAATATTATGAAAAAATATATTAGCAGTCTTTTAGTATTAGTTTCGGGTTTTGCTTTATCCCAAACTATCCTGAACGCTTCTTCTCCAGAAGAGTTCAGACAAATGAGAGCTGAAAACAAGCAAAAAGTTGGTGATAGCATTGTTGACAAAAGTGTAAAGCCTTTGGAATATGGATTTGTTGATGAGAAGGACATTGTAAAAAGCATGTTTGTTTGGGAAATCGTTGATATGAATGATAAACTGAACCAGCCTTTTTATTATGATAATCCAAATGGTCTAGCTTCAAAACAGACTAGATCTCTTTATCAGTTATTGCTTGACGCTGCCACAAGTGGAAAAATTGCTGAAGTTTATGATGATGAAAACTTTGTAACCAAATTGAGTCCGGAAGGAATTCAAAAGAGGTTAGAAAGTGTAAGAATTGCTGATGCAGCAATTGATATTTTAAACTCTGGTAGACCATTAACGGAACAAGAGAAAAAAGAATATACCGATATTTTCAAGACTACAACTGAAAAAGTAAAAGTTCTTAAAATTATGGGTATGTGGTATATCGATAAGAGAGATGGTCAGATGAAATACAGACCTCTAGGTATTGCTGCAATGGGACCAGATCCTGCTGTACAAGGTAGAACAGGACCTGACGGACAGCCATTAGCTGGAGCAGACGAGCTTATTGATTTATTCTGGATCTATTATCCAAGCGCAAGAGATGTATTAGCAAACAATTATGTTTACAACAGAAAAAATTCGTCTGCGGATTTATCTTTTGATGATTTAATCAATGCAAGAAGATTCTCTTCTGTAATCTATAAGTCTTCTTCAGGTATGGGTGACGGTGTTATTGACGATTATATTCCGAATGACGCTGAAGGACAGATCGAGGAAAGCGACAGAATTAAGGCGCAAATCCTTAAAATGGAAAATGAAATGTGGAATTACTAAGATTTCACTTGACAATTATAGAAAACCTGAGTACTTTTACTCAGGTTTTTTTTATTATGAATACTATAGATTATATCATCGTCGGAGATGGGTATGCCGGGCTTTTCTTTGCGCATCAGCTGATCAGGAACAACAAATCCTTTATTTTATTTTCAGAAGGAAGGAAAAGTGCCTCACAGGTTTCTGCCGGAATTATTAATCCGGTAGTTCTGAAGAAATTTACCACTTTCTGGAAAGCACAGGAGCAAATAGATTTTCTGAAAAACACATTGCGAGAAATCGAAGGCTACACCGGTAAAAACTATTTAATCGATGCCCCAATCCACCGTATTTTTCATGATGAGAACGAACAGAAGCTTTGGCTTAAAAAATCAGAAAATGATGAGCTGATTAATTTTCTGGACAAAAATTTTGATCATTTAAAGGCTGTAAAAAACGATTTTCTCACCGGAAAGGTGAATCAGTCTGCCAGACTGGATGTGAGTGGATTTTTTAGGGGTTTATTTGATTTTTTAGAAAATCAGGGCTGTCTGATAAAAGAAAAGTTCAGTTACCAAGAAGTTGATACCGAAAATTCCATTTATAAAAATTTTCACTTCAAAAATATCTTGTTTTGCGAAGGCATGGGGGTGACACAAAATCCGTTTTTTTCTGATATTCCCGTGAACCCGAATAAGGGTCATCACATAAAAGTAAAACTTTCTGAAAAAATTCCTGAAAAGATCACCATCAAGAAAAAACATTTTTTATTTCCTGTAAACGAAGATCTGCATTTCTACGGCGGTACCTATGATAGGGAGCAGTTAGATCATCATATTGACGATGCTGCGGTAGAGCAGCTGAAAAAAGGATTGTCTGAATTTTATCCTGCAACTTTTGAAATTGCAGAAGTAAATGTTGGCTTCAGACCTACCGTGAAGGATAGAAGACCGATTATCGGAAAACATCCGGAGTATCATAATATATACGTATTTAATGGTCTCGGAGCAAGAGGAATTCTAAACGGCTGCTATTTTTCCAAAAGCCTTTATGACTGTATAGAAGAAAATATCCCGTTGCCGATGGAAGTTTCCCTGGATCGTTTTAAGTAACAGTATTTATTTGAGTATAATCATGCGATGTTTCTGGAATTATTCGTAAATTAAATATCAAAGAATTGATTATGGACGAAAATCTTTTAGGAATCATTGCAGGGGCTATTACATCGGTAGCGATGCTTCCTCAGCTGATTAAGGTAATTAAACAGAAAAATGCAGACGACCTGTCGTGGGGAATGTTGCTGGTACTAATTTCAGGGCTTTCCTTGTGGGTTTGGTACGGCTTTATGAAAGATGAGCTGCCAATCATTCTCTCAAATGCTTTTGCCGTATTGGTCAATATTACTCTTTTAATATGCTGTATCATTTACAAAAAGAAATCGTCCTAAAAAGGCGGACACTTCTGCCATACAGAAGTGTCCTTATTTATGGTGATGTGTTTATAAATTAGGGCTGAAGAACAAATTTTGCTAAAGGGGCCATTCGGGCTTTATTAAGCGTTAAAGTATCTCCATTTACGGAATAATTATCAGCTGTCAGAAGAGCTTGGGTAAACGCGCGTTCCGTAGCCAGATCGTCACATGCAATCATAGTCGACATGCCTTGGTTGAATTTAATGCGCATCGCTTCCGGCTTTATTTCAAAAGTTCCGCCTACACCGTTGCAGCCTCCGTGACCGGTGTACCGCATATCAGCCGTAGTTAGCTTAAAGTATGGATTGGCTTTAGGATTCGTAAGGGTGATCGGTTGTCCATTCAGCTCGGTTAGCTTCCATGTTTTTCCTGTAATATCCGTTGGTTTGCCTGATGACGGATTGGCTGCCTGATTATTGGCACAGCAAACTGTTGCACCGATAATAAACAGTGAGCATAAATAGGTGATTATATTTTTCATATTTCAGATTTTGTGATTAAGGATTGGATTAATTAATAAGAAGCCATTTTCGTATTTGATGAAGAAGCTTTGTTCTTTTTGTGGTGGAAAAGGACTATATTGTAATCTTTCTTCAGAAAAGTAACCTCTCCGCGCACATCGGAAAACTGGTAAACGGCATCACCTGCTGTAAATTCCGGCAATTCCTCACTCTTTTTAAGATCATAGGTCTTTCCGTTCAGGCGAACTACAACGGTATTCTGTGTTTCGTTGAACGCCACCTCCAGCTGATCCCCAAAATCATCGGTATAAACCTCTTTTGTGATGTGATCGGTATTTTTCTTAACCTCAGTTGTATTTTCAAGGCTTACCTCTTCTTCTTTCACCTGATGCTTGCATGCCGCTACGGTAAGAAGCGGTATCAGGGCGATAGTCATGGTTTTTAATAATCTTTTCATAATAATAAGCGATTTTTCGGTGATTCATTAATAGATTGGTGTTGTAATCCTATAAAATTACGATTTTATTGACAGTAATTTGTTAATTTTTTATAAATTAATTAAATTATCTTATATTTTTTCTCCCATTTAAATATTCTGATCTTTGGAAAAATCAAGATTCCATTACAAAAACTGTGCTAAGGGCAATAACTGTGGTATAAAAATCAGTATAAATTCTATTCGTGAATTCAAGATTACTTTTTGCTATATTATTTAATGAATTGAATAAGTTTATCAATTAAAATTCAATCTACTGCTTAAATGTTTAGGCACTTTATAAAATAATAAAACCTAATAATTTGTTCATTTTTGAATTTAAATTAAATATTAATATTTTTAATTGTTTATAATTTGTTAAAAAGCGCTATAATTGTATAAAATTTTTAATATAAAATATATTTTAATAAATTTTAACATTATTTGTTCATTAAGATTGATTTTATAGCTTGCACGTAGTCAATCCCGGAGATTTTATTAAGAATATTAAATGTAGTAAGATATTGATATTAATGTTTTTAAATATTTTTTTTAGCTGTTTTTTAATAAAATTCAGCTAATTTAAAGTAATGTTAAATATTGTTAATATAAATACATTGTAATGAACCAGTGTCGAAAAATAGAAAAACTAAAAACTACCTTTGTACCTGGAAATCATGAGAAACTATATTGTATATTTTTTAACGGCCCTTTTTCTTCTTTTCGTAGTGGAAAGCAAGATTAATGTGAGGACTCTAAAAAATAACTACAACAACCATACTTCTCAGAATTTACCCAAAAGAGCAAACCGCTTAAACCAGACTTACGAAAAACTTACCGTTCAGCAGTCACCTGATAATTTAGGAAATACTTATTCGCTTGAACTTGTGGAAGACAATTTTCAGTTTTCCGATACTTTTCAGGCAATGGTTGTTTTCGCAGGTGTTTTTACCTTGGTCTACATTTTTGGGTTAAAAAGCTTCAAAAAATTAAAGCCTGTCCTTTATGGCTTTTTATCAGAATTTTCTACCATTAGAAGATTTATTCTGATCCGTTCTATCAGAATTTAAACATGCTTTTCCGAAATATTTTCTGCTGACTTGTTCGGCGGGGAATACACTGCGTTGTGATGCCGGTAATCATCACATCGTCCGTATCCTCATTACCATTTTCCTATTTAAAACATTAACGATTTACATAAACTCTAACATTATGATTAAAAGAGTTGTCGCAGGCATTGCGCTAAGCAGTATTTTTTTGTTCACAGGTTGTAACAAGAAAAAAGAAGAAAAAGAAGAAGCCACAGTCTATCCCGTAACCTCGCCGCTGGTTATGGATACTGTGATCGACAAAGAATTTGTGGCTCAGATCAGATCTGTAAAGAACATCGAGGTTCGTGCCCAGGAAAAGGGTTTTCTCGAAAAAATCTTTGTAGATGAAGGCCAGTTTGTCCGTCAGGGACAGACCTTATTCCGGATTATGCCCAAACTCTATCAGGCAGAACTCCTGAAAGCACAGGCAGAAGTGGCCCAGGCTACGATTGAACTGAAAAATGCCAGTACATTGGCGAATAACAATATTGTTTCCAAAAATGAAAGAGCAATGGCTAAAGCCAAGCTGGATGCGGCCAACGCAGAAGCCAAGCTGGCACAGATCCACCTTTCGTTTACGGACATTAAAGCACCGTTTTCAGGGATTATCGACAGAATTCCTTTAAAACTGGGAAGCTTAGTGGATGAAGGGGATTTACTCACCTCCCTTTCAGACAATAACGATATATATACGTATTTCAACGTTTCAGAACCGGAATACCTGAATTACCAGAGAAATGTAGCTTCCAGAGGGAGTAACCAGGTGGCTTTGGTAATGGCAAACGGTGATGTATTCCCGCAGAAAGGAGAAGTGCAGACCATTGAAGGGCAATTCGACAGCGAAACCGGAAACATCGCCTTCAGGGCAAAATTCCCCAACCCGGACAAATTGTTGAGAAACGGCGAAACCGGAAAAATAAGAATGACGCTGCCTTTGAAAAACGCCATGCTTATTCCTCAGAAAGCAACTTATGAAATCCAGGATCAGAAATACGTCTTCGTTGTTGATAAAAACGGAACGGTAAAATCAAGAAACATAAAAGTAGCTTATGAGCTGCCTGACCTTTACGTGATAGCTTCAGGGCTTTCTACAGGAGATAAAATCCTGTTGGAAGGGGTGCAGAAAGTAAAAGACGACCAGAAAGTTCAGGTGAAGCAGCAGGATCCTAAAAAAGTTCTTCAGTCATTGAAATTAAAAGCAGAGTAGGACTCTTTAATGAAGTAAGTAATTATGTTTAAGAAATTCATTCGCAGACCTGTTCTGTCTATCGTAATCTCTCTGATTATCGTATTTATGGGCGTTTTATCGCTCACTAAACTGCCGGTTACCCAGTTTCCGTCCATTTCGCCGCCAAAAGTAAATATTACTGCGGAATATCCGGGAGCCAACAATGAATTGTTGATCAAATCCGTGGTTATTCCTTTGGAAAGGGGTCTGAATGGGGTGCCCGGGATGAAATATATGACTTCCGACGCCGGAAACGACGGTGAAGCATCCATCCAGGTGGTTTTCGATTTGGGAACCGACCCTAATGTAGCAGCTGTAAACGTTCAGAACCGTGTATCTTCCGTAGTAAACAAGCTTCCGCCTCTGGTAGTGCGGGAAGGGGTGAAAATTACCCGTGAAGAGCCTAACATGCTGATGTACATCAACCTTTACAGTGATGATCCGAAAGCCGACCAGAAATTCCTTTTCAACTATGCCGATATCAACGTGATGTCCGAATTGAAAAGGGTAAGCGGGGTAGGTTTTGCCGACATCCTCGGAACCAGGGAATATGCCATGCGTATCTGGCTGAAGCCGGACCGTTTAACCGCATACAGTATTTCAGCAGATGAAGTGATGGATGCCCTGAACCAGCAGAGTTTGGAAGCTTCTCCGGGTAAAACAGGGGAAAGCTCCGGAAAAAGATCGCAGTCCTTTGAATATATTTTAAAATACCCGGGTCGTTTCAATAATGAAAAAGACTATGGGAATATCATCCTGAAAGCCAATCCGAATGGAGAATTTATCAGGTTAAAAGATGTAGCCGATATCGAATTCGGTTCATCCATGTACGATATCTATTCTACCCTGAACGGTAAACCTTCGGCAGCGATCACAGTGAAGCAGTCATACGGTTCCAATGCAAGTGACGTTATTAAAAACGTAAAATCTTTGATGGCGGAATTGCAGAAAACAACCTTCCCGAAAGGAATGCACTATGACATCAGCTATGACGTTTCAAGATTTCTAGATGCATCGATTGAAAAAGTAGTCCATACTTTATTCGAGGCCTTTATCCTGGTAGCTATTGTGGTATTCTTGTTTTTAGGAGACTGGCGTTCGACATTAATTCCGGCCATTGCCGTTCCGGTTTCACTGGTAGGTACTTTTGCCGTGATGTCCGCCTTCGGGATTACTTTAAACATGATCTCGCTCTTTGCCCTTGTAATGGCGATCGGGGTAGTGGTCGATGACGCGATTGTAGTAATTGAAGCCGTCCACGCCAAGATGGAGGAAAAACATTTATCTCCTCTGAAGGCAACGGAAGAAGCAATGCACGAGATCAGCGGGGCAATTATCGCAATTACGCTCGTAATGGCATCCGTATTCATTCCGATTGCGTTCATGTCCGGTCCGGTTGGGGTTTTCTACCGTCAGTTCTCGATTACAATGGCTTCTGCGATCATCCTTTCCGGGGTAGTGGCCTTAACACTTACGCCGGCCTTATGTGCTTTGATCTTAAAGAACAACCACGGAAAACCGAAGAAAAGAACGCCGGTGACCATTTTCCTTGATAAATTCAACGGATTATTCAACAAAGGCGCAGGGAAATATGAAAAAATGCTGAATAAAACGGTAAAGAAAAAAAGCATTACCCTTCCTTTACTGTTAGCGTTCTGTGCATGCACCTTTTTCCTCAGCAACTCCCTTCCTTCAGGATTTATCCCGGCGGAAGACCAGGGGATGATCTATGCCATCATTCAGACGCCTCCGGGCTCCACGCTGGAGAGAACCAACCAGATTGCCAGGGAATTGCTGAAAGAATCGGAAGATATCGATGGAGTACAGTCGGTTTCCTCGCTTGCAGGATATGAGATTTTAACAGAAGGTACAGGTTCAAACTCCGGTACCTGTCTGATCAACCTTAAAAGCTGGGAAGACCGTAAAGAATCTGCCGGTGAAATTATTGAAAAGCTTGAAGAAAAAGCCAAGAATATTCCGGGTGCGAATATCGAATTCTTCCAGCCGCCATCCGTTCCGGGATATGGTGCCGCAGGAGGGTTTGAGCTTCGTTTGCTGGATAAAGCGGGAACCGGGGACTACCATAAGATGGAGCAGGTGAGCAACGACTTTGTGAAAGAGCTTAAAAAGCGTCCTGAACTGGGTTCTGCATTTACCTTCTATTCGGCGAGTTTTCCTCAGTATATGCTGAAAATTGACAACGATCTTGCCGAGCAGAAAGGAGTAACGATTGAAAATGCGATGGATAATTTATCTACGCTGATCGGTTCCAACTACGAAACCAGTTTCATCCGTTTCGACAGGCCTTATAAAGTAATCGTTCAGGCAGGTCCGCAATACCGGGCGTTACCTACGGATTTACTGAAGCTTTATGTGAAGAACGATAAAGGCGAAATGGTTCCTTATTCGGATTTCATGCATCTTGAGAAAGTATACGGTCTTTCCGAGATGACGAGACATAATATGTACAATTCGGCACAGGTGAGTGGAACTCCGGCACCGGGCTATAGTTCCGGACAGGCGATTGCAGCGATCAAGGAAGTGGCGGATAAAACCCTTCCGAGAGGTTTCGGGATCGACTGGGCAGGTATTTCAAAAGATGAAGTAAGCCGCGGTAATGAAGCAATATATATCTTCCTGGTATGTTTGGGATTTGTTTATCTTATTCTGTCCGCTCAATATGAAAGTTTCATTCTTCCGTTGCCGGTAATCCTTTCATTGCCGACGGGGATCTTCGGAGCGTTCTTATGCCTGAAATTATTAGGACTGGAAAACAACATCTACGCTCAGGTAGCAATGGTCATGCTCATCGGTCTCTTAGGTAAAAATGCCGTGTTGATTGTGGAATTTGCCGTACAGAAGAAAGCCGAAGAAGGAATTCCTGTTGCGCAGGCCGCCATTGAAGGGGCTGCCATCCGTTTCCGTCCGATCCTGATGACCTCATTCGCCTTCATCGCAGGATTGATTCCATTGGTGTTTGCAACCGGTCCGGGTGCAATCGGGAACCGGACCATCGGTACCGCTGCTGCCGGAGGAATGCTGATCGGAACCGTCTTCGGACTGATGATTATCCCTGGATTGTATTACATCTTCGGAACCCTGGCCGATAAGTCGAAACTGGCCAGATATGAAGAGGAAAACCCGTTAACAGAACAAACAGAACCGTATCAACACGATGATAAATATGAAGATTTATAATAAGTATATAGCAGCCATTGCCTTATCGCTTGTTTTAGCAAGCTGTAAGGCGCCGATGGCGACCGTCATAAAAGATGAGGTTAAAGAAAATGTACCTCAGAACTTTAATCAGGAAGATCAGGGAGACGCTAACAATAACAGCGGAACAACACCCTGGAGACAATTCTTTACAGATCCTAATTTAGTAGCGCTGATTGAAACATCGCTGAAAAACAATCAGGAGCTGATGATTACCCTGCAGGAAATTGAAATTGCCAAAAGCAATGTTCTTGCTAAAAAAGGAAGACTCGCGCCTACGGTTACTGCCGGAGGTGGTGCAGGAGTTACAAAAGTAGGACGTTACACCAGTGAAGGAGCCGGTGATGCCAGTACGGATATTGAACCGGGCAAAGCAGTGCCGGATCCAATCATGAATTTTGGTGGCGGACTAACGGCCAACTGGGAGATCGACATCTGGAAAAAGCTGAGAACCGAAAAAGAATCTGCTGTTGCCCATTATCTTTCCACGGTTGAAGGAAAGAATTTCGTACTGTCTAATCTGATTGAAGAAGTGGCAGACAATTATTATGATTTGCTTGCTCTCGATAACCAGCTGGATATCATTCAGCAGTATATAAAGCTTCAGCAGAAAGCGCTGGAAGTTTCAAAAATCCAGAAAGAAGCGGCGGCAGCTACGGAACTTGCCGTGAAGAAATTTGAAGCGGAACTGGCAAAATCCAAAGCAACGGAATATACCATCCGCCAGGAAATTACCGAAAAAGAAAATCAAATTAATGCCCTTTGCGGACGCTATCCGCAGCCGATTGTAAGAACGAAGGAAAACTTTATGACAACGATCCCGCAGACGGTGTATACGGGAATTCCATCCCAATTGCTGGCAAACCGTCCGGACATCAAACAAGCGGAACTGGAGCTGAAATCTTCAAAGCTGGATGTGGAAGCGGCAAGAAAAGAATTTTATCCTACGCTGGAAATTTCTGCCACCCTCGGATTGGAGGCTTTTAAACCTTCGTACCTCGTAAAACTGCCGGAATCTATGGCTGCAAGTCTTGCAGGGGAATTGGCCGGTCCGCTGATTAATAAAAGCGCGATTAAAGCCAATTTCCAGACTGCTGATGCAAGACAGATCCAGGCGTTGTACGAATATGATAAAACGATTTTGAATGCCTATCTGGATGTGGCGAATCTAATGTCGAAAATAAAAAACCTTGATCAGTATTACCAGCTGAAATCCCAGGAAACAAAATCGCTTGAACAATCGATAGATATTGCGAATCAGCTGTTCCGGAATTCACGCGCCGATTATCTGGAGGTTCTTCTGAACCAGAGAGATGCGCTGGATGCCAAAATGGAACTGGTGGAAGCAAAACAAAAACAGCTGAGTACAGTTGTCGATATTTACAAAAGCTTAGGCGGAGGCTGGAAGTGATTGTAAATCCTTAATGTTTTAAAAAGAAAAGAGGCTGCCCGCAAGGGACAGTCTCTTTTCGATTAAAACTGAAAATGTTAGTAAAAAGAAGGTCGTATAAAACAACCTTTCTTCCCCTCATTACCTAATTTCACAAACAGGCAACTACATTAATTGTATAAATGGTTATTAATTTTTATAAAAATGGTTATTAGTTTATAAAAAAAATTAAATTTTAAAAAAACCAGCCTTCCCTAAAAGTAATTATTCCGATTAAGGAAGGTGGTGAGATTTATGAATAGAATCATCATGTTTTTTCTATTAGTTTTTACCCTGAAATTTATCTTACCGTGTTTTTTTAGCTGTTCTATTCATATCATCTTAAAGGTGGTCTCAGTTTAGTTTTGTTTTCGGTTTGTTTTCTGAGTTCGAAATTATAATCTTGCCGTGATAAAAAAAAATGGTTGTTGTCTCGATTTATAAATTATGACGTCTTAATTCGTGAATTAGGGATATTTAATGGGCTGATCTTTAATTTATTATTTTGTAAAATAGAAATAGTTCGATATTTGCTATTAATTCAATCTTCAATGATAAAAACTAAGGTATTTTATGTACTTTTGACCCCGGATTGTAGAGAAAATAATTTACTAAGGTGGTCAAAAAACTATTATTTCTCATTTTTACCGGAATTTTTACAGCCCTCCTGTCTCAGGATGGCTATAGTGATTTCTATAAACTGCGTGAGAAATATGAAAATTTTCCTGAAAATGATCAGAAAGCCTTTCCTTTTCTTCAACCATATATTAATAAGGCGAAAAAGGAAAAGAACTATGAAAAACTCGTTCAGGGATATAAAGACGCGGTATATTATGCTTTCTTAAGTGAAGATAAGCTGAAATATGCCGACAGTATGATCTGGGCCGCCAACCAGTCCAGAAGTGAAGATCTCCGGATTATTTCACATATCGATAAAGGAGTGGTGTATTATTACCACTACAAAAAATATCAGCTTGCCCTTAACGAGTACCTCGAAGCCTATAAATATTCGAAAAACACAAAAAATGAGTACCTCAGATACCAGAACCTGTATCATATCGGGGTTATCAAAAGCTATCTCGGGTACTATGACGATGCTTCCGAGCTCTTTATGAAATGTCTTGAACATTACCGGGGGAAAACAAGACAGATTACTAAGCTTCATCCGAACGAGATTTACAACAATAAAAAAGGATACCTGAACAGCCTCTATCAGCTTGTTATCTGCTATAGGCATCTTGGAAGGTATCAGGAAGCCGATGCTGCCATACAGACGGGCTTTTCAGAAATTGGCGAAGATCCTGAATATGATCTTGAAAAAGGATACTTTCTGCTTTCAAGAGGGATTTCTGAATACCGGAACAACCGGTTTCCGTCTGCCTTAAAAAATTTAAACGAATCTTTGCCTGCTATCAAGGGCAGCCGTGATTTTGCCAGGCTTTCGGTGGGTTATTTTTACATCGGGAAAAGCTATTCCAGTCTCAAAAAGACGAAAGAATCCATTGTTTATTTTAAAAAGATCGATTCCATCTTCCGAAAGCACCAGTTTATGCTTCCTGAATTAAGGGAAAACTATGAAATCCTGATTGATCATTCTAAAAAGGAAAAAAATCAGGTGCAACAGCTGTATTATACCAGTCAGCTTCTGAAGGCAGACAGTATTATGTCTAAGGATTTCATTTACCTTTCGCCGAAAATGCATAAAGATTACGACACCAATACCTTGCTGGAAGAAAAAGATAAGCTGCAAAAGATCAACTATCTTGGGACAATCATTATTATCGTTCTGATTGTTTGGGCAGTAGGGCTTGTGGCTTTATTAACGAGGAGACATAAAAAAGCAAAAGAAATTCAGCAGAAATATGTATTGGTAGAAGAGAAATTTGCTGCAACCCAAAGCGTAGAAAAAGAAAAAGAGGAAATAACAGCTATCCCGATTATAGAAGAGAAAAAATCCGGGCTGAACGAAAATAAGGTCGAAGAGCTGTTGCAAAAACTGAAAATTTTTGAAGAGAAAAAAGAGTTTACCCAAAAAGGTTTAACGATCAGTAAGCTGGCCGCCCAACTTGGTACTAATTCCAACTACCTTTCCCAGGTTATCAACGAATATAAAAAGGTTAATTTCAACAAATACCTGAGCGAGCTCCGGATCAATTACATCACTAACCTTCTTTTTGAGGATAAAAGATATTTAAAATACAATATCGAAACCCTCGCCAGAGAATGCGGCATCGCATCCCGGCAGAATTTTTCAGATCTCTTCTTCGAGATCAATGGCATCCGACCTACGGACTTTATTAAGAAGAGGCGGGAGGAGCTTGAAAGTAACGGGAATATATAATATACTTACATTTTGAAGTTTTAAGTTTACATTAATTGATAAAAATAATTTGAAGTTTCATGATTAAAAATATGGAAAGATAAGTGACTTACAATAAACATTTGCTTCATGGAAAAGAGTGAAATACTCGGAAAGTGAAATTTCATATTGCACTGTAAACAAAGTGTTTAAAATGTTCAGATTAAATTGCCTATATGTGTAATTATATTTTTCAGAATATTATTTTCTTAATGATTATTTTCCTTTATATATACTTTGTATTGGATTTTAAATTTAGCAAAGAAGATTTTAACTTTAAAAATTATTTAAAAAAGAGGAAAAAGCAATCTAGCTTGTCAATGTTTATGGATATAAATGGTTGGCAGGCAGCCATTGCAGCCTTGGTCTTTACTATAGTATACTTCTTTATTAAGCGTGGCGTTTTAACTGATATTTTAAGCGTTTTTAAAATTAATCTTTGTTAATTCCCTATTGTATCAAAACAATAACCATTATACTCTGCAGCCTCTTTTATTTTCATAAAAAGAGAATTCTATAAAACCGGAACGAAGCAAAAAGATCTATCTTTGTAATCTTCGGAAAGACTCTGAAAGAATTAAAAACCAACCAAATCCACCATGAAAAAGCTCATCTTCATTCTCATAAGCCTTCTTATTCTCCTGATCATTATTGTTTTAATTAAAACATTTACTTACTCTTTTAAAAAAGTAAATGCCAATACTACTTCAGGCTGGAAAATCGTTAAAAATGACTCCGCTATCCAAAGATTTTCAGGCGGGCTGAAGATTCCGACGGTTTCTGCTGGGGAATTGGGAAAGTTTGATTATTCCACATTTGATACTATTAAAGAATATCTTAAAACATCGTATCCGCTGGTGTACGAAAACACAGAATTTGTGGAAATCAATAAATACGGGCTGGTTTTTAGATTGCAGGGCAGTGATCCGTCTCTTCATCCCATTTTGTTTCTTTCCCATACCGATGTCGTTCCTCCGGGAGAGGCAGCGGTAAAAGATCAAAGCGGAAATGTTTTCAGGCCGGATGATAAACCTTTGCCTCCGGTTTCCCAAGTGGCTGAAGAATGGGATTTCGGACCGTTTTCGGGAGCGGTGGCCAACGGAAGGATCTACGGAAGAGGAGCCATCGATATGAAAGGAATGCTCTTTTCCCTGATGGAATCAATGAATAATTTAATTAAAAGCAAACACATCCCGAAACGCGATATTTATCTGGCTTTTGGTTTTGATGAGGAAGTCGGCGGACAAGAAGGTGCTGCAAAAATTGCAGCTTATTTTAAAGGAAAAAATCTGATGTTCGACGCGGTTTATGACGAAGGCGGATTGATTCTTGAAAAAGGGAGCGTCGCGGGGATCAATTCAGAAGTAGCGGTTATCGGTTGTGCAGAAAAAGGATTTCTGTCGGTGAAAATTAAAGTCAAAGGATTGGGCGGGCATGCTTCCATGCCTCCGACGGAAAGTGCGATCGGGAAAGCAGCAGTCATCATGCAAAGGCTGGAGCATGACCAGATGAAACCGATGATTACGCCTTTGATTAATCAGTTCTTCACCAACATCGGTGGTTCCATGTCTTTCGTCAACCGCATGGGAATTGCCAATCAGTGGCTGCTGAAACCTGTGCTTCTGTCGCAGCTCACCAAAAATAATTCTACCAATGCCTTGGTACGTACAACAACGGCCTTAACGATGATGAAAGGAAGCGACGCACCCAATGTGTTGTCGCCGGAAGTGGAATTTATCGTTAATTTCAGGCTGCTTCCCGGAAATACGGTACAGGAAGTGAAAAAGCATATTGCAAAGGCCATCAAAGGTTTTGATGCGGAAATCGAAGAAATTGATAATGTAAAAGAAGCTTCTGCAGTTTCTCCTACCGATACCAAAGCTTTTAAATTAATTGAAGCTGCCATTAAAGAGATTCATCCGACAGCCATTGCAACACCGTATCTTACCGTTGGAGCGACGGATGCTTACAAATACCAGATCGTCAGTAAAAATATTTACCGTTTCATGCCGATTAAGATCAACGATGCGGAAAAACAGTCTATCCACAGCACCAACGAATATCTGAGCATTGAAAACTACATGAAAATGATCCATTATTTTGAGTACATCATGCGGAACTATGAATAAATATATGATTGATGATTTAGATTGATGATTGATTTTTTGTTTAAACATCCGGTGTCTAATTTCGTAGAGTCTAAGTGATGTCATCCTGAGCGCGAAGCAGTCGAAGGATTCCCCCTTCCGATCAGAGTTTTATCTTATAGCAAATAATAAAATAAAAATAAATTCAAAATAAAAAATAACACGTCAAGTTTTGACGCATTAGTGATATAGCTTTGTTTCATCAAAAAACAGAGTTATGGAACTGCCCTTATATTTAAGCTTTAATGAATTTGAAAAATACTATTACGACAACCTTGAAAAATGGTTCGGGGAATATCACAATTCCAGCGAGACAGACTATCTGAAAGCACTTTCCGAATTGTACAGCCCTTATCTGTATTATAATTTTTCAAACGGCAGGCTGCAGGCCGACGCTTCGATCCAGATCAAAGACTGCTTTTTTCCATATTACGACAAGATCGGAATTTCTTTCTGTACGACAACCTGTGAAAAAGGCAAAGCTGCCAAAAACGCCAAGTATCTGAACCATCAGTTTGAATGGAAAACCATCACCATGATGGAGTATGCCCAGCATGTCTTGGATAAGATCAACCGGTATCTGACCAAAAATAACATCAAAGACTCCGGAAATATCCTGGATTTCATCAACCAACACGATATTATTACTTCCCGGGAAGGAGCTGGCTATTGTGTAGATTACAACAAGCACCAGTCAACGCTGCCTTTTCTGAAAGCCTATCTTCCGGTGCACGGACAAACCGTAAATATCGCTCTGTACAGGGATTTTCTTTTCTCCGTTGTTCAGATTGCGGAATGCATCGATCATAAATTAAAAGAAGTTCGCGCCTTTGAGAGTACGCTGTATGCAAAACTAAAATCGGAAGCCAAATTTAAGGTTCAGATGAGCCATCAGTTCCTCACGATGTGCAACTGATCCTAACCAACCACCACATTCACAATCATCATATAGCTCAATGGTTTGAAAATTAGTTGGTACTCTTTTCAAACAGCAATCCCGGTCTTTCAGTCCGGGATTTTTAAGATTACGTTTAAATTATTTTTTGGAATAGTTATCACTTACGATCATATAAAATGTATTATCAGCTAAATTAAATTGATAATAAAGATTATCTTTTTTATAAACCATAAAGCAAATCAAATCTTCTGTATTTTTTAGTGATCTTAAAATTGAAATTAATTCACTAAATGAAATATCCTCTTTATATAAATCTGGGTTTTTACTGCTAATAAATGATTGAATAACTACAAAATCTGATAAAGAATTTGCTTTTTTAACTGTTTGATACCATAGCTCTTCACTTTCTTCACCTTTTGCTGTTAAAAGAGAAAATTTTGATATATTATTTTCTTCATTATTAGATTCTAGTAGTATTTTAGAATTTTTAAAATTATATATTCTAGATTCCAGACCGAATTTAGATTTTTTATCCAAATTTTTTAAGTTTAAACCCTTTTCAAATTCACTAAAATTTTTCTTATAATAAGAAGTAACTTTTAAAATATCATCAAAAGTCTGAGCTTGAATTATACTTATGAATGAAAGACAAAAAATGCATAATATTAGTTTTTTTTCCATGGGTCATTTTTTAGTTTAATAAATATAATAATTCTAAGATTTAAAATTTGTAAATCTCATAGAAAAATTTTAATTACGCTAAAAACATGTCTAATGTAAATAGCAAAAAAGTCTTAGATTAAAAACCTAAGACTTTGATTTGCAGAAAGGAAGGGATTCGAACCCTCGATACAGTTACCCGTATACTACCTTTCCAGGGTAGCTCCTTCAACCACTCGGACACCTTTCTTTATTCGAGATTGCAAAAGTACGATAATATTTTTAATATGCAAATCGAAACGGGAATTATTCTGAAATTTCTCCGCAAAGGCTGCGGGAGAAGTTCTCAGCAAAGTTTCCCTCGTAATTAGGATTATCGATGAGATGCATCGCTTTGGTGATCGCACTTTCCGCGGTCATGTCTTTTCCGCTGATGGCACCGATCCTTGAAAAGATATTGCTGTTTTCATACTTGCCGAATGAAATTCCTCCTGATATACACTGGCTTACCACAACGATCTCCGTTCCGTTGTTCCGGATCTGCTGCAAGGTTTCTACCGTTTTTTCACTGCTGAAAATGGTGCCCGAGCCGAATACCTGGAGGATCAGCACTTTCATTTTTGGGATTTCCTTAAAATGATTCAGGTTCATTCCCGGGAAAATTCTCCAGAAAATAATATCTTCTGAAATATGGTCGTCCACATGAAATCCGATCTCAGGATCACGGCGGTAAAGATTTTCTTTAATAATATTCAGATGAACACCTGATTGCCCGAGAATAGGGTAGTTCGGACTTGCATACGCATCAAAATACTCGGCAGAATATTTAAGCGTACGGTTTCCTCTCAATAATTTGTATTCAAAATAAATGGCGACTTCCCGGATCACCGCTCGGTCATTCTCATACAGGCTGGCGTAATATAGGCTGGTCAGTAAATTTTCTTTAGCATCGGTTCGCAGATCACCGATGGGCAGTTGCGAACCGGTTAAGATCACGGGTTTGGTCAGTCCTTTCAGCATAAAGCTGAGTGCAGAAGCGGTATACGACATCGTATCCGTTCCGTGGAGAATTAGGAATCCATCAAATGCATCATAATTTTTGCGGATGTAGTGAGCGATTACTTTCCATTCTTCCGGGCCCATATCCGAAGAGTCCAGTGGTATTTCAAAAGGATGTACAAAAACTTCGCATTCCATCAGTTTCATTTCGGGCATTTTTTCAAAAATATTTCCAAAATCAAAGGCGCGGAGGCTGCCGGTTTCATAATCTTTCTCCATACCGATGGTTCCACCGGTATATATCAACAGGACTTTTCGTTTCATACAGGAACTTTATTAGAATTTTTACCCTTACTCAAAAGGATTCCTCAAAATTACGTTAATTTGCAAAGATTTGAAAACGGATGAAAGATTTAGTACAAACATTTGAGTATTTAAAACAGTTTTTAACGGAAGAAAGATTAACGAAAATTGAACATTTCTCTCAGGAAAGCTCGGACTTTGTGCTGCCTGTGGTGGAGGATATTTACCAGTTCCGGAATGCGGCGGCAATTGTACGTTCCGTAGAAGCCTGCGGTTTTCATAAGGTGGTGGCTTTACAGGAAGAATACAGCTTTGAACCGAATCTTCGTGTTACCAAAGGCGCCGATACCTGGGTGGACGTAGAAAAGATGCCCAGAAACATGGAATCTTTCCAGGAAATCAGAAACCGAGGGTATAAAATCCTTGCGGTTTCGCTGGAGAACAATGCAACTATGCTCCCGGATTATGAGATCACCGAGCCCGTAGCCTTGGTTTTTGGGACCGAAATGGAAGGCGTTTCCCAGGAAATTCTGGATTTTGCCGATGAAACCTTAGCTATCCCGATGTACGGCTTTACGAGGAGCTTCAATGTATCCGTAGCGGCTTCCATTTGTATGTACGAATTAAAGCAAAAGCTGATCAAATCGAATATTGATTATAAACTGAACGAGGAAAAACTCCTGAAAATGAAAATCCGCTGGGCCGTAAATTCCATCAGGAGCGGACAGCAGATTTATTGATAAATATCTCAGAGAACAGAATATAGAATGGGTGTAAAAGCCCTTAAAATGAAAGAAGACCTGCGAAAGGTCTTCTTTTTTATATTAATTGATAATAATTCCAAGCCGCAACAAAAATTCCCGCTGTTTCTGTTCTCAGCCTTTGATGGCCCAAGGAAACCGCTCTGATATTTTTTTCGGATAAAAAGGATATTTCTTTTTCTGAAAAATCGCCTTCCGGCCCGATAAGAAAAGTAATGTTTTCGGATTTCGGAATTGCTTTAAGATCCATCCTTTCCAGATTTTCATGACAATGAGCGACAAAAGTAGTTTCAGGATCCGTATGTTTAAGAAAATCCTGGATCTTAACAAGATCATTAGTTACCGGAAAATGGAACCGAAGACTCTGCTTGGAGGCTGAAACGGCCTGTTTGCGGAGCTTGTCGATATTCACATTTTTACGCTCCGTTTTTTCGGTCTGTAGCAAAGTGATTTCTGAAATTCCCATCTCAACGGCCTTCTCAACAAAAAACTCAATCCGGTCGATGTTTTTGGTAGGTGCAATGGCAATATGAAGTTGCGGGCTGAAGCCGGGAAGATCGTTTTTGATTTCGCTGACATGCATATTGGCTTTCTTGCCTTCGATCAGTAAAGTTCCGGAAGCCAGGTTTCCTTTTCCGTCGGTGACATGAATTTCTTCACCCTCTTTCATCCGAAGGACCTTTACGATATGCTGCTGTTCTTCGTCGTTGATCAATACCTGGTTTCCTTCGATTTCGCCGTAAAAAAGTTTCATAAAAAATAGTAGTTTTAAAAGAAAATCTCATTCTCGCTCAAAAATGCAACTCCGGTTTTTATGGTCGTGTAAATATCGCCATCACAGTCTCTGTACGAACAAGCATAAATTTCTTCAATCCACTTGTTATTCATAAAAATTAAATTCAGGTATTCGTTTTTTCTTAAATTATTTTTGATGGACAGGTAGTCGCCTTCTTTCGGTTCATAAGCAAAACTGAATACATTTTCCGAATTGATTTTTTCTACGATTTCTTCTTTTATATTTTGAACATATCCGGTCTCTGAACTTATCATTAAATAATCTTCGTCTTCATATTTTTCGGACACCTCGTTCTTTCCGGTAATTGTTTCCAGTACCCAATAATATTTTGAGTTTTTCTTGGAATGTGTTCCCAGAATTTTTTCTTCTAATAATATTTTCATAAATCGTATTTTGCCGTTGCCGTTGTTCTCAGATCGGTAAATTCGCCTCTTTCAAATTTCAGCTGTGTTACCATGGCGATCATTGCCGCATTATCGGTGGTATATTCAAATTTCGGAATGTAAATGTTCCAGCCGAGTTTTTCATGATTGTCCTGCATAGCTTTCCTCAAAGCGGAATTGGCAGAAACGCCGCCGGCAATGGCCACTTCGGTAATCTGTAAATCCTTCGTTGCCTTTTCCAGCTTGTTCATCAGGATCTCAATAATGGTTTTCTGAACGGAAGCACATAGATCGTTGATATTGTTTTTCACAAAATCCGGATCTTTCCGCACTTCTTTCTGGATAAAATACAGCACGGAAGTTTTAATACCGCTGAAAGAATAATCGTATTGCTCCATTCTCGGTTTGTTGAACTGGAAGGCATCGGGATTACCTTCTTTGGCAAGACGGTCGATAATCGGCCCTGCCGGATAATCCAGATCAAAGATTTTTCCGATTTTATCAAAAGCTTCTCCTGCAGCATCGTCGATGGTTTTCCCGATAATTTCCATATCGAAATAGTCCTTTACGAGAACGATCATCGTATGTCCGCCGCTTACCGTAAGACACAGGAAAGGGAATTTTGGCGGCATAGGATTTGCATCTTCGATGAAATGCGCTAAAATATGCGCCTGGAGGTGGTTTACTTCAATAAGCGGAACATCCAGACTCATTGCCAGAGACTTAGCAAAAGAAGTTCCCACAAGAAGAGATCCTAAAAGTCCAGGTCCACGCGTAAATCCTATCGCAGAAATAGCATTTTGTTGTATATTTGCTTGGGATAAAGATTTTTCAACAACGGGAATGATATTTTGCTGATGCGCACGCGAGGCCAGTTCGGGAACAACACCGCCGTACTCCTTATGGATCGCCTGGTTGGCCGCAATATTCGACAGAATAGAATTTCCCTTGATGATAGCTGCTGATGTGTCGTCACAGGACGATTCAATACCTAAAATTATAGAGTCGCTCATAATAATGGCAAAGTTAGAGAATAATAACGAGAATGAGAACAAAAAATCGGTAGCTGAAAACTTAGGTAATCAGGTACAGAAGGCTGTTGAAAATGCAGGAGGTGCTGTAAAAGAAACAGTAAAGGAAGCCTCTGAGCTGGCTTCGGATGCCATTAGCCATCCTGTTCAGACCGCCGAGGAATTCGGGAAGCAGGCGGTGAAAGATGTTACCAGCTACACTTGGTGGGCAAAGCTTCTTCTGATTCTCTTCTGGCTGGGCCTTGCCCTTGTAGCGGCAATCTTTATCATCATCAACCTTCCTGCCACTAAACAATGGGCAGCAGATCAGGCATTGCAGGTAGTAAACCGTGATTTTAAGGCGCAAATGTCCACAGAAAGCGTTGAAGTAAACTTTTTCGGAAACGTAAAGATCAAAGGTCTGAAAATTAAGGATTACAAAGGGTACGATTTCATTCAGTCCAAAGAATTCATTGCGAATTCCAACTGGTTTTCCCTGGCTTCCAACATTACGAAAAACAATTCCATAATTTTTAATTCCCTTACTTTAAAGAATGCTGATGTAAAAGTCATCACGTATAAAGGTGACAGTATTTCCAATTTCATCCGTTTTACCCAGCTGTTCGACAGTGGGAAGAAGAAGAATCCCAACAAACCCCCTTTTCAACTGGATTCCAGGCTGCAGATCCTTGATTCCAAAGTTTCCATTGTAAATCTGAATTCTCCCGGCGAAAAAGGAAAGTGGCTGACAGCTACCAATTTCAATCTTATTGCTCCGAATGTAAAAGTCAACGGAAGAAATATTTCAGGACTGATCAATAACATGACGTTCACAACAACAAGATGGGGAAAATCTCATTTTGTGGATACCTTCTCTACGGAACTTTCGATGACGCCGGATTATCTCTTTCTGAAAGACCTTACCTTAAATACCGATCACTCGCTTTTGCAGGGTGATATTAAATTCAATCTTCACGATGACGGTTCGTGGGCCGATTTTGCAGATAAAGTAAAATGGGACATGAACCTGATGCTGGGAAGCCAGCTGAGTGGATACGACATCAGCTATTTTGTGACGAATTGGGACAATTTCAAGCCATTCAATATCTCCGGAAAGATGACGGGACCGCTGAACGGTTTCAAACTTGATAACTTCCTGATCCGCAATCCCGATGTGAATATCGCAACGAAAACCATGAGGGTTAATAGGCTGCTGAAAGGGAACTTTTTAATTGAAACCAACGACCTTTCAGCTGATTTTACCTATAAAAATCTGAAAGCCATGATGCCTACATTCATTTCTACGAAAATGAAAAACTTTGCTGATGATTTCGGAAAGCTGAAATACAATGGGACCGCCAGTGTAAATCCGAACCGAGTATATGTTTCAAAAGGAAATCTGATGACCGGAATCGGCCAGGCTAAAATCACGAATTTTTCTTTAACGGATTACAGTTCTTCCTTACCGAAATATGCCGGGATTGCAGAGGTAAAAGATCTGAACACTTCCGTTATTACCAAAAATAAAACGGTAGGATTGATTTCCGGAAGGTTTAACATCAATGGGCAAAGTTTCGACGTGAATACAATGAGACTGACGACAAAATCCCAGATTTCAAGCATTGAAATTATGAATAAAGAGATCAATAACCTATATCTCGACGGGTTACTGGATCATAAAAAATACAACGGTCTCATTACCGTTAACGATGAACAGGCCAAGGCGACCATCAAAGGTTTAATTGATTTCAGTACTTCTCGGGTTTCGATGAATGTAAATGCGGATGTCGGTTATTTAAACATGAATTATTTTACCAACAAACCGGGTAAACAGATTGTAAGCGGAAAAGTGAACGGTAAAATGGCGATGTCTTCTATTAATGATCTGACGCTGGATGTAGAAGCAAACAATATTAATTTTGCTACGGCAACGCAGAAATATTCTATTCCGAATGCGAAAGTAAAAACCTTCATTGAAAACGGCGGCCGCGTGATTGATGTGGATGCTCCGGGCGCCGTGAACGGGAAGATTTCCGGAAGATACAACCTGGGCGATCTTGCCGGCATGGTGGAAAACGGCCTAAATAAGATTCTGGTAGGGCCTGCGCCGAGAAGAATATACCGCGGCCAGAATTTTACCATGAATTTCGATGTGCAGCAGGGGCTGGTAAGTTATTTTTTACCGGATCTGAAAATTCCGCAGGGTGCAAAAGTGGAAGGACGATACGATGGAAATTCAAACAATCTAATTTTGAATCTTGATGCCGCTGCTCTGAAATATATCATGACCAAAACGGAGGATATTACGGAGGCCGATAAAGCATTGGCTGCTGCAAATCCCGATTACCAGATTAACAACAGGAACAATATTACCCGGGACAGCGCAATGGTAGACAGTGTGATGGTACGCATCAACACCGCCAATCTTGATGAGCAGATCTATGCCAAAATCAGCAGGGTCTTATACAATAAGAATGTTCTGAAAGATATTACCTTGAGCGGGAAAAATGAAAATAATACCGTTCTGCACCTGGCGGCAAAATTCAAACATGGAAGTCCGGAAGACGAGATGGACGATAATATGAAAGATTATGCCATCAATGTAAACCAATCTACCAATGCTGGTGGAGATTTTGTATTCAGGTTTGAGCCGACGGAAGTGAAATTCAATAATGTGACCTGGGCTATCGATACCAGTGCTGAACTGAACCATTCCATCACCTACCGTAAAAAAGAGGGGGATTTCGATATTCAGAACCTGAGGATCTATTCGGAAAACAGTGCTTTGTTTATAAAAGATGCGCAGTTTAAATCGGCCAAGGATTTCTATGTAGATGCGGAGGTCGATAATTTTGCCATCGAGAAGCTGCTGGAAATGCAGGCCGGGGGAAATACGATGAATATCAAAGGGCTGGCGAACGGAAGCGTTAAAATCCGAATGGATAAAAACACGCTTCAGCCTTTGGTGGATATGACGGTTGATGATATCATGATGAACGGCAATGATATGGGCGATATCACGATTTCTGCAACAAACAGTTATTCCCTGAATGTATATGATGTCGATATTAAAGTAAATTCGGCAGGAATCATTGGAAATAACAGTCTTCATGTAACCGGAACCGTTAATAACAATACTTCATCCCCGACGATTGATCTAACTGCAGAAATGAGGGATTTTGATGTTGCTTTTGCCCAGCAGTTCGTAACAACGGTTTTCGGAAATTTAAGAGGAAAGGCAACCGGGGATCTTAAAATTGCCGGTAAGTTCAGCGATCTGGATTACAGCGGCGATATTGCCCTGAAAGGTTTCGGGTTAAAACTTTTATTTACCGGAGTGGAATATTCTTTTGATGATACCGTAATTCCTTTAACGAAAGGCCTTGCGATTCTTAACAATATTGAAGTTCATGACGGAAGGAGCAACTCCAAAGGAAATATCTCCGGAGCGATCCAGTTTGAGAGCATTTCCTCACTAGGAGTCAACCTCGTGATGAGGGCAGATAATTTATTGGTGCTGAATACCACACAGAAAGATTACGATCTTTTCTGGGGAAGGGTGTACGGGCAGGGTGATCTTTATGTGGACGGACCTGTGACGGGATTGAATATCACTACCCCTAATATGAAAGCGCTGAACGGAAGCACCTTTACCTTTAATTCCGGCTCAACGTCCAATGTAGAAGAATTTAAAATGCTGAAGTTTCTGAAAGAAGGAAAAGACGGATTGGTTACGCTTGACGACAAAAAGAAAACCGGAGCCAACATGAATATCGATTTTGCGCTGGATGTGGATAAAGGGACTACTGTAAACGTATTGATCGGGGATGATGTCGGGAACATTACGGTAAAAGGAGCCGCAGAAAGGCTTCACTTCCAGATGAGCCGCCAGGGGAATATCGCCATGAACGGGACATATAGGGTAGACAACGGAACTTTTGTTTCCAAAGCGATTCTGAACAAAACCTTCCAGATCGAAAAGGGCAGCAGCATCCGCTGGGACGGTGATGCAATGAAGCCGGCACTGGATATAACGGCGAATTATGTAAGGATGGTTTCCAATGCAGGGGAATACCTGAATATGGGCAGCCTGCAGCCGATCAGTATCCTGCTTCAGGCCAACATCACCCAGTCTCTGGTTGATCCGAAAATCGACCTGAATGTAACGGCACTCGACGTTTCCAGTCAGGTTAAAGAAACGCTGGCAGCCAAAATGAGCCAGGAAGGAGAGAAAGTCCTTCAGTTCGGTTCGGTATTGCTACTGAACAGCTTTAATGTTTCCAATACCGGTGGAGTAGATGTAAATGTGGCTGATGTAGCCCAAAACCAAGGGTATAATATTCTCTTAAAACAGCTCGGCTCTGTGCTTAATGCCATGAGTAATGAATTCCAGATTGATCTTAATTATGTAAAAGGAGATCAGTATTCCAATATCGGAGACCGGGCGAATGCAGGGGTAAGCTTTGCGCTTTCACCAAGGGTTAAAGTAAAAACAGGATTGGGGATTCCTTTAACGAAAACTGAAAATACCGATACAAATTACCTGTCCGGCGAAGGAACCATCGAATATGATATTTCTAAGAAAAATGACGGAAGCCTGGTATTGCGGGGATATTCCAAGCCATCCAATATCGGCCTTGTAAATGGGGCCGGTTCAAACGGTACTGCCAATCAGGCATATGGTGGAGGTATCGTATGGACCAAGAGCTTTAATTCTCTATTTAAAAAGAAGAAAAAAGATAAAAAAGTCCAGGATTCTCAGAAAGAAATAAAAACAGATTCTACAAAATCAGACGGAAAATAATTCTGATTTTTTAATGATTTTTATCATCTGTGTTAATTATTGTTAATGTTTGAGATAATTTTTTTACTTAAATTATTTTTTATAAATTTGCAAAAAATACATTGTTTTTTTAAGAAAATTGTAATTGAACTAATATGAACTATCAACTGGACGAAATAGACAAGAAAATTCTTGATTTCTTAGTAGAAAACACAAGAATGCCTTTTACAGAAATTGCAAAGCAGATGGATGTTTCTGCAGGTACAATTCACGTAAGAGTGAAAAAGATGGAGGATGCAGGTATTATTTTGGGATCATCTCTTAACATCGATTACGGAAAGCTGGACTACCATTTCACTGCTTTTATCGGGATTTTATTAACGAAATCAAACCGTACCCAAGAGGTATTGAAAGAACTGACAAGCATTCCTAACGTAATTGAAGCAAGCGTTATTTCAGGAAAATATAATATTTTCTGCAAAGTAAGAGCGAAGAATACGGAAGATGCCAAAAGAATTATCTACCAGATCGATGATATTCAGGATGTCATGAGAACAGAAAGTATGATTTCTATGGAAGAATACCTAAGCGACAAAAACAGATTGATCAACGCAATCTCCGTCTAAGCAAATTTTAAACGAATTATACTAAAGAACTTATGAAATCTCTCGTAAGTTCTTTATTTTTGTACCTATGGAAGAATACAGCTATTTTGATGAGGACCCGAAGAAAGGATGGGGATTTGTTCTGGCTTTTGCCGCTTTGTTGTTGTTTACAGTGATGGGTTTCGGTATCGACCTGGATGAATACCTGCAGCATGAGTACCTGAATATTCCCAGATGGTATTTCTTTATTATCTTTACCATAGACGCTTTAATGGTAGTCAGCCTTATTCTGATGTTCTTTTACAGGAAAATCGGGATTTTTTCCTTTCCGGCATTGCTTGTCCTGCACTTTTTTATGCACAATTACTATTTATCGACTTTCCTTTATACGGATGTTACCAACCTTTTCCTTTTTACGGGTTTCGGGATGCTGGCGATTATTCCGAAGTGGAAGTTTTTCAGATAGTAGTTTATTTAATCATCAGAGAAAAACATTTACTGAAAAAAAAGAAGACACAAAACTAAGATAAAAAGAAAGCATCCCGAAAAGGATGCTTTCATTATATTTTTTCAGAAATATTAAGCTAAAATTCTTTTCACGGCTTCCTGTACCGCAGCAGAATCAATCTTATATTTTTTCATCAGCTCGGCAGGCGTTGCAGATTCCCCGAAGGTATCGTTTACTGCTACAAACTCTTGTCTTGTCGGTCTTCTTCTAGCCAGCATTCCGGCAATGGATTCTCCTAATCCTCCAAGATAGTTGTGCTCTTCAGCCGTTACGATCTTTCCGGTCTTTTCAACTGATTTTAAGATGATTTCTTCATCAAGAGGCTTGATTGTATGGATGTTGATCACTTCGCATGAAATACCTTCTTTTTCAAGCTCGTCTGCAGCAACAAGAGATTCCCAAACCAGGTGACCGGTAGCAACAATCGTGACATCCGTTCCTTCCTGAAGCAAAATTCCTTTTCCGATTTCGAAAGGCATATCTTCAGGAATAAAAACCGGAACCGTAGGTCTTCCGAATCTTAAATAGACCGGACCTTCATGATCGGCGATCGCCAGGGTAGCAGCTTTCGTCTGGTTATAATCACAAGGGTTGATTACCGTCATTCCCGGAAGCATTTTCATCATCCCGATATCTTCTAAAACCTGGTGCGTCGCCCCGTCTTCCCCTAGCGTAAGACCTGCGTGGGATGCACAGATTTTAACATTCTTATTGGAATAAGCGATAGACTGACGGATCTGGTCGTACACTCGGGAAGTAGAAAAGTTTGCAAATGTTCCTGTAAAAGGAATTTTCCCGGTAATGCTCAATCCGGCAGCAAGGCCCATCATGTTGGCTTCTGCGATACCTACCTGAAAGAATCTTTCCGGAGCCTTTTCAATGAATTTCTCCATCTTCAAAGAACCGATAAGGTCTGCGCAAAGGGCAACAACATTAGGGTTTTTGTCAGCAAGCTCAGCCAATCCGGCACCGAAACCTGAACGGGTATCCTTTTTTTCTGTATATGTAAATTTCATTTTGTTCTAAATTATTATTAAAGATTACGTATTGCCAATTATTTATTGCTTATCATTAATAATCAGCAGGAGCTTCCAGGTACAACTGTTTGATGGCGGTTGCCAATTGCTCGTCACTCGGTGCTTTCCCGTGCCATGCGTGTGATCCCATCATAAAATCAATTCCGTTACCCATCTGTGTATGAAGAATAATCGCTACCGGTTTTTCTTTTCCGGTTTCCGTTTTTGCTTTTTCAAGAATGGCAATTACCGCTTCAAGGTCGTTACCGTTTTTCTCTTCAAGAACCGTCCATCCGAATGCTTCCAGCTTCGCGTGAAGATCCCCTAAGTTCAATACATTATCGGTGCTTCCGTCGATTTGCTGACCGTTATAATCAATCGTAGAAATGATATTATCAACCTTTTTACCGGCAGCATACATAAATGCTTCCCAGTTCTGGCCTTCCTGCAATTCTCCGTCCCCCTGTAAGGTATATACCAAAGAGTTGTCTCCGTCCAGCTTCTTTCCCTGGGCAGCTCCTAGAGCTACCGAAAGCCCTTGTCCAAGGGATCCGGATGCTACTCTGATACCCGGCAGTCCTTCATGGGTCGTCGGGTGGCCCTGCAATCTTGAATCCAGTTTTCTGAATGTTCTCAATTCGTCCACCGGGAAAAATCCGGATCTGGCCAAAGTAGAATAGAATACCGGAGAAATGTGTCCGTTCGAAAGATAAAAATGGTCTTCGCCTTTACCTTCCATGGTGAAAGGAAGCTTGTAGTTCATTACTTTTCCGTAAAGGGCCGTGAAAAATTCAGTACAGCCTAAACTTCCTCCCGGGTGGCCGGAATTCACAGCATGAACCATTCTTAAAATGTCTCTTCTGATTTGCGTAGTAAGAGATTTTAACTCTTCGATACTTTTACTCATTGTGTAAGATTTATATGCAGAGCGAATTTACGATATTTTAACGGCTTACGGAAATCTAAAGACCCGGATTTCAGGTCCAGGTCGAAGTTTTTGTCATTGTTCACCTTAAAGGGATTTGAAGGGTTTCTCTTTAATAAGGTAAAGTCTTACAGGGTTTTAGATGGAATTAATCATAAAATTTATGATATCAAACGATTTTCAGATACGATTTCTGCCGTACCAGCCAAAGTCCGATAAAAGTAAGCAGCCCGTTCAGTACAATCAGCTCAACGCCGATGCGGTAATCGGTGTAAGCCGTTACCAGGTAATTGATCAGATAAGTGATCACCGGAGCCAGGATCGTCACGGCCAGGATGGAATATTTTCTTGAGATCTGGAATTTTGTAAAAATCCCGAAAGCAAAAAGTCCCAGCAAAGGTCCATACGTATACCCCGCAATTTCCATGATAAGGTAAACGATGGATTTATCATTCAGTGCTTTGAAAATCATGATTAATATAAAGAAAACGATGGTAAACGTCAAATGAACTTTCATACGCAGCCGTTTCTTTTCTTTTTCGGTTTTGTTCCGGTCTTCATTAAGATTCAGGAGATCTACACAATAGGAACTGGTAACCGCCGTCAGCGCCCCGTCTGCCGAAGGGAATAAAGCTGAAATCAGCCCGATGATAAAGATCACCGAAATGATCATCGGGAAATGTCCCTGAAGAGATAAAGCCGGGAACAGGTCGTCGCCCATGATGTTTTTAATTTCACCTCCGGCATCTTTAAACCCGAAAATATTTGTTACTGTTTCCCCATTGATCTGTCCGTATTCGGCACCGTGCTGCAAAGCAAAAAGGTAGAGAAGCCCTCCCAAGAAAAGAAAGGCTAGGTTAACAAAAAGCAGGGTTCCGGCAAAAGTCAGCATGTTTTTCTTAGAATTCTTCAGGTTGTCCACCGAAATATTTTTCTGCATCATTTCCTGGTCAAGGCCGGTCATGGCAATGGTAATGAAAATTCCGCCGAGAATCGTTTTCAGGAAAAAGGTTTTGGAATTCGGATCGAAATTAATAAAATGGGTATAATTTTTCTGTTCTAAAATAGAGTAGGCTTCCCCTGCAGATAAATTTAAATTCGATAAAATATAAACAATACAGGCAATTAAACTGATGATCATGAAAGAAGTCTGCAACGTATCGGTAATCACGATCGTCTTTACTCCGCCTTCAAAAGTATAGAGAAGAACCATCAGCAGAAGCACCAGCGCCGTCACCCAGAACGGAACGCCCAATCCTTCCAGTAAAAAGATCTGCAGGACGTTCACCACCAGGTACAGCCTTGCCGTCGCCCCGATCGCCCTTGAAATGATAAAGAATATGGAACCGATCTTATGCGCTTCCACGTTGAACCTCTTCCCCAGATAGGTATAAATCGAGGTAAGATTCATTTTGTAATAGAGCGGTAAAAGGATTGCGGCAACAATAAAATAGCCGATAAAGAACCCAATCACCATCATGTAATATTCGAAACCGCCGTAGATGTATTCGCTTCCTGTCATTTTACCGACGGTCCCGGGAACGGAAATGAAAGTTACCCCGCTCAGGCTGGTTCCGATCATCCCGAAAGCCACCAGCCACCATTTACTTTTTTTGTTACCGATGAAAAAAGACTGGTTATCGGAATTTCGGCTCGTAAAATAAGAAATAACCAATAATCCGATGAAATAGACAAAAACAAACAGCAGGAGAATAGTTCCGGAATTCATGCTTTAATTTAAATTTTAGCAAATATAGTTTTTTTCTCTTCTGCCTAAAAAAGAAAAAACCTTCCGGGGTTGAAAGGTAAAGGTTGCGGAGATATTAAAATCTTGTTCAACCTTTACCTTAGCCTTATTTTAAACTTTATTCACCAGCACATCCTGAATCTCTTCATGCTTTTGGAACGTCGCTTTGGCAAAAGGACAGAGCGGAATAATGGTTTTTCCCTGTTCTCTGGCAAAGTCTACTGCCGAGTACAGCATTTCTTTCCCGACTCCTTTTCCGTTGTATTCTTCTTCCACTTCCGTATGGTCGATAATGAAACGGTCTTCACCCGCCCAGGTATAAGTCATTAGCCCGGCGTGGGTTCCGTCTATAAAAGCTTCAAAGCTTCCGCGTTTTCCGTCGTTGGTGTGTTTTACTTCAATCATATGATGAAAATTTGGTTAGTATTTCGATATCGTTGGTTAGGATTTTATGAATCGGGCAGGCATCGGCAATCGTGTGCAGCCTTTTCATCTGTTCTTCATCAAGATGCGTGCCTTCAAAGCTGATGTCCCTTTTGAAAATGGCTCTTTTCGTCAGCGGAAAATTTTCAAGCTCCACTTGTACGTTGATCTTTTCAATGTCCCATTCTTTCCGGTCGATGTACATCCGCAGGGTTGCTGCCGTGCAGCTGGCCAGCGAGGTAGCCAGGATCTCAAAGGGATTAAGACCTTTGTTGCCGCCGCCTTTGTCTACCGGTTCATCTGTAATCAGCATATTTTCTCCGGCAATAACTTCGGTATAATATTTTTCTTTACCTAAACTTGCTTTTACGGTAACTGCCATAGTTTATGTTTAATTTATAATCTGCTGTTTCTGCAATGATCAGCTCTTTACCTGATGCTTAAAATTTTCGATCTTGTCGTTCAGTTCCTTCAGTATTTCCGGATTGATGATCCCGCTTTCCAGATCAAAATTTTCATAAAATTTCGGCAAGGAAAAGGTGTCTTTTACATCCGCCCCAAAATTTGGAAAAAAGGTTTTTGCTGTATTCATTACGTTGCCGCCGCCGTATCCTCCGGGGGAAGTAGACATCAGGAGCATTGGTTTGCTCTGGAAAACTTTGACGTTGATCCTCGAAGCCCAGTCGAAAACATTTTTAAAAGCGGCGCTGTAGGACCGGTTGTGTTCCGCCAGTGAGCAGATGATCACATCACATTCTTCAATCACCTTTAAAAAATGATGGGCTTCCTCAGGAAAACCTTTCTTTTCGCGGTCTACGGAAAATACGGGCATATCGAAATCATTCAGATCGATCAGGTTGATTTCATCCTCATGAAAATCTTTCAGCACGAATTTTACAAGCTCCCTGTTGATGGAAGTGGAAGAAGTGCTTCCTGCAAATGCTAATATTTTCATGGCCTGTTATTTTCTGTTTAAAATCGCCTTAGGAAGCGGTACATAGTCTTCATCATCGCCCGGAACCAGTGGGAAAGCCTCGTGGTTCTGATCGTTCCAGTTTACTTTGGCCTGTTCGATCAGCTCTTTGTCGGAATTGACGAAGTTCCAGAAGATGAAACGTTCTTCGTCGAAGGGTTCGCCACCGAAAAGATACACCGTTCCGTTCTCGCTCATGTCGAATTCGCAGAGCTGGGTATTCTTGGCAATCAGAAGCTGTTTGGAGCCGTAAGAATTCCCGTCGGTGGAAACGGTTCCGTCAAGCACATACATCGCCGCTTCACCGTAAAGATCTTTTCCGATACTGATCTTCTTCGCGTCTTTGGTTTTAATTTCAATAAAAAACAATTTGCTGTGAACAGGCACTGGGGATTTTCTTCCGAAGGCTTCTCCGGCAATCAGCTTATACTGAATCCCGTCTTCTTCCCAAACCGGGATGTCGGCAGCTTCGGTGTGGTGGAAGCTTGGTTCGGACTGCTCCAAATGTTTCGGAAGACCCACCCAGATCTGAAATCCGTGAAGTCTCTTATCCGAATGCCTTAGGTATTCCGGTGTTCTTTCGGAATGCACAACCCCTTTTCCGGCGGTCATCCAGTTTACGGCTCCCGGTTGGATCTCAACTGCACTTCCGATACTGTCGCGGTGAAAGATAGATCCTTCCAGCAGATACGTCAGCGTAGAAAGTCCGATATGCGGATGCGGCGGGACGTCCAGGTTTTGGTAATCGTTCAGGTCGGCAGGACCCATATGGTCGATAAATACAAAAGGGCCAACTGCTCTCTTTTCCCGGAAAGGCAATAATCTTCCCACTAAAAAGTTTCCTATATCCGCTGATTTTTCTTCAATGATAAGTCCGATGTTTGACATATGTATGGTTTTTAATTTTGTTCTGTCATGAGCTGTTTCCGTTTGCAGCCCGATGATAAAAATAAGGAAAAGAATAATCCTGGCGGTTGATCGGCTTGAAAAAAACGTCTCCAAGAAATTATTTCCTTATTCTGTGAGCAAAATTAGATCATTGATTGAAAAGATCCATTGATCTGTGATAATAAGTCTTTCTATGTGTAAAGATGTAATTGCAGTACTATTATTTGACAGTTAGAAGATGTCGGTGAATTTTATTAGAAGTAAACAATAAATTTCTTCATTAGATATTCTTTGAATGATTATATGAATTCATTCTGGAAATCTTTGAATGCACGACCAAACAGCTCTGTAGATTCATAATTGCTGAATTCGTATTCTTCCTGTAATCCCGTCTGAGTAGTGAGCCGAACATGACCATATTTTACAATCGGAATCTGATAATTATTGCTGAACCTTTTGTCGCGAGTACCGTTTTTATTTACCTTCGCCCAAGTCTGATCGATGATTTTAGAATCTTTTGGAACGGCAGAGGTTTCTGTGAAACGGGTAAAAGTATAATTAAAATTTAGTTCATCAATTCCGATGATGGCAAAATTGGTTTCATTTGTATACATTATAATAAACGTTGGATAAATATAAATATCAGCACCATTCGCATTTTTCAGATATAGAGCCTGATATTCGGAGTGGATATACGGAAGAGACTTTAGTGAAAAACGGACTTCCCGCCTGTTTACTACTGTACTTGCAGAAGAACGTGTAGCTACTCTATCCTGAAAATGTGCGCTGGTAATATCCCATATTTTATGCGAAGCCGTTAGCTGGCGGAACGAGTCATATACTTTTTCAAATTTTCCTTTGATTTGAGGATCAAAATCAATCTCAAAGTTAACGTGGCATTTTTCAATCATCCTTTGTACCTGATGGATTGCTTCCTGTTGTGCTTTTATATCACGCTCTGAATTCTGCCGAACATTTTTATTAATAAGTCCATACAGAAACATATAACTAAGGACTTTTTTAGTTTTTGTGACGGATAATGTTCTTTTTATTTTTACCAAATCGGAAATAAGTTCGTTTTTCTGATTGTGAGCTAATAAAATTGCTTCTTTAATTCCCTGCATATTTTGGCTTGTGATCTCATGGATATCAGCACTGAAGATATTTTCAGGAAAATGATCAGATACAGGATAGTCAGGTACAACAATAGGTCTGGGTTTTGAATTCTGAAATTGATAACGGTTTGAAAGACCAAGTACATTTGTATTGACTTTAGTTCCGGAGTTACTGAAATTGATGCTAGCCCCTTTTATTCCTATAGAAGTAGATATTCCTTTTTTACTGAAATTAAGATGAACTCCCGGTATTACTTTGATTCTTTTGTTGTAACTCCAAGCCATAGTTATTATTTTAATTTATATTTAATTATAAACCAAAAGTAATAACCTTACCTGTCAATTTTTTACGGAAACCCGTAAATTACCTGAAAGTCACAAATCTTTTATATATTTTAAATCTTAACCAATTGACCATTCACTTGCGAAGCAAAATTCACCATTGACTCAGTCAAACTTCACTTTTAATCTTCTTTCGACTGCATATTTTTACCATCCGAAATATGGAGCCTGCGGAAAATAAACGCGGAAATGATGGTAAGAATTCCTACGGTAAGAAAGGTCCAGCGGAAGGCATTATGCATTTCCCCGTGGATGAGGTCGGTGTTTTCAAAGATTTTTAAAACAATTAATCCGAAAGCAATCCCGAAACCGATAGCCAGCTGCTGATTGACTGATAGAAGTGAATTTCCGCTGCTCGTCTGAAAGTTCCGTAGATCGGCAATGGAAATGGTGTTCATGGAAGTAAACTGAATCGAGTTGAAAAATCCCAGGATGGCAATAATCGGAATAAACCAGTAGATGGGCGTGTTGATGTCCGGAATAGCGAGAAGACAGATTAATGTCCCGATAATAAAAGTATTGGTCATTAAGGTTTGTCTGTACCCGAATTTATCTAAAATTTTGATCACGTAAGATTTCCCAAAAATGGCGGTAAGGGCCATTGGCGCAATAATCCAGCCCGAAGTTACGGCCGACTGCTTGTAGGCAATCTGGATCATCAACGGCAGTAAAAGCGGAACTGAACTAATGCCGAGTCTTGTCGCCAGGTTGCCGACAATTCCAACCCTGAAGGTTCTTACCTGAAACAGATTCAAAGGGAAAATAGGGCTTTCATCTTTTTTAGCGTGCTTGTAGTAATAATACAGACAGAGAAACCCAAGAATAAAAATAACAAGAACGGGAGTGATGTTCTGCATATTACCGAAAAGCTCCAATGCGATGGAAAGCAGAAGGGAAGCGGCTGCAAAAATCAAGAATCCTTTAAGGTCAAAATCCACGTCTTTCGATTTGTAGTTGGGCATAAATTTCAGCCCTAAGCTGATTCCCAGAATCCCGATCGGAATATTAATTAAAAAAATCCAGTGCCAGGAAAGATAGTCGACCATATAACCGCCCACCAAAGGCCCAAGTACGGGACCGATCAGCGCGGGAATAATGGCGAAATTCATCGCTTTCAGGAGTTCGTTTTTATCAAATGTTTTAATCAGGGCCAGTTTTCCGACCGGCGTCATCAAGCTTCCCCCGACACCCTGGATCACCCTGGAAATAACCAGGTGAGTAAGGTTTTGTGACATGGCGCAGAACAGGGAACCCAAGCTGAAAAGGACGAGTGAAAATATGAAGATCTTTTTTGTTCCGAACCGGTCTGCCAGAAATCCGCTTGCCGGCATGAAGACGGCTAAAGTGAGTACATAACTGATGATGGCGTTCTGCATGTTCAGCGGAGATTCTTTCAGGTCTTTTGCGATGGACGGCAGTGAAGTATTAAGGATCGTAGAATCCAGCATCTGCATAAAGATGGCCGTTGCCAGGATTAACGGTAGGATTTTTTTGATCGAAATGGTCGGCTGCGATAGTTCTTCTGACATAGGTAAGTACCGGAAGTAATTTCCGGATTTATTTGGTTCAAAAAAATAAAAGAATGTTTGATGAGAGCAAGATTCGTTCCTTTAATACGGATGATGATATATCTCATTACCCGGTTCATGCTTAATAAGCTATGAAATAATAATTTTAATTATTGCCTGAATGTATTTACTATCTATTGATCCAACAAAAAAGTCCTGCGAAACTTCGCAGGACCCTGGTTTTATTTTCTTGGCTTTTCTACTCCTTTCCATTCGTCGCCGGCTTTTCTGTACTGGCTTAATTCGAAAGTTTTGAAATCCTTTGTTTTGTATTCAATATTATCCGTATTCTGTTCAAACGGCATGATGTAGTAGTAATCTGCATCCGTTCGGTCGGTTTTTGTTCCCTTTTTTACGGACGGAACGTATTTTGAGAATTTATAGCTCGGAAGATACTGCTTCACCCTTGCGTAGAATGCTTTGTTTTCTTTCTCTTCCGGAATAATATCTACGATGTTGAAATCGTCTTTTTCCTTATTGATCCACAGATAGTAGGTTTTATCTTCTCCCGTATTTCTGTTGTTGGAATTAAATGCATATAATTCTTTCGGTACCAGCTCCTTGATCTTCTCTGCATCCACCTTTGTATAATATTGTCCTTTTGAAGGATCTACATACGTTTCAAGGTTGTACATCAAAACCGAATTGTTGTCCAGGTTTTTATTCTTGAAATACTGGTTTAAAGAAAGTTCTGCTGTTTCTCTAAGTTCTTTTCCCGTGGCATCCAGCTTTTTGGTAGGGTTCTGAGGATTTACTTTTTTTACAAATTCATATAAAACTTTTGGCTTTATATCTTTTAGGTGAGGATAGGTTTTCAGCTGTTCCGCTTTTACCAGCCAGTAGTATTGTTGGTAAAAGTCTTCTTTATCGCCATCTTTCACGCTTTTATATGTCATGGCCAGCTTCTTGGAGCTAAGATATTTACCGTATTTTCCCTGTCCGAAAGCAAAAGTGATGGATAATAAAGCAAATAAGATAGTAATGTTTCTTCTCATTTTTTATAATTGATATTTTCGTTTTCCAAATATAATTATTTATTAGATAATATTTTTGATTAACGGTTAAATTCTGACAATATTGTTAGCGTTAATTCAAAAAAAAATCCTGTATCGCTACAGGATTAATAAATTTTGAACATCAGACCCCGGTCAAACGGTGAAAACGGCCTATAGAGGCTCTCCGGTTGATAAATGACGGATTGATCATTATACATTCATATCAAATTCACCATTTACTATCTACCTTCTACACTTTTGCCGTTTCCGCAGTCTCGCCGTATGACGTTTCGTGTACTTTTACGGCTCTTCCGCTCGGATCGTTCATATTTTTAAATGCTTCGTCCCATTCCAGTGCGATAGGGGTGGAGCAAGCTACAGAAGGTACTGAAGGTACAGTGGCAGCTGCCGTTTCGCTTGGGAAATGTTCCTCGAAAATGGTACGGTAGCGGTATTCTTCTTTGTTTTGAGGGGTGTTCAGCGGGAATCTGAAGCGTGCATTGGCCATCATTTCATCGCTTACTTCTCTTTCGGCTACTTCTTTCAGAGTATCGATCCATGAATAGCCGACCCCGTCTGAGAACTGCTCTTTCTGTCTCCAGGCAATCGATTCCGGAAGAAGATCCTCAAAGGCTTTTCTCAGTACCCATTTTTCGATTTTTCCTTCGGCGGCATTTACCATTTTATCTTTTGGATTAAGGGTCATCGCAATATCCATAAATTCTTTATCTAGGAACGGAACACGCCCTTCAATCCCCCAGCTCATTAAGGCTTTGTTGGCTCTCAGGCAGTCGTAAAGGTGGAGCTTACTCAGTTTTCTTACGGTTTCATCATGAAACTCTTTGGCATTCGGTGCCTTGTGGAAATAAAGGTATCCGCCGAACAGCTCATCAGAACCCTCTCCGGAAAGTACCATCTTGATTCCCATGGATTTGATAACCCTGGCGAGAAGATACATCGGTGTAGAAGCCCTCACGGTGGTTACATCATAAGTTTCCAGGTGATAAATCACGTCTCTGATGGCATCCAGCCCTTCCTGAACGGTGAAATTAACTTCATGGTGTACCGAGCCGATGTGCTCCGCTGCTTTTTGTGCTGCTGCAAGGTCAGGAGATCCTACCAATCCAACGGCAAAACTGTGAAGCCTCGGGTACCATGCTTCCTGTGTATCTCCGCTTTCGACTCTCTGACGGGCAAATTTTGCGGTGATGGCAGAAATAACGGACGAATCCAGACCTCCTGAAAGCAGTACCCCATAAGGAACATCACTCATCAGCTGTCTGTGGACCGCATCTTCCAGTCCTTTTCTTAAAGCGCTGATGTCAGTCTCATTGTCTTTTACGGCATAAAAGCTTTCCCAGTCTCTTTTGTACCATTGCTGAAGCGCGCTTCCGTCTTTGCTGTATACAAAATGTCCTGGTAAGAAGGTCTCGATGGTTCTGCAAACACCTTCCAGTGCTTTAAGTTCTGAAGCAACATAATAGTTTCCGTTTTTATCCCATCCGTGATAAAGCGGGCAGATTCCCATATGGTCGCGGGCAACCAGGTACACATCGTTTTCCGTATCGTATAAAGAGAACGCAAAAATCCCGTTCAGCTTTTCTATAAAATCTTTTCCGTATTTTCTGTAAAGTGCCAGGATTACTTCACAATCCGACTGGGTCTGGAATTCATAATCAGGGAATTCCTCTTTTAATTCTCTATGGTTATAGATTTCACCGTTTACTGCCAGCACGACTTTCCCGTCTTTGGTAAACAAAGGCTGCTTTCCGGAAGTAGGGTCTACGATAGCAAGCCTTTCATGGGAGAAAACTACTTTGTCGTTTTGGAATACCCCGCTCCAGTCCGGGCCGCGGTGGCGTATTTTTTTAGACATTTCAAGAACCTGAGGTCTCAGTATTTCGGTTTTTTGTTTGGCGTCAAACAAACATACAATTCCACACATATTTTATCATTTAATTTAAAACAAAAGTATTAGTGTAGTTTAAAAAAAACAACAAAAATTTTTATTTAATTGAATTTTTTAATTAATTAATTTTTTAAAACGAAAAATATTAACTATTTGAATTAAAAAGTAGGATTAAAGTTAATTTTTTTCACTTACCGACTTTTGTATTCTTTACATACGAAATAATTATGATATATTTCTTAATATATGGTAATTTATTTGACAAATTTTACAACTTACTTTGTGGCTCGAAATAATTTTTTTTCATCATTTGTGTTTTTACCTTCTTGTAATTCAGTTTGCGAGAAGGTTTTTTTTACTCCGTTCCCAACAATACTCCCGAAACATTCCAGGCACTGAAACTTGATCCTTCTCTCGGGCCCTGAGGAATTTTTATCTGGATGGTGTGTTTCCCGGCTTTCAAATCACCCAAAGGGATGAAGTTCGGATTGGTTACCGTTCCCGGGCACCAGTTGGATCTGCTGAGGTCGGAAGAAGAAAGCCCGTCCGGAAAATTTCCCGAAGCAGGATTGTATAATCGGTAAGATCCGCAGTCGGTTCTCCACGGTACAAAAGAGAAAGCCAGCTTTCCGTCTACAAGTATGGAATTTAATTTCGGAAGGAACTCATCACCGTTTTCCCAGCCGCCGTGCCCGGTCGTCGTATATTTCAGTTGCGCATTTTTAAGATCTTTTTTCAGGGTAAATTCTACCAGCAGCCCCTGATCTTTATCAAACATCGTCGAATATTCCTGTCCTGCCATTTCCATAATGTTCAGGGTATTGAACAAAGGGATGACGGCATTGTTCTTATAAATACCCTGGTCGCTTTTGTGAATTGTAATTTCCAGGCTCACTTTATGGCCACCCTTGTCGTAATTTCCGATAAAGGCTCCGATCCACAGTTCTTTTTCACTTAAAGAAGGCTTAAGGTCGGTAATATCTTCACGGTAAGGGCTTACAGTCTGCCAGTTTTTATCTTTTAACTGGAGGTTATTGAATTTATTGATCCCGAAAGCCGTAAAGAAACGCATCATTTCAACGGGAGGATTGTATTGGTCGGTCGTCATAATTCCGTAATACTGTTTCCCGTTTCCATTTTCATAGAGCGGCAAGGTTTTTACGCCATTCTCAAGGCCGTTGAAGAACGACTGTGATTTATCCTGTGGAATAAAGAAAACCGTTCCGGTCCTGTCGTATGCATCTCCGTTGGACTGCTGTTTTAGCTCCACGAAAATATTTTCACCTTCCGTAATTTTAGGAAATTTAATTTTTTTGAGAATAATGGTTCCGTTGGCGAATCTTTTAATCTGGTCATCCGATTTCGATTGATCTGAAAAATTAATGATTTCATTGTCGAAAACCTTAAGCGTAGTAAACCGGCTTTTCCACAAAAGATCCCTGTAGCCCAGCTGGTCTGTTGAAGTTACCGCTCCTTTGAGGAGATTATCGATGCCTGATTTTTTTACTTTTTTAATAGAAATTGCTGTAATGGCAGACGTTTTATTTCTTTCAATTTCCAGTACGAAGCCTAGGTTTTGTCCGATGGTAGAAGGCCCGCCATGAATTTTCAGGTCATTCGTATACCAAACCTCAATGGTGTTTGAATTGATTTTGGTAACGGCTTTTTTACAGATATAGCCCAGAATTTTCTTAGTTTCATTGGTATATTCGAAAGTCTGTTTGCCAATCGATTCCTTGTCAGAGGCTGATATAATCTCATCAGGTTTTAGAAAGGCATAGGAAAAAACCGTATTGGAAGGCTTTTCTACTTTTGTGATTTCAAAAGGGAAATCGGCTTTCTGATCTTTGATTTTCTGATTCAGGATAAAGTTTTCTTTTTCGTTGGCGATCACCACGGTAGGAGATTGCTCAGCAGAAACTTTTCCGTTATAGGAACTCATGTATTGCACTTCATACGTCTGTGCAAAAGAATAACAGCATAAAAAAGTAAAGATACTCAGTAAAATTTTTTGATGCATACGAAAAATAAATTTCCGCAAAGATAGATTTTAACGGAGAAACTGTTTGAATTTTTTATGGAGTATCAACTATAATATTAATCTGAACGAGAATTGAACAAGACTTTTAACTGTTAATTTTTAAGGTCAAAAGATATTTTGACTATACTCAGAAAAGATTTTTTGTTATAATTATTATACCTGATTACATATAAAAGAAATACACTTCTGAATGATTATGCGATTTTCCATATTCTTACTATAAATTGTTTATGTTAATCACTATAAACTGCAGGTTTTGAAATGAAAAAAGGAAAGCTTGAATATTTTATATGGCTTAAATCATAAAGTATTAATTTTCAATATTTTACGTACCATATTGTGGCTGGGTGGCATAAAGTTGGCTGATTTTATATCCAACACCAAAAATAAAATATATGTTTTATCATTCACAAAAGCTTATCAATCCCATTGTGCCTGACGAACCGGATCCATCCGCGGCCAATGCCCTGCAGGAAGGGTTAGGAGGTCAGTTCGGCGAGATGCGTACCATGATGCAGTTTCTCTTCCAGAGTTTTAATTTCCGCGGTAATGCCACGCCGTATATGGATCTGATCCAGGGCGTAGGTATTGAGGAAATTTCTCACGTAGAGCTCATCACCAAGACAATTTCCCAGCTTCTGGACGGTTCTCCGAGGTATCAGGGAGATCAGTATGAAGCACCGGGTAAAAACGGGGACGCTGCCCTCGATATGGCGAAAGAACAACAGAATCCGCATCACTACATCATCGGTGCTCAGTCAGCTCTTCCGGTAGATGCTGCCGGCAACCCATGGAGCGGCAGTTATGTACACAACCACGGAAACCTTGTACTCGATCTGATGGATAATCTTGTGCTGGAAGCTACCGGTAGGCTTCAGAAGTGCAGGATCTATGAAATGAGCACCAACAAAACCCTGCGGGCCACCGTTGCGTTTCTTATTGTCCGGGACGAAGCCCACCAGGCGGCTTTTGCCAAGGCACTGGAAAAACTGGGGGTAGATTGGGGAAAAGTGCTGCCTGTACCGAAATTTGATTCTTCACAGTTTCCTGAGGTAAAGAGGCTGCTTGACCTGGGGCTCCACAGAGAACAATACACTTTCCGTTTAGACGGATCGATGATGGAGCAGATTTTCAGCGGCCCGTCTCCTTTTAATGACGGTACCCAGCTTACCACACTTACGGAGCCCCGCGAATCGTTCTTAGTTCCGCAGATGCCTGAACGTCCCGAAGAATTTGCACCGGGACTTGATGCAGAACTACAGGCGTTGGCAGATGCTTTCACTGAGTTTAAGGAGTCAGGAGGAAAAATCGATCAGAATATCGGGATTAATGGAAACAAAGAGGAATAACTTTTTTGATCCTGTGATTTCTGACAGATGTATATATTAATAAGTTTATTAGAAACGCCTGTGAAGTATCATTTCACAGGCGTTTTGTGCTGCAACAGGAGTTTAATATGAAGTTTTCAATTAATATTTAATGCAAAAAAAACTACTCCAAAAGTAGAGTAGTTTATATATAAGATGTTATTTCTTTTTACGAAACCCTTTCAATCAAAGCCATATAAAAACCGTCATAGCCTTCGCTCGGCATTACTTTTTCATCTTTGATCATTTTAAAATTCGGATTGTTTTTCAGGAATTCTTCTACCTGGCCGTTGTTTTCGGAAGGCAGGATAGAACAGGTAGCGTATACCATTTTTCCGCCTACTTTTAGCATCTTGGAATAATCCTGAAGGATCTGCTGTTGCTCTCCTTTGATTCTATCGATAAAATCCTGGTCGATTTTCCATTTGCTGTCCGGATTTCTCTTCAGAACACCCAATCCTGAGCAGGGAGCATCGATCAATAACCGGTCTGCCTTATCATGAAGTCTTTTGATGACTTTATTATCCGTGATCAGACGGGTCTCGATGTTGTGGGCTCCGGCTCTTTTGGCGCGTCGTTTTAATTCAGCCAGTTTCCATTCGAAAATATCCAGTGCGATGATCTGTCCTTTGTTTCCCATCAGCGCGGCAAGGTGAAGGGTTTTCCCACCGGCGCCAGCACACGCATCCACGACACGCTGGCCTTCTTTCACGTCCAGGAAATACCCGATTTTCTGGGAAGAAGCATCCTGAACTTCAAACAAACCTTCTTTGAAAGCAGTCGTAAGAAATACATTTTTTTTCTCCTCCAGCTGTACGGCATCCGGATAATTACGGATCGGATAAGAAACAATATTTTCATCCGAAAGATCGGAGATCAGCTCTTTGGTGGTGGTACGAAGGGAATTTGCTCTCAGAACCGTCGGTGCCTGATCGTTCAGGGCATCCATTTCTTTTTCCCATTTCGGGCCCAGTTCTTTTTCCAGGGTTTCCGCCAGCCAGTCCGGAATGGAATATTCGATGGCTTTGGTAGGAACAGTTCCTTTTTTAAGTTTGGTTAGGATATCGGCGATCTTAATGCCGTCGAATTCCTCAAATTTTTTATAGTTGGTCTTGCTCCACAATAGGTAAGCAATGATTAATTTATAAACGTTGTTGGGTTTTACGCCTTCGCCCATATAATATTCAAGGCGTTTCTTCCAGCGGATGATATTGTAGAAAATCTCAGAAACAACGGCTCTGTCCTGGCTTCCCCATTTTTTATTCGCCTTCAGCAGCCTTTCGATCACTTTATCGGCGTATTTATTTTTCTCGAAAAACGTTTCCTGCAATGCATCGTGGATTCCGATGGCCAGGTTTCTGTGTATCAATTCCATAAAATTGGGTTCTGCTATTTTGAATCTGCAAAAATACGAATTTAAGTTGACATTCTCGGGATTCGGGTTTGGTGTTTTATCTCCTGTTTCTTATCATAAATCATGAACAATGCAAGCGGCAAAGAACGAAATATCTCATACCGTAAAATTTTAATTGAAAACTTTAAAACTCTACCTTTGCAAAAAATAAAAATATGAGTGATACTGTACTTTGCCCTAAATGCAGCTCCGAGTTTACCTATCCTAGCGATAACATGATGGTTTGCTCCCAGTGCTTCTACGAATGGAATCCTGAGGAAACAGCTGCTGAGGCATCCGCTTCAGGAAAAATTCTTGATTCGAACGGGAATGAGCTTCAGGATGGGGATTCGGTCGTGGTTGTTAAAGATCTTCCGGTAAAAGGAGCACCAAAGCCGGTAAAAGCGGGAACGAAAGTGAAAAATATCCGTTTGCGTCCGGACAGCGACCATAATATCGACTGTAAAATAGATGGTTTCGGGGCGATGGCCTTGAAGTCGGAATTTGTGAAAAAGGCATAAAAAAAGGAAAGAATTGGACAGTGTAATCTTTCGAAAGACTCTATCGCAGGATTGCTGATGTTCGTCTCAGGAGGCAGAAAGAGAATTAACCAAAAATTTCCTTATGCTGTGTAGATACAAATGTAAGAAAAGTTTTTTTAAACCGATCTTATATTTGTATTTTTTTTTATCCGGTAATTCAGGGTTAATTTTTAGTGAATGTGAACGTTACAGGATTTTTCAGGAGCTTTTTCCCGCTTTCTGTTGCAATCTTTTTTCTTCAAAAAAAGGATTTCCACGGCAATCGGGGCTAGGGCTACAGCCGTTCCTTTCCGGACTCCGGGAAAATGAAATCCGTTCAGTCAAATGAGATCCTTATTCTTCCTTCTGTTTTATGATCCGTGTACATTACCAGTTCTTTATTGCGGGCCTTTATTTTGTTCCAGTAATGGTTTCCTGCAAACCGGCTTTCCACGACTTCCGCTTCCGTACCGTTTTCAGTGATGCGGATCTCTTGGGGATAATAGGAAAATTTGGGTAGCTGAAAATCCGTTTTTTCCGTCTCGCTGAAAATATTTACTTCGCCGAAAAGTTTTGCAACATAGCTGTTATAAGGATTTCTATAGGTTTCTTCAGGGCTGCCGTCCTGGATTACGCTTCCGCTCTGAAGAACGATGATCCGATCCAGCCAGGGGATGATGTCCTGAAGCTCATGGGTGGAAATTAGCAGCGAAATATGGTTCTGTTTCACATAGCGGAACAATTTTTCCCGAAGTTCGATCTTTCTCGGGAAATCCAGGTTGCTGAAAGGCTCATCGAGGATCAGCAGTTTCGGAAGCACGGAAAGTGCCCGTGCAATAGCCACCCGCTGCTGCTGGCCACCGCTGAGGTATTTCGGTAAGACGTTGGCAAAATCTTCCAGGCCTACCACTTCAAGAAGTTCGGCTACGGTTTCTTTTTTCTTGTTTAAATTGATATTGGAAATAAATTTTCCCACATTTTCAGCCACGGTGGCATACGGCATCAGATCGAAATTCTGGGCAACAAATTTCATGTTGGCCTCACCCGGAACAAGATTCCCTTTCGGCCCGAACAGTTTCCCGCCGTCGAAAATAATTTCTCCGCTTTCCCAGTCGATCAGTCCGTAGATCAGGCTCAGCAAAGTCGATTTCCCGCATCCGCTTTCTCCGGCCAGCGCAATGATCTTACTGGCTTCAAGATTCAGATTAAGGTCCTGAAACAGCGGTTTTTCTTTGGTATAGGAAAAGTTGAGATGACGAATTTCTAATAGCATATTACAAAAGTAAGGATTTGAAATGTTTCTAGGAAAGAAGAATTTTTTTTATTATTTTAGCAGGAGCAATAAAAATTTATAAATCATGAAGAAAAAGCTGTTTTCGTTAGTCATTCCCGCATTTTTTGCCTTGGCGGCGGTGGTTTCCTGTAAAAAGGAAAAGCCTCTTACCAGCGAAAGCAATGAGGTGGCAACAACTAAAGAGGGCGCTCAGTATGTGGTGGACACTCTGAACAGCAGGGTAGAATGGAAAGGTTATAAAATTTTAAAATCTGAAAACACCAGCCACTTCGGAACCATAAAGTTTGAGAGCGGCGACGTTACCGTAAAAGACGGAAAGCTGGAAAGCGGAAAATTCGTTGCCGATATGGCATCCTTAACTTCGGAAGATCTTAAAGGCGATCAGGAAAATTTAGATAAGCTGAACGGGCACCTGAAAAGCAAAGATTTTTTCGATGTGGAAAAATTCCCGACGGCTTCTTTTGAAATTACAAAAGTGGCTTCATCTGCGGAAGGCGACTATAACACCCTTCTGGACGGGAATCTGACGATTAAGGGAATTACCAAGCCGATTCAGTTTAAGGCCAATGTTTCCGTGAAAAACGGAGTGGCCAGCATCGCTACCGAGCCGAAGGACGTGATGCGGGAAGAATTTGGGGTAACCTTTAAAGCTCCGGCCGCCAACGGCGTGATAAAAGACGAGGTAACGCTTCAGATCAACGTAAAAGCTTTGGAAAAGAAATAATTTTTTTATTTAAGTGAAATAAGTGATTGAAGTCTGCCTCCCGCAAAGAGGCAGATTTTTTTAACAATTTTAAGAAATTTATTCGGGTGAAAAACCGTATTTTTGCAAAACATTTTGAAAGGGTAAAACAATGATAGAAAAGATAGAAGAATTACTGGTTGAGGTAAACAGCTTCCATGCGACATCAAAGGAGGAGATCGAAAACTTCCGGATCAAATACAATGGTAAGAAGGGAATTCTGAACGATTTTTTTGAAAAATTTAAAGAAGTTCCAAACGACCAGAAAAAAGATTTCGGACAAAAGATCAATACACTGAAGCAGGCTGTGAACGTAAAATTGGAGGATTTGAAAAATGCTTCAGCATCTTCTATTATCGTAGAGAAAGAAGACCTTACCAGACCGGCTTTTCCTCTTGATCTGGGATCGAGACATCCGATCAACCTGGTAAAAAACAGGATTATCGAGATTTTTAAATCCATTGGTTTTGCTGTGGCAGACGGTCCGGAAATCGAGGACGACTGGCACAACTTTACCGCGCTGAATCTTCCGGAATACCATCCGGCAAGAGATATGCAGGATACCTTTTTCATCGAGCAGAACCCTGATATTTTGTTGAGAACGCATACGTCTTCCGTACAGATCCGTTATATGGAACAGAACCAGCCTCCGATCAGGATTTTATCTCCGGGAAGGGTGTTCCGTAATGAAGCGGTTTCTTCGCGCTCGCACTGTATTTTCCACCAGATTGAAGGATTGTACATTGATGAAAATGTAAGCTTTGCCGATCTTAAACAGACCATCCAGTTCTTTACCACAGAGCTTTTCGGAAAATCCAAAATCAGATTGAGACCGTCTTATTTCCCTTTTACAGAGCCAAGTGCAGAGATTGATGTGTACTGGGGACTGAATTCTGAAACCGATTACAGAATCACCAAAGGAACAGGATGGTTGGAAATCATGGGGTGCGGAATGGTAGACCCTGCGGTTCTTAAAAATGTGAACATCGATCCTGAGAAATATTCGGGATATGCTTTCGGAATGGGGATTGAAAGAATCGTTATGCTTCTTTACCAAATGAGCGATATCAGAATGTTCTTCGAGAACGACATCAGAACATTGGAGCAGTTTAAGACTTTATAGTAGAGGTAAACTTTAATATATACAAATCCTGTAAAAAATTTATTTACAGGATTTTTTTATTAAATTTATCCTGAAAATCACACAAAATGCTCAGAAAATTATTTAGTTTCAAATCAAGAAAAATTATCCATTTCTCATTAATTGTTTGTATTCTGCTCATACAACTTCTTATTGCAGCCTTTTTTTACAATGAATTTCTGACCAGAAAAAATCTGGCTTTTTTCGAAAAACAACTTAAAGAAGTCAATAACCTGGAAAATCTGACCGATAACTCCCGGAAGGAACTTCTGAATGCGCAGAACTGTTTTCAGAATTATATTATTTATGAAGATGAAAGATACCTGGACGATTATTTCGCCTCGCTGCATCATCTTGGGGAAAATTTAGAAAATATCAATAATTACGGATCAAAGTATCCACGGCTGAAAAAAATGTTAACCTTACGGAAAAGCGATTCATTAGAGATTAAAAAATTACAGTCGCTTATCGATTCAACATATGAATATTCTGCCAGATCCAATGCAAGGGCATCGAACGATTTTCCAAAGCTGCAGAAATACCATGCAGATTACAATTTTGACCGGTTCAATATCGAAACGAAGACATTTTCGGATACAATAAAGAAAAAAGGGTTTTTCGGGCGTTTGGGAGATGCTATTTCCGGAAAAGAGAGTATACGTAAAGACAGCACGGTAGTTACAGTAAGACAGGGGACAGTTCCGGTGTCCGCGGAAATCAAAGCGGAAGTAGACAGCCTTATGAACCAGGTAACAAATCATTATACCGGGCAGATCAGGAAAATCGAGGTTAAAGTGATCGAAAAGCAAGATAACGATGGCCGGTTTTACCGGATTTTCAGCAAGCTTTTGATCTACAGCAACGGGCTGATGAATATTTATGATGTCGCCATCAAAGGCTCAAAAACCGATCTTCAGAAAGAATATGATGCACAGAATTCCGAAAGCAGCAGGATCCGTACAAATCTGGTATTTGGCGCTATGATTCTGATGTTCATCGTTTCTGTTCTTATTATGTTCCTTACCCGGATTGCCTTTATTTATGAAAAACGCTTGAATACAGCCAATCTTCAGATCAAAGAAAACCTCAATTTTAAAAACCGGATTTTAGGAATGCTAAGCCATGAACTTAGATCGCCGCTAAAGATTATCGGTCTTTTCATCAGCAGGATCAATAAAAAAACGGATGACCCGAAGATTAAGGAGTATCTGAAATCCATAAGCTTTACGAACGACAGTTTGCTGATCCAGGCCAACCAGATCCTGGAATATACCAAGAACCAGGCAGTAGAGAATAAGCTGATCCCGGTGGAATTCAATCTTAAAAACGAAATCACTTCCATACTGGCTTCTATTGATCCGTATATAGAGACGAGAAACAATACTTTTATCATTAATGAGAGGATCAATCCCGATCTTACTGTTTATTCCGACAATAAAAAGATCAACCAGATCTTTATGAATATTCTGGGAAATGCCAATAAATTCACGGAGAATGGGCAGATCACAGTTGATGTAAAGACACAGCCTCTTGATGAAAATACGATTTCCATGATAACCAGAATATCCGACACCGGAGCAGGGATTTCCAGGCATGATCTTGATAAGATTTTCGAACCTTATTATCAAGGAGTCCTGTCTGAAGATGTAGAAAACCTCGGGGCCGGCCTCGGGCTGAGCCTGTGTAAGGAAATTATAGAATTGTATTCGGGACATATTGCCGTGGAAAGTGAGCCAGGTAAAGGGACCACCGTAACTTTCTCAGTTAATTTAAATCTTACCCATGAACAAACCAGATCATAAAGTCATCCGTTTTTTATTGGCTGACGACCATAGCCTGATACGGCAGGGGATTGTTTTTCTTTTGGAAGACATCGGTATCGAACATGAGATTTTTCATACCTCCAATCTTCAGCAGACTGTGGAATTCATTACCAGTCAGCCCATCGATATCGCCATCATCGATGCTCATTTTCCTGATGGAAACAGCCTTTCTGCTATACCGGAAATCAAAAAGCTGAATCCTGAGATCCGGATCCTGATTTTTACCGGGATCGACGAAGACATTCATGCTCTTAAATTTATCAATGCAGGAGTGAACGGTTTTCTAAGCAAGCTAAATGAAGAAGAGGAAATAAAGCAGGCCATTATGAAAATAATTACACACGGCGAATATATTTCCCCCAAAACCCAGGCTTTACTATTGGATTCACTTCATAACCGGAATCTGATCAATCCTTTTTTATCGCTGACCGAACGGGAATTCCAGATTGCAGGAATGTATGCGGAAGGACTGGGAAACCTTGAGATCGCCAATAAGCTGGATGTGAAACAAAATACGGTAAGCACTATAAAGAAAAGGATTTTTGATAAGCTTAAAATCGATAACCTCGTAGAGCTGCTCGAACTTTATAAAAAACACGGTTAAAATTTGTAGCAAATTTTATCGGCTAGTAAGACTTCATTATTCATTTGAATCATGAAGTCTTACCATATTTGTTAATGGCATCTTTACAATAGATTCCAGGCTTTATTCTGTCCGAATTTGCATGATAATTCTATCGTTGTAGATAAATATCTACAGCTCCGGCGATATATATCTAAATGATTTATAGTGATTATAAACGCTGCAGATGGTATTTTTGTATAAGAATAATAAACAATTATTAACCTATACTTTAAGTGGTCTTTGGTTCTAAACACAAATGATGATTCTTATATAGAACCGGGATCTAAAAACACAAATGATTTTGTATCTTATTAAAGATTGAAAAATCCTGAAGTAAGATACTTTTTTAAGGGGATTTGATGAAGGCGGCCTAAAAAAACACATTTAATGAAAGTAAGCCTCCGGAGTATTCCGGAGGCTTTTTGTTTTTAATTACTGACCTTAGAAACAAAACGTAATTAAAAACATCTTTAAAACCTGTTCATGCTAAATAATGAATTTTACAAAGCTTATACATAATAGACAACCGGATCTTGGCTTATGTTACATGGAAATAAAAAATACCTGCTCATCAGCAGGTATTTTTGTTATTTAACTTACATTACTTTGTAAACTTTAAAGGATATTTTACGTTTTTAAAACTATCAATGCTTGCTTTCAACGATCCTACGGCAATTTCCGCTTTCAGGAGAATCGGTATATGGTTGGCATCATTAGATACCCACATTGTTACCCCTTCTTTTTCTTTAAAAACCCTTCCACTTTTTACCGATGGAATAATTTTCAGGCAGTTGATGGTTCCGAATTTCGTATCCAGATTTTCCGTTCCCGTTACTTTCAGCTGAAAAGGGAACATTTCATCATCAATCCATACGTTCATGTTGATCACACTTCCAACTCTAAGTTCTGCCGGGCTTTTGCTTCTCAGGTAATAAAAACAGGAAAGCATATCCTGTACCCCTTTTACGGATTTTATCACTTTAGATCCGTTGGCCGGAGTTTTTCTGTCGGTTAGGATTAATGTATTGTTGCTGTGGTTGAAAACCGTTTCAAGATGCTGTCTGTAGCTGCCTTCCTTTACATTTCTGACATAAAAGCTGGGAAGCTCCGTCTGCATGTTGATATAGCTTTCGTAAAAATCATCCACCTTAAAAAATGCCTTTACCGCGCCGGTAGTCTGTCCCGTTCCTCTTACATGAAGATGGGGAACGCCTTTATAGTTGGTTTTTTGTGCAGTAAGATTAGCATAGCCGGCATTTAGAAATCCGTAATGGATTCTCAGGGTAATCGACTCACCATCATTAATATTGGTGATCTGGCCGTAGCCGAGAAAGAATAAAAAAAGGGAAATTACATTAAAAATTTTCTTCATAATTACAATTTTACAAAAAGGTTGCCAACTCTTAGATTGAAAAAATGGGCAAAGGTTTGATAAATCTCAGTTTTTTATTTAGAATGAATTAAATAGGCTTCGCATTAAAATTAGTAAATTTGCAGTCACAACTATAATTAAATTATCTTATTATTATGATAACGACCGATATATTGATCATAGGAGCCGGCCCGACTGGACTTTTTGCTGTATTTGAAGCAGGTTTACTGAAAATGAAGTGCCACATTATCGATGCACTTCCTCAACCGGGAGGACAATTGGCTGAGCTTTATCCTAAAAAACCTATTTTCGATATTCCGGGTTATCCTTCCGTGAATGCGGGAGAACTGGTAGATAATCTGATGGAGCAGATCAAGCAGTTCCAACCTGGGTTTACCTTGGGTGAAACCGCTGTTTCATACACCAAAGTAGATGATGAATGGTTTGAGGTGGTTACCAATAAAGGAACAGTCCACCGGGCAAAAGCCATTGCCATCGCTGGAGGTCTTGGAACTTTTGAACCTAGAAAGCCAACGATTGAAAACGTTGCCGATTACGAAGAAAAAGGTCTTGAGTATTTCATAAAAGAACCTGAGCATTTCAGAAATAAAAAAGTAATCATTGCAGGTGGAGGAGATTCAGCTCTGGATTGGAGCATCTTCTTATCAAATGTAGCCAGCGAAGTTACCTTGATCCACAGGAGAAATGAGTTCCGTGGCGCATTGGATTCCGTAGAGAAAGTTCAGGAGCTTAAAAATCAAGGTAAAATTAAACTGATTACTCCGGCAGAAGTTACGGCCATCAAAGGTGACGGAAAGGTAGAAGCTATCACGGTAGCGATCGACGGACAGGATCCTTATGATATTGAAACGGATTATTTCATTCCTTTATTTGGTTTGACTCCGAAATTGGGAGAAATCGGAAACTGGGGACTGAATATCGAGAAAAATGCCATCGTTGTAAACAATGCTTTGGATTACCAGACCAACATAGACGGAATTTATGCCATCGGCGATATCAATACCTATCCAGGAAAACTGAAGCTGATCCTTTGCGGATTCCACGAGGCCACCTTAATGTGCCAGAGTGTGTACAACCGACTGAACCCGGGTAAAAAATTCGTATTGAAATATACAACGGTAAGTGGGGTAGATGGTTTCGACGGTAGCCGAAAAGAAGCTGAGAAAGCCGTTGTGAAAAAAATTGACTAAATTTGTTGCCGTTGAAGGTCCTGCCATCAGCGAATAACATTAGAAATCAATAGAATAGAAATGAGCGATATAAACATAAAGATCACCGACCGTGAAGGCGTGACCCATGATGTAGTAGCCCCAACGGATATGTCCATGAATTTAATGGAAATCATCCGTTCGTATGAATTGGCAGAGGAAGGAACGATAGGGGTTTGCGGAGGAATGGCCATGTGTGCTTCCTGTCAGGTGTACGTGGTAAACGATCCTGGGCTTGAGCCGATGGGGGATGAAGAAGATGCTATGCTGGGTGAAGCGTTCCATGTAGAAAGCAACAGCAGACTGGGCTGCCAGCTGCACATCGTTCCAGAAATGGAAGGGCTGGAAGTAGAGATTGCCCCTTATCCTTAGAGAATTTATTTTTAGAAAATATATAAAAACCTCCTGAAGATTCAGGAGGTTTTGTTATCTTGTATTATGCTTGCTTTGGAGATAATGAATCAGCCATAGTATAGGAGCTCCCTGCGGAATGGCAAATTTAATGCTCTGGTCGGTCAGATTTTTATTTACTGACTTCAGATAACTGATTTCACTGGTGATAATGTCGTCTTTATGCTTCAAAAGCTCGTCCTCCAATTGTATAAGATTCAGAATTCCCAGATCTTTAAGCTGTGCCGGAAAATGATTTGCCGAAATATAAGCGGTATCAAACTTTGATTGGCCAGGCGTTTTGAGTGCTTTCCTCACTTTGTTTTCGATCTCGCGAAGCAATGTGTTCTTTTTTACAAAGGCAATAATAGTTGATTCATTGATATTAATCAGTTCTCTTTTGTTCTTGAGGTTTTTACTTACTGAATTTTCAAATTCATGGATTTCCTTTTTCAGCTTGGTAAATTCTATATCTGCCTGTTCGAGCAGGGCTGCGACCCGGTAGAATGTACGTTGTGCCTTCTGAGGAATATCCGTAACCGATTTATATCCCAGGTCATGCTCGATTTCTGCCCATGAATGCTGGAGAATACTCCTGATCTGAATTTCAAACCTGATATTTTTAAAGTCCGCATAATCTTTCATCTCCGCTTTATTTTCACTGATCTGAAGGATAAAATGAATACTTCTGTATCCGAACTTATCAATCTCTATATTTCCCTTATCGACAGAATTGGTCCAGTCAACGGTGAATTCACGGTTCAGGATTTCCTCAATTTTGGAAATGTCATCTTCAAAATAGGTGATGATTCTCAATCCCAGAATGTCGGTGATATCGTCCAGGTTCCTGTATTTATCTTTTTTGATGATTTTCTGGGCAAGGCTTCCTCTGGTTTTTACTCTGCTGGTGATCTGATGGATAGGAATATTCTTGCATAATCTTTTTACCGTATGTTCCACTTTGGAACCTAAAGCGGAATATAAGGAATGGGATTCTTTATATTCGGCTAAAATTTTATTCAGATAATCGTCAGGCATTTGTAAACTCTTATTTTAAAATGGATAAATTTAATGAATTTGATTTTTCCTGAATGTACAAATTTTCCGTTGTAATTAAAACCCTTTCAGCGTTCCGAAATAAAAGGAAATGCAATTGAGAACGTCTGCTAAACATCTTCTTTTGAAATCCACTTTCCAACCGTGGGTGCTTGGTAATTCTTCATCATTTCCAACAGCTCTTCAATACGATCGCTGATCAGCAACATATCATGATTAACCTGTTTTAAAAAGCCTTTAATTACCATGGTTTGAACCATACTGATCAGATCGTCGTAAAAGCCGTCAATATTCAGAATGCCGATCGGTTTTTGGTGAAGGCCAAGCTGTGCCCAGGTAATCATTTCAAAGAATTCCTCAAGGGTTCCATAACCGCCGGGAAGAGCAATTACACCGTCGCAGAGATCATTCATTTTGGTTTTTCTTTCATGCATGCTTTCTACCAGAATAAGTTCCGTCAGCTGCTTGTGGGCAATTTCTTTAGACTGTAAAAAGTGGGAAGGACGCCGATAACTTTCCCGCCGGCATTTAAAGCTCCGTCTGCTACAGCGCCCATGAGTCCGACATCAGCGCCGCCATAGATCAATTGAATGCCTTGTTTAGCCAATGTTTGTCCTAATAAGATTGCCTGTTCTTTATAAATATTGTCCGAACCGAAACTCGATCCGCAGAATACGGTGATGCTTTTCATAATGTATTTAATAAATTAAAACAAAAATATCCAAAATCAACGACTTTGGATATTCTAAACCGCAATCTTGCAGTTTATAGTTTATTCATTTCCCAGAATCCTTTTGTTGTAAGAGAAAGATACAATTGTTTATTGAAAAAACTGATACCGCCTTTTATCTTCCAAGTTCCTGAAAACGAATTCTCATGATTTGAAATTCCAGAATAATAAATAGGCCTGTGTTTTTTGTTGGAGTCTTCCACTCTTCTTTTATGGTTTAAAACAAGGGTTTTTACTGGCATCTGCTTTACAAAATATTAATTTTACCTTCTATAATTACGATGCCTTTTGTTCCGAAATATTCATTAAGATCCTTAACGGTTACGGAAAATTTTTCACCATCAAATTCTTTGATTTCAATGATAAACTCAACTTCCTGATTATTAAATTCAACACCTGTCTTAAAATGGTATCTGTATTTTCCTTTCCAGGTCCCGATCATGATTTCAATCTTATTTCTGTGGAATATTCGCTAAAATATCTTTTAGGAAGCTCCAGAATTTCTGGGTGGAGGAGATGTTTGCCTTTTCGTCCGGAGAGTGGGCGCCACGGATCGTTGGTCCGAAGCTTACCATTTCCATTTCAGGGTAGTTTGCTCCGATGATTCCGCATTCCAGTCCGGCGTGGCAAGCTACAACATGAGGTTTTTCCGTAAACTTTTCCGTATAGATTTTCTCCATCAGCTGAACGATTTCAGAACCCGGCTTCGGCTTCCATCCCGGATAAGAACCGCTGAATACCGTATTCATTCCTGCTAAATCTGCCACGGATTTAAGCTGCTCCGCTACAGCATCTTTAGAAGATTCAACCGATGACCGGGAAAGGTTTAAAATTCTTAAAGCCCCTTCTTTCAGTTCAACCCTTGCCACATTGTTTGAAGATTCTACCAGATCCTTCACATCCGGACTCATTCGGTATACACCATTATGAAGGGATTTCAACGTCAGAATAATTTTCTTTGAATCTCCTTCGGAAATGGCTTTTTCAGAAGTAGTCGCATGTTCAATATTAATCTGGATTCCGGCTTCTATACTGGCAAATTCCTCTAAAATTTCATTTTTAAGGCCGGTTGACAGTTCGTCAATAAATTCCTGGGCATTTCTTACGGATGCAATCGCCACAGCTTCTCTCGGAATAGCATTTCTCAGTCCGCCGCCATCGATGGAAACCAGCTGAATGTTTTCTTTTTCCAGTGCTTTGTACAACAGGCGTCCCAGGATCATATTCGCATTCCCGAAACCTTTGTGGATATCCATTCCGGAATGACCGCCCTGAAGACCTTTCACTTCAAATCTTACAATTTGTCCCTGAGCCGCTTCTGTTGGATAATTTTGGGAAATCGTAACGTCAATGCCTCCTGCACAGCCGATATCGATTTCATCATCTTCTTCCGTATCCAGGTTCAGTAAAATATCACCGGTCAGTTGTCCCGGTCTCAGTCCTAATGCCCCTGTCATCCCGGTTTCTTCGTCGATGGTAAAAAGAACTTCCAGAGCAGGGTGCGGAATATCCGAACTTTCCAGGACCGACATGATGGTTGCCACTCCCAGACCGTTGTCGGCACCCAAAGTAGTTCCTTTTGCCTTTACCCAGTCCCCGTCAACTTCCATATTGATGCCTTCCGTTTCAAAATCGAAATTTACATCATTGTTTTTCTGGCAGACCATATCCAGATGGGATTGCAAAACCACCGATTTGCGGTCTTCCATTCCCGGAGTGGCCGGTTTTCTGATGATTACATTTCCCACGGCATCTACTGTTGTTTCAAGTCCCAGATTTTCACCGAATTCCTTGATGAAGGCAATTACCCTTTCTTCTTTTTTTGATGGTCTCGGAACTGCATTTAATCTGGAGAAATTTTTCCAGATAATCTGCGGTTCTATATTCGATAGTTCCATTGAATTTATTTTTCTCAAAATTACAAAATAAAAAATGCTTCCATAAAGCGGAAGCTATATTTTTGCTAGAAGCTAGAAGCTAGAAGCTAGAAGCTAGAAGCTAGAAGCTAGAAGCTGTTAACATCCGCACTCTCCGTAAATCGGCAGGGTAACAACGGTTCCGTCCGGTTTTTCAATTCTGATGGTCCCTTCGAACAGCAGCGCTTCCTCGTCTTTTATTTTTTTTCCCTGTATGGAAATTTTATAATCTCCGCTTTCTATTTCTTTGCTCAGCTGTTCATCTACTTCCATATCGCTGGAAGAGATCAGGTTCATCGCGAGTCTTTTTCCGTCCAGTTTCATATAAGCGGTTTTCCCCGCATCATCGGCATAGATGTACTTTTCGTTTTCAAAATCAGCCTTGTTCTTTGCAAAATAGCAGGAGCATTCTTTAATTTCTTTCGGGAAAGGAAATGTTTCCACCAATATGGCACCGGAAGAAGTTTCAGCCTTTACCGTATCCTGAACAACTGTTACGGAATCTTTTTTTTCTGAACCGGAAATCGTTTCTTTCTCCTTTTTACAGGCTATCAATAAGAAAGCCGACAAAAAAATGATTAAATATTTCATTGTGATATTATTTAATATAAATTCTGAAATTAAAATTCATCGATTTTTTTCAGAATAGTATTTACCCAGTCTGTATCACTGACTGATATTATAATTGTTTTAAATCCAAACTTTCTTCCTTCCATTTCCACTCCGGCTGAATCATCAATATGAATATTAATATCAAATGCAGGAGGAAATTTGGACATGTTTTTTCCTTTACTTCTAACTTTTTTCTCATACATTTGCTAATTAACAACGAAATCGACCGGAATACCGTGAGATAAAAACATTAACTTCACTTTTAATACGCTTCTGTAAGATGTTGTATAAATGTAAATTTTATGTTTCTGCGCTCGCAATGCTTTGAATAGTTCAATTGTTCCCAATCTGATTCTTTCGGCTCTGATTATTTTAGCAAAAAAAGATCTTTTTTCTAAAGAGAATCTGGTTGAGGAAATAATTGTATCATCTAAATCAAATGAGATGTTTATTAATAAAACTGCAAAATTCTGATATTATCCTCTTGCTCTCTCCAGCAGGGTCATCATCAATAAGGAAAGGATCACCAAGCTTTCTTCTTCATCATCGATATCGATCAGGCGGTCCAGCTGGAACCTTCTTCCAAAGAAAGACGGCATTTTTTTCAGTTTGAAATAGGCTTTTCCGTCTATTCCCGTTACAGTGTACGACGGATTCAGGAAATATCCGGTAAACATCCCGATCACAGGGATTTCTCCTACCATATTATCGAAAACCTTTACCCAGCCATTGTCTTCCTGTACTTTGAATTTCGGCTGATCATTGGCATCCAGGATATCATAGCTCGCTTTCCAGATCGAACGCATTCCTTTTCTTGCCAGTCGTCCGAAGCTTCTTCCCGTAGCAATTTCGCTTAATGAATAAGAAGCATTAAAATCGATCCACTGATTGGCTTTGATTCTGAAAAGTTCTTTGGATTTGCTTTCGTCATTGAAAACGATGACATCTTCTTTCAGCTTGAACATTTTCTGACGAACATACGCTACATAATTCCCGTTTCTGTCAGTAATGTTGAAATCGCTCGCAAGCGTCGTAATCTTAAATTTAAAATCCAGCGGATAATTTAAGTTGTTAAGTACCATTTGGTTTATTTTTTTCAGTTAATATTAAGTAGACCAAAGATAAGATTTTTAATTGAAGATGGGAAACAGGGAATTGCACAGGCTAAAATTTTCCCGGAATTTAAACTGAGTTTTTCGTAAAATATCACATCAAAAACAGGCCGGTATCAGTTGTAAACTCTCAACAATAATCACTATTTTTGTGTTATGGATTACCCAAGTAAAGTATTGGCAAAAGCGGTAGATGAAATTTCCGGGCTTCCCGGAATCGGAAGGAAAACAGCTTTGCGACTGGCATTACATTTATTGAAGCAGCCCAATTCCAGAGCGGTGAGCCTGGGAAACTCCCTCATCAGCCTTGTTAACGATATCAAATACTGCAAAGAATGTCATAATTTTTCAGATTTTGAAATCTGTGAAATTTGCAGCAATGATAAACGGAGTGATGAGCTGATTTGTATCGTGGAAGATGTGCGTGATGTAATCGCCATTGAAAATACCGGGAAATACTCCGGGAAATATCTGATCCTGGGTGGTAAAATTTCCCCGATGGAAGGAGTAGGGCCCAACCAGCTGAATATCCCGAGCATTGAAAAAAAGCTGAGCGAAGGAAAGGTAAAGGAATTTATTTTTGCGCTGAGCGCTACGATGGAAGGAGATACCACGGCTTATTATATCTACAAAAAGTTCAAAGATGCCGAGGTGAATTTTTCAAGCATTGCACGAGGGATTTCCGTAGGGGATGAACTCGAGTATGCCGATGAGATTTCGTTGGGAAGATCGATTATGAACAGACTTCCTTACAGTGAAGGAAATTCTTAATTTAAATTTTCCAGATGATTTCCGTAATTATTCCTTTATACAACGCTGAAAATACCATCCTGGCTGCGCTGAATTCCATAAAAGCCCAGACGGTAGACACAAGGGAATTTGAAATCATCATCATCAACGACGGTTCTACAGACGGGAGCAAAAAAGCTGTTGAGTCATTTATCAGAGAGAATACTGCCTTAAAAATCCAGTTTTTCGAACAGGCGAACGGTGGTGTTTCGAAGGCCCGAAATACGGGCTTACGGGCAGCTACCGGCGAATTTATTGCCCTGTTGGATTCGGATGACGAGTGGCTTCCCGAAAAAACGGAAAAGCAGCTGAAGTTGCTTACGGCTAGAAATCTGGATATCGACTTTCTCGCGACCCGCAGGAACAACAGCAAAATCCTGCCGCCTTACCAGGTGAAAAACAACTTGGCGGAGATTACTTTTAATAAGCTGCTCTTGCGGAATGAAGCCCAGCCTTCCACAGTGATTTTTAAAAGAAAAATCCTCGAAGAAACAGGGTTCTTTAATGAAGACCAGCGGTACGCAGAGGACCTGAATTATTGGATGAAGATTTCGATACACCATAAAATGTATATTCTTGATGAAAGCCTGCTGATCGCAGACGGAGGAAAAAGGACCTTCGGGGTTTCCGGACTTTCTGCCAATCTTTCAGAAATGGAAAAAGGGTTTCAGAAAAATCTGAGGGAAATGTATCTTCTGAAAAATATAAATTTGTTTCAATACCTATTGCTAAAGGTTTTTTATAAAGGGAAATACTTACTTTTGCTTACAAGAACATTTTATTACAATTTAAAAAACTAACCAAAGGAAATTCATATGAGGTTGTCCGTCATTATCGTTAATTATAATGTCACCCAATTGCTTCGGAACTGTCTTTTATCTGTCCGGAATTATTTGGCAGATATCGGTTACGAGGTGATTGTGGTAGATAATGCTTCAACGGATTTGTCCTGGAAAAACCTGATCTCCGAATTTCCGGAAGTACACTTCATTTCTTCCGAAACCAATGACGGCTTTGCCAAAGGCAATAACAAGGCGATAAAAGCGGCGAAAGGGGAGTATCTCCTGCTCCTGAATCCGGACACTGAGCTGGAAGGTTTTTACATGAAGGAAATACTGGACTTTGCAGATTCCCATAAAGATTTCGGCTGTCTGGGCGTAAGGATGCACGATGCAGAAGGAAATTTTTTACCTGAAAGCAAACGTTCTGTTCCTGATATGTTTAATTCTTTTGAAAAGCTTTTTACCAATTTTAAAAAGAATAATTCCAAGTCGTATTACCGATGTGATATAAATGAACAGGCAGTCGCAGAGGTAGATGTTATTACCGGGGCGTTTCTGCTGGTGAAGAAAGAGGTCTATCAGAAAGTAGGAGGATTGGATGAAGCTTATTTTATGTATGGGGAAGATATCGATCTCTGTTACACTTTACTCAGAAACGGCTTTAAAAACTTTTATTACGGTAAGACTTCCATTCTTCATCATAAAGGGGAAAGCACGGTAAAAAACGAAGTATACCTGGAACGCTTTTACGGAGCCATGCATATTTTTATCGATAAATACTACCGAAAGTCAAAGCCGGTACAGTATTCCTTTCTGAAGGCCGGATTGAACCTGAGGCATAAAATTGAAAAGATTAAACTGAAATAGCGTCAATCCAGGATAGAATCTAATGGGCGGGAAGAGGGAAGCCGGAGGCTGGAAGTTTTTCTGATCAGTGTTAAAGCTAAGCGTATTACTTATTAACGTTCCGGATTGTTATCTTGTCAAAAGCAACTATATTTAGACAAAACTGAAGTCCCAACCGAGCTCTTTACCTGGTGCGAAATGATAATAAATTGAAAATTATCGAACAGGTATAAAATAAAAAAGCAACTCCATGCAGAGTTGCTTTTTCTATGTAAAATAATTATTTGCTTATTTGGTTGGTGCCGGAGTCTGAACCGGAGCCGGTGTTGAAGCAGGAGCCGCAGTCTGGTTAGCCGGAGCTTCCTTTTTTACGGGAGCCTGAACTGCTGGTGCCGCAGCCGATGGTTTACCTGTAATCACAACACTCAACAGGATAAGAACGATAATAGTTCCGCCCAGCGTCCATGTTGCTTTTTCCATAAAGTCGTTGGTTCTCTGCACTCCAAACTGAGCTGAAGATGCACCTCCGAAAGTACTGGAAAGGCCTCCGCCTTTTGGATTTTGAGCCATAACGATGATAACCAGTAAAATACTGGCGATCATAATAAGAACCATCAATAGTATAAATATAGAATCCATTATTTGATATCTTTTTGAATGGGCAAATTTAATCTTTTTTTGCGGAATAGCAAAGAAAGAACCTTAAATATTCCAAAAATAAAAAACGGCAACCGAAGCTGCCGTTTTTCTGTAAATCAGAATGTTTTTATTTAAAATCAGCATCTTTTGCCTGATTGATTTCGTAAGACTTTACAGTCATCGTCATATCCATTCCCATCTGGTTTACAGAGATCGTGTACGGCATTTTTACACCTGCCACATCTTTGTAATCCGAGAATACGGTAGGAACGCTGAACTGCTGCCCCTGAGCCTTTACCGTTCTGGTTTCCCCGGTCTTTAATCCGGTTTTAACGCTGTAGTAATATGTCGTTTCAGGGCCTTTGATGGCGTAAGAATCCTCACCGCCAACTTTCTCGATGCCCATCAGTTTATATTCAGGAGATTTGGCGAAAGCCATTTCTTCAAAAAGCTCGGTATTTTTCTGTTTTTCGGCGATCTCCTCCGGTTTTACAGGAATTTTCTGGCCCATTTGTTCGGCATATCCGGTTTTCCCGTCAAAAACCTCTTTGAAAAAAACTTGTCCCCCGGAAGTTACCTGAGTCAGCTCTTTTCCGCCCTGTGCTTTTACCGTTTTCACGGTGAGGTTCTGTCCCTGCATAGACATCGTAGCGTTTATGGTATATGAAGAAATTTTAGAAACGTTCGCTTTTCCTCCGATCGCATCGATGTATTTATCGGTAACAGAAGCTACCGTTACATTAGCGTCTACTTTTTTCGCAGACGGTTTTGCAACAGGATTAGCCTGAGTGTCGTAATATTTTACAGGATATCCTAATTTTTCCAGTCCTTCAGAAATATCGGAAGCTTTACCGGCGATGAAAATTCTGCTCTGATTAGGTAAAATGGTCGAATTTACAGCACCCGAAACATCAGCAGCGGTTACTTTATCGATCGACTTAAGATAGTTGGTATAGAAATCATCGGGAAGATCCTGGATTTTCTGGTTCAGGGCAAATCTAGCAATCGTTGCGGGCTGCTCCAGAGAAAGGATGAAAGAACCTTTAAGCTTAGCTTTGGCATTGGCCAATTCTTCCGGCTTTACGTTTGAGATTGCGTTAAGTTCGTTCATGAACTCTTTTACCGCTTTATCCGTTACCTCGTTTCTTACACTGGCACTTGCAGAGAACTGTGGAGAATATTTGCTCGGGCTCATGTTTGAATAAGCACCGTAAGTAAATCCGTTTTTCTCACGAAGGTTCATGAAAAGCCTTGCTTCACCACCACCGCCAAGGATATAATTCGCGATTGTTGCAGGGAAGTAGTTAGGATCTTTCATTTTTAAGGTGTTCAGGTTGTTTACCGAAACCACAGACTGTACGGCAGAAGGAACATCCACTACATCGATTTCCGTTTTAGCAACGTTCACAGCAGGCTCTACCGGAGTGATCGGCGTGTTGGCTTTTTTCCATCCGCTGAAAGCCTTTTCAATCATCGGCTTTACTTTCTCAAATTTTACATCTCCTACGATTACCAGATAGGCGTTATCCGGAGTGTAATATTTCTTGTAGATATTCTGTACGTCAGCCAGTTGGATTCTGTTGATGGTTTCAACGGTTTCAAATTCACCTCTTGATGTGTTTTTTCCGTACATCAACGCGTTTGAAACTCTTGAAGCGATAGCAGAAGCGTTCTTTTCTTCAGATTTCAGTCCTTCGATGGCTCTGTCTTTGGAATCCTGGATTTCTTCAGCCGAAAATTTAGGATTAACGATGGCATCTGCCATCAGTCCCAATACTTCAGGAAAATATTTTGAAAGGGAGTTTGCTGAAGCCCCATTGGAAGAGAAATTCAGGTTTGCTCCAAGGTAATCCACTTTTTTGTTGAAGGCATCCTTGCTCAGGTTCATAGTTCCATTTTCGAACTGCTCCGCCATTATTTCGCTGGCCCCCACTACATTCCCTTCATAATAAGGAGGTCTGTCCATGGTAAGGCTCGCGTTTACGCGTGGAAGCTTGTTGTTTTCCACCACCATTACGGTAAGGCCGTTGCTCATCTGGAACGTCTTCGGTTTTGCAATGTTGATCACAGGCGTCGGTCCCGGTTTCGGCATTGCATTAAGATCTATTTTTTGTGCTGAAACCATTCCTGCGAAGAAAAATGCTGCAGCTATATATGTTAATTGCTTTTTCATTTGTAAAATTTAATTTTTGATAATCATTTTTTCACCTAAAAATCCTAACGGATTACTTTTTCTCAGGTACGTAGTTGATGATTACTCTTTGGTTGGAATTAAGATATTTTTTAGCCGCATTCTGAAGATCCTGTCTGGTGATCGATCGGTAAATATCGATTTCCTTATTAATCAGGTTGGTGTTGCCCATCAATACGTGGTTGGTCGCCAATGAAGCAGCGATTCCCTGGATGCTGGAATTGGCATTTACAAATTGGTTCTCAAACTGGTTCTGAAGCTTCTGGTAATCTTCTTCGGAGATTAACGTCGTCTGAATCTTTTTGATTTCTGCATCGATGTCTGCCTGTAAAGCTGCCTTGGTCGTCTGTCCCATCGGGATGGCGAAGAACGCGAAAATTCCGTAGTCTTCAAGACCCTGGTTGAAAGCCTGTACTTGTAGGGCTTTCTTATCCTGATCCACTAATTTTTTATAAAGAACAGAAGATTTACCGTTGCTCAGGTAAGAAGAAAGCATGTCTAAAACATAAGCATCTTTTTCTTTGTTAGCCGGTGTTCTGTACGCGAACACATAAGCCGGAAGCTGGATATTCGGATCTGTTGCCGTTACTTCTTTTTCCTGAGTGATCGGTGCATCTTTCGCATAATTTTTAGGATAAACCGTTCCTTTCGGGATTCCGCCGTAATATTCCTGAATCCATTTCTTCGTCTGCTCAGGCTTAATATCTCCTGCTACCACCAAGGTTGCATTGTTCGGAACATAGAATTTCTTGTAGAAAGCCTGGAACTCGTCAAGCTTTGCTGCGTTCAGGTCTTCCATAGAACCGATGGTCGGCCAGTTATACGGGTGATTGGTAAATAAGTTTTTCTGAATGGTCGTGAAAAGGTTTCCGTAGGGCTGGTTATCCATTCTCAGCCTTTTCTCTTCCTTTACAACTTCTCTTTGGGTGTCAACTCCCACCTGGTTGATTACGGCATGACGCATTCTCTCCGATTCCATCCAAAGGCCTAACTGTTCGTTATTGGATGGGAAAGTTTCATAGTAATACGTTCTGTCGTTTGTCGTGTTAGCGTTGTTTTGTCCTCCGTTTGAAGAAACGATCTTAAACCAGTCGCCTCTTTTGATATTCGGCGTTCCTTCAAATAAAAGGTGCTCGAAAAAGTGGGCAAAACCTGTTCTTCCTTTTACTTCATCTTTGGCACCTACGTGGTACATTACGCCTGTTGTAACAACCGGTGCAGAATTGTCCTGATGAAGAATTACGTGAAGACCGTTTGGTAAGTCATATTCCTCGAATTTAATTTGTTGTGCATTCAGGGCCATTCCGAAGAAAGCCGCTGCAGCAACAGAAAGAAGTCGTTTTTTCATAAAGTAGAAATTGTTTTGTCAATTAGTCCCAAAATTACATTAATTGTTACATTTTCAAAATAAAAAATCAATCAGAAGATATTTCTTTAGAGAAATGTTGGTAAATTCTAAAAAGTGGTATTAAATTTATTAGAAAAATTTAGAATAAAAATTAATTTTGTAAAAAGAACCCCTTAATAATAATGAAAAACATTTCAAACCAGAAAATTTCTCATGATTCACTGGTCACTTTATTCAGTCAGGCTCCTGTGGCGATGTCTCTGCTGATGGGCGACGATTTTATCATCAGTAATGCCAATGAGCAGATGCTCGGACTTTGGGGGAGGGATGAATCGGTAATCGGAATGCCTGTATTTGAGGCGATTCCGGAAGTGAAAGATCAGGGATTTGAAGAAATCCTGAATAATGTTTATCGCAAAGGGGAAATTTTCAACGGAAATCGATGGCCTGTTTTTTTAGATAAATATGGAAGCTATGAAGAACATTTTTTCGATTTTATCTATTCCCCGGTTTATAACGATGAGCAAAAAATTATCGGGGTAAGTGTCGTGGCCACGGAAGTTACCGATCAGGTGATCTCAGAACGGAAGCTGCTCGACAGCGAATACCGTTTTGAGGATCTTATTAAAAAATCAGATTATTGTATTGCAATTTACCGAACCGATGATCTTTATATTGAGCTGGCCAATGAACCGATGCTGAAAACATGGGGAAAAGATGCTTCCGTAATCGGAATGAAGCTGGAAGATGCGCTTCCTGAGCTTGAAGGACAGCCTTTTATCGGTATCCTGAGGGATATCTTCAAGACCGGGCAATCCTACACGGCCACGGAAGATTCGGCAGATCTTGTAGTGGATGGTAAGCTTCAGACTTTTTATTATAATTTTTCTTATAAGCCGCTTAAAAATGCTGCCGGTGAAGTATACGCCATTTATAATGTAGCCGTTAACGTTACCGATCTGGTGGCTACCCGGAAAGAGGTACAGGAAAGAGAGAAAAAATACCGCGACCTGGCCGATTCCATGCCCCAGTTTGTATGGACGAGCGATAAGAACGGCAGGATCAATTACATGAATGACAATTGGTACAAGCATATGGGCTTTGCTAAAGATGAAGATCCCAATGAAGCCATAAGAAAAGTGATCAGGCCGGAAGTTTATTCGAGGATTTTGAAAATCTGGGAAGAAAGCTTAAAAACAGGAAAACCTTTTGAAGTGGAATATGAGTTTGCAGACCCCGGTAACCCTGAAGTGTACCGTTGGTTCCTGGGAAGAGCGGTTGCCAATTTCGATCATAATGGAGAGATCAGCCAATGGACCGGAACTTTTACTGATATTGATGATTTTAAACAGCTGCAGACCCAAAAAGACAATTTCCTAGGGATTGCCAGCCATGAGCTGAAAACTCCGCTTACCAGCCTGAAACTGTATACCCAGTTTATCGAAACCAACCTCAACAAGCAGGGAGATTTCAGGAATGCTGAGGTGGCCAAAAGGATGAACAGGCAGATTGATACCCTTACCGAGCTTGTAAATGATTTGCTGGATGTTACCAAAATTCAGAACGGAAAAATCCAGCTGAATGAATCTGAATTTGATTTTGACCAGCTTGCGGAAGACATTGTTGTCGAGCAGCAGATGACTGCAAGGCATAAGATTATCTTTTATAAAAATGAGATCGGAAATGTAACGGCAGACCGACACCGGATTTCGCAGGTGATGAGCAATCTGATCAGCAATGCGATTAAATATTCTCCCGACGCCGATGAAGTTATTGTATCTACTGAACTGAAGGATAATATGATAAAATTCAGTGTAAGGGATTTCGGGATTGGGATCCCACAGGATAAGCAGCAAAAAGTTTTTGAGCAGTATTACCGGGTAAGCGGCACCAAAGAACATACGTTTCCGGGCTTAGGCTTAGGGCTTTACATCTCATCAGAAATTATTAAAAGAACGGGCGGCAGAATTTATGTTCATTCTGTAGAAGGAAATGGGTCTGATTTTTGCTTCGAGATACCTAAAATTAAAATATAAAACATGTCTACTTCTACACAAATTTTAGTCTTGGATGACAGTCCTGCAATTGTTGATTCTATTGAAATGATGATGGAACTCGAAGGATTAAGCGTTGCCAAGTTCTATAAAGGATCAGATATGCTCAATGCCTTGAATTCACAGTCTAAACCTGATGTTATCCTGATGGATATGTGGCTTTCCGGTGAGGACGGAAGGGATATCTGCCGTACCATCAGAGCCGATGAAAACCTTTGCGATATCCCTGTACTTATCATGTCGGCCAGTCGCGGACTGGAACAGTCTGCCCTGGATGCAGGAGCCAATGATTTTATCGCAAAACCTTTCGATATGGGAGATATGATCACCCGGGTAAGAACTTATATAAAGGAAATTTAAATATTCCGGAAATCACTTTTTTCAGCATTAATACACGGATAGTCGGTCACATTTGAGTATGATGCCGTGTCTGAAAAATTCAGAATGTCTTTTTAGAAATGAAGGACAAATTTTTTGTTTACCAATATTCTAAGCAGAAGGTGTGTGAAAGTTTAATTCAGTATTTGCATAATATTAGTAAACAGAATATGCACAGATGTTTATGAATCAGAATTTGAATTCTCCTTATAATACACTAATTTTGTATTCCTAATTTTTTTGCAGTATGGAGGATTATTTGAAAGGACTGAATGAATCACAATTTGATGCCGTTACCTCACTTGAAGGGCCGTTGATGGTGCTTGCAGGCGCAGGTTCCGGGAAGACGCGTGTTCTTACGATGCGTATCGCCCATCTGATCACCAATGGAGTAGACCCTTTTAATATCCTGGCTTTAACCTTTACCAATAAGGCGGCAAAAGAAATGAAGGAGCGTATTGCAAAAGTCGTGGGCCAGAGCAATGCCAAAAGCTTATGGATGGGAACTTTCCACTCCGTTTTTGCCAGGATCCTCAGAAGCGAAGCCCATTATCTGGGTTATCCTTCCAACTTTACCATTTACGATCAGCAGGATGCTTTAAACGTCATCAAGAAAGTTCTGAAAGACATGAATATTGATGCCGATCTGTATAAACCCAAAAAGGTCCAGGCAAGAATTTCCACCTACAAAAATAATCTCATTACGGTAAAAGCTTATTTCAACAATCCTGAATTGCTGGAAGCCGATGAAAAAGCCAATATGAAATTCATCGGGCAGATCTACCAGCGTTACGTGGAGCAGTGCTTCAAAAACGGATCGATGGATTTTGATGATTTGCTGCTTAAAACCAATGAGCTGCTGACCCGTTTCCCGGAAGTGCTGGCGAAATACCAGGACCGGTTCCGATATATTCTTGTGGATGAGTACCAGGATACCAACCATTCCCAGTACCTTATCGTAAAAGCGTTGGCTTCAAAATTTGAAAACATCTGTGTGGTGGGAGACGATGCCCAGTCGATCTACTCTTTCCGGGGGGCGAATATTTACAATATCTTAAACTTTAAAAAAGATTATCCCGATGCCATTACGGTGGCGCTGGAGCAGAATTACCGTTCTACCCAGAATATCGTAAATGCGGCCAATGTCGTTATTGCGAAAAACCTTCAGCAGTTCAAGAAGAATGTATTCAGTGAAAATGAAGAAGGAGAGAAGATCAAAGTATACCGATCGCTTTCCGATGCGGACGAAGCCAATTTCGTAGCCGGAAATATCTGGGAAACCCGCAACCGTGAGCAGCGAAAATACAGCGATTTCGCTATTTTATACCGTACCAATTCCCAGACGCGTGCTTTTGAAGATGCGCTGAGACGTAAAAATATACCGTACAAAGTTTACGGAGGCCTGTCTTTCTATCAAAGGAAAGAAGTAAAGGATTTGATCGCCTACCTCAGGCTTCTCGTCAATGAAAACGACTCCGAAGCTTTGATGCGGATCATCAATTATCCGGTAAGGGGAATCGGTGAAACAACCCAGAACAAGCTCGTGGTTTTTGCAGATGCCCAGAATGTTTCCGTATCGAAAGTATTGGATAACCTGGCGATGTACTCGCCGCAATTAGGCTTAAACAATGGAGTGTTAAATAAGCTGAATGACTTCTGGTCGATGATCAAAGCTTTTCAGGTATTGCTGAAAACAGAGACGGCTTATAATGTCGCGATGGAAGTAGCGAAGCGAAGCGGACTGATTAAATTCCTGAAAGACGACCAGACCCCGGAAGGGATTTCAAGGGTGGAAAACGTTCAGGAATTGATGAACTCGATGCAGGGATTCATCGAAGAGCAGATGCAGCTGGAAGACGGCGATCCAAGCTTACCGAACTTTCTGGAAAATATCGCCCTTTCTGCCGATACGCAGGACAAAAATAATGATGAAGACATGGTTTCCCTGATGACTATTCACCTCTCCAAAGGACTGGAATTTCCGGTGGTGCATCTGGTAGGACTGGAGGAAAATCTTTTCCCAAGCTTCATGAGCTCGGCCACCCGGGAAGATCTGGAAGAAGAGAGACGTCTGTTCTATGTTGCCTTAACAAGAGCCGAGAAGCAGGCCTTTTTCTCTTATGCGGTTTCCCGTTTCCAGTGGGGAAAAATTACCGATGCGGAACCGTCCAGATTTTTAAGTGAAATCGATGATGAATATATCGAGTTTGTAAATCCGGCTATTGAAAAAAGATTCATCAACAATTCCGGCATCAAATCCAATATTTTCGATGAGCATCCTTCCGAGATGAGAAGCTTTAAAAAAGTGGAGAAGAAGAGCATTGAAAGATCAGACAGTTCAAAACCTATCGCCGAGCCGCGTAAGTTGAAGCCGGTAAGCACGGCCAAAATCATTAATCCGAGCGGTGCTTCTTCGCAGGATATCGAAGTAGGAGACAAAGTAAGGCACGACCGTTTCGGAATCGGAGAGGTTACCTTCCTGGACGGAACCGATCCCCAGAATATCAAGGCCAAGGTTATTTTCCAGCATGAAGGCGAAAAAAACCTGATTTTAAAATACGCCAAACTGACGAAGATTTAAAATTTTCTACAGGTGTCACGGGTTTACACAGCGATCAACTCAATTAAACTTTGTAAATCCGTGCTATCTGCATCCAATTGATTTCAGTCAGCATCTTTCCAATCAATTTTAGTTTGCTATAAAGAAAGCTATACGTAACAATCTGTGAAATATTTGGTTGAATTAAATTCGATATAATTAACGTGAGTTCGACGTAAGAAACAAGAAAAAACAATATAAAACAGCGGAAAATTTAGTATATTTAAGGTATTGAAATTCAAATATTTAAACTAAATAATCCGCTATGATTTCTAATGATAAAATTACGAATATTTATTATATTGTTGATGAGTTTTTTAAAGAATTCGATAAGGTTTTACAGCAATATGCTTTAGAGGACCCTAAAATCAGAATCAGAAAACGAAAATTTGCTATGTCCCAGAGTGAAGTGATGACCATTATGATCCTGTTTCATTATGGGGCTTTCAGAAATTTCAAACATTTTTACCAGGGCTATATCCAAAGATATATGAAAAAAGAATTCCCGGTAACGGTTTCTTATAACCGGTTTGTCGAGCTTCAGAAAAAAGTGAATATCCCAATGGCGGTTTTTGTGAAGATGATGTGCCTGGGAAAATGTACCGGCATTTCCTTTATAGATTCCACGCCTTTAAGAGCCTGTCATATCAAAAGGGAAAAGCAGCACAAAACCTTGAAAGGCATTGCTCAGAAGGGACAATGTTCTTTAGGATGGTTCTATGGGTTCAAGCTTCATCTGATTATTAATGACAAAGGTGAGCTCCTGGATTTTATCCTCACCGCAGGCAATGTAGATGACAGGGAACCGCTAAAGAGCATGGATCTGCATAAAAGAATCTTTGGGAAACTTTTTGGAGACAAAGGCTATATCGGAAAAGATCTTTTTGAACAGCTCTTTATCGACGGAGTTCATCTGGTAACCAAAATAAAGAAAAACATGAAAAATTCCCTAATGCTTTTACAGGACAAAATCATGCTCAGAAAAAGGGCTTTGATTGAATCTGTAAACGATGAACTTAAGAATATCTGTCAGATAGAACATACCAGGCACAGAAGTTTTGAGAACTTTATCCTCAATATCTTATCAGCTCTGGCTGCTTATTCTTTCTTCGATAAAAAACCTTCCATTAATACCAAGTGTGATATCATTCATGAAAGCAGAATCACAGCAGCTTAGATCGAACTCACGTTAATTAATTCCAATAAATTTCAGATTCCCAATAAGAAAAAGATCCACCATCATCTGCTAAAAATCTGTGTCAGCTGTGGGCAAGACAAATTCATTAGTAATAATCAAAATGAGACAATATAGATTTCGTATCTTAGTCAATAAAAGTTTTACAATGAAAAGGATCCTTCCGTTTTTAATTTTCGTGCTGTTTTCCATCCCTTTATTTTCACAGGAATACAGTACGACCCAAAATATTCATTATTACGACGAAAAGACCAACAAATCCGATGTTTACATCAATGAAAGATGTGTGTTGGATGTTTACATTCCTAAAAATGTCAAAAATTTCCCGACGGTCATCTGGTTTCATGGAGGAGGCTTAACGGGCGGACAGAAAGAAATTCCTGAAGGGCTGAAGAATAAAGGAATCGCTGTAATTGGCGTGAATTACAGGCTTTCTCCTAAAGTAAACGCTCCGAAATATATCGAAGATGCCGCTGCTGCTACGGCATGGGTATTTAAGAATATAAAAAAGTATGGCGGAAGAGAAGATCTCGTTTTTATTTCGGGACATTCGGCAGGCGGTTATCTCGCCATTATGGTGGGTTTAAATAAAATGTATCTGGAAAAATACGGAATTGATGCCAATCAGCTTGCCGGAATTATTCCTTTCAGCGGGCAGATGATTTCCCATTTTACCATCAGGAAAGAAAAAGGAATCGATGAACTGGACGCAAGAATTGATGAGTATGCGCCGCTTCATTTTATCCGGGCAGATGCGCCGCCGTTGCTGCTGATAACGGGAGACCGTGAAAAAGAGCTCTTAGGAAGATATGAAGAAAATGCTTATATGACCAGAATGATGAAGCTGAAAGGCCATAAAGAGACCACCTTATATGAACTTCAGGGATTTGATCATGGCGGAATGGCCCAACCTGCATTTCCTTTGCTGGTAAACGAAATAAAAAGAGTAGAGAAGATCAGGAAATAACACTATTTTCGGATCATTGTTTTAAGATAGCTTTGCAGGACTTTCTGCAAAGTTTTTTATTTTTGCTGCCTTTTTTAGATGAAAATTAAATAAATTCGAACGATGGGAATGTTTTACAAAAATGCGGTTTGCGATATTTATATAGGGAAAAGTGCAGGGGCCAAGATGATGCAGGATATCAGAAATGCCCGGAAAAATGTAAAAATTGTTTCCCCATATCTTTCGCCTGTACTCATAAAGGAACTTATTGACCTGCATTCCAGAGGGATTCAGATCAGGCTGATCACCAGTGATGAAATTGAGGATTTTTACGGATACGAGAAAAATATTCATAAGCTGATCATTCAGCACAGGCATGTCGATGAAAAAGCGAAACAGACCAAAGACAATCTGCAGAGTTTATCGGGAACATTGCTTTTTGCGATAATCGGGCTGGGGGTGGTTTTGTTTCCTTTGATATATCTCTTAAACAATTTTAAACTGGCGTACGGCTTCATCATTGTTATCCTGATGTTTTTTGTAAGAGACGCCGTGGTAAAAAAAATAAAACAGACGAAAGTCTATCATTATACCTATAAACAGCTTTTCCCATTCAAGGTTTTCGTTTCTCCGAACACTGGAAACTTTGCCCATAAAACCTTTGTTCACAGTAAAATTTACATTATTGATGATGAGATTGCTTATGTAGGTTCTCTTAACTTCACCCGAAGCGGGATGAAAGATAATCATGAAACAAGGATCAGAACAACGGATCCGGAGGCGGTAGCCAAAATTATAGAAGAAGTAAAAGAAGTTTTTTATCATTCCAATCTGCCGGAAAGAGATGTCCAGTTTTGGGGAAGCCAGCTGTATGAAGAGCTTGATAATTAAGGTGCTGGTTGATGGTGATTGGTTGGTAGTGAATGGTCAATTTTGCTTCGCAAGTGAATAGTGAATTTTAGGGATTCATAATTTTGCAGGATCTACTATTTAAGTTTTAATCAATGATTAATTTGCTGCGATTGTGAATAAAAAAAATTGACACGCGCAGCAAATTGACCATTGACTATTGTCTATTCACCTACTACCGCTCTACCAGCTCTTTCACCTGTTCACCGTAAAAGTCGGTTTCCGCTTTATTTATTTTCAGCAATTGATACCATTTACGGAAAGCTCCGATAAAAACAATCAGCATCAGAACCATAGCCACGACTGCGAGTGAAGCCAGTAAATACTGCCCTTTGGGAATATAGATGGAAGTTACCTGGATATATCCGGCCCAAAAAGTAATGACCGCCATAAAAACCCCGGGAATAGCCGAGCATAATGCATATTTTCCACGGTTTAGGCGGATGAGCATCGTGGTGCAGACAATCAATCCGCAGGCTGCCAAAAGCTGGTTGCTGATTCCAAACAGCGGCCAGATGCTGCTCACATTTCCGGTAAATACCAGATATCCCCAGGCAAAAGTGAATACAAGACTGCTGATGATAATCCCCGGCATCCAGTTTTTATCATTAAATTTCGGAATTACGGAGCCAAGCATTTCCTGCAGGAAGAATCTTCCCACTCTCGTTCCCGCATCAATAGCGGTAAGAATGAATACGGCCTCAAACATGATGGCAAAATTATACCAGTAAGCCATCAGCTGGTCCATATAAGGGATCTTATTAAAAATATGGGCCATTCCCACTGCCAGAGACACTGCACCGCCGGTTCTTCCGTGAAGATCGATCCCGATCTTTTGTGAGAAATAATCGATGTCAACGCCGTGAAGCGAAGGATGGGCGGCCAGGAAAGCATCATAAGAATCTTTAGGGGTATTGATGGCAAAATAATCTCCGGGCATTAAAGTACATGCCGCAATCAATGCCATTAAAGCGACAAAACCTTCCACCAGCATCGCGCCGTATCCTACAAAAAGGATTTCTCTTTCTTTGTTCAGCATTTTGGGAGTCGTTCCGGTAGCAATTACTGCATGAAATCCTGAGATGGCTCCGCAGGCAATGACAATAAAGATAAAAGGAAGCACAGGCCCACCGATAACAGGCCCGCCGCCATTAATAAATTGGGTAAGCGCCGGCATTTGAACGGTAGGATGGATGAGGATCACTCCAATTGCCAGCATCACAATGGTTCCGATTTTCAGATAGGTGGAAAGATAGTCCCTTGGAACAAGCAGTAACCATACCGGCAATACCGAAGCCAAAAAACCGTATAGCGGAATCGCAATGGAGATGGTTGTAATATCCCATGAAAAAAGATTATTCATGGTTTCATTCTGCATGAGATTATGTCCGCCGATAATCCCGGCAATCAGAAGAATGCCGCCCAGAATACTGGCAAAGGTCACCGAGTTTTTCCTGTATCTCATAATCAGTCCCATTATAATGGCAATCGGCATGGTAATAACAACGGTAAACAGCGACCAGGAAGCTTCATGCATCGCATTGATACAGGCCAGCGACAATCCTGCCAGTGTTAAAATAAGAATGAAAAGGATGGCAAAACCGGCTACAGTTCCGGTGGTCTTGCCAATTTCTTTGGAGGCAATGGTCGCGAGACTTTGCCCTTTATGACGTACGGAAGCAAATAACACCACCATATCGTGCACCCCACCGCCCAGGACACACCCGATCAGGATCCATAAAGCGCCCGGAAGATATCCGAACTGCGCAGCCAAAACCGGCCCTACCAAAGGTCCTGCCGCCGCAATGGCTGCAAAATGGTGCCCGAAAAGAACGTTTTTGTTCGTGGCCACATAATCTTTGCCATCGGCGAATTCAACGGCGGGTGTGGTATTATGATCGTTCAGTTTAAGCACTTTGTTGGCCATGAAAATACCGTAAAAACGATAGGCAATGGCAAAGATCAGTACAGAAACAAAAACAATGGTTAAAGCATTGATGTTATTTAATGAATCCATATCGTACAGTTTTTTTATAAGTAAAAAAATAAATTTTTAAGCAGTTTTACTTTCAATATTGTAAACATTTGCCAAGTTAATTATTTTAAACATATAAAATCATCTAATGTATATCAATTTAGCAAATTAATATATTGTTTAGGTATAGTTTGTTGATAGTGATGATTCTAAGGATTCAATTATGTATTGATTAATTGATGACGGCATTTATTTTCTGCCAGAGTACGTCGTCAAAATCCGAAAGTGCCAGATTTACATTATCTGCCGCATCACCCATCCTGATGACCACGATCTTTTTGCCCGGAACCACATATATTTTCTGATCATTTTTCCCTAAGGCGCAAAACATATCATCCGGCGCACTTGGGATCAGCTTTCCGCTGAACTGGTATTGGGATTGTGGAAGGTGATAGCTGGTTTTGCCGTTCAGCGACCATAAATAGCCGTAAGCAAGATTTATATTCTGGGAAGTACTCACGGCATTTTGAAAGTAGGCGGAATTGATGATGGGCGTGCCGTTCCAGCTGCCGTTGTTTAAAGCCATCAGTCCGAAACGGGCCATGCTTCTCGTATTGCTCCAATAGACACTGTTGTCTCCATTCTGGATCCAGTTTCCCGTCATCCCGATCTTATCCCTTAGCTTGGTATTAAAATATTGAGGCCACGTCTGTCCGGTAGCTGCTGCCACCACATCCTGAAGCTTCACATACACATTGTGATAGGCCCATCTAGTGCCGGCGTCGGCTTTGTACTTTAAATTGGCCGGACTTACATCGTCCCCCAGACTGTCGTCCAGTCCGGAAGTCATGGTCAGCAGGTTCCGGCAAGTGATCAGGTTTTCTTTTGCCAGAGGCGCAATAGTCCATCCCGTTCCAATGTAAGCGGAAACCTTATTGTTGATATTTAAAAAACCTTCCTGCTCAGCAATTCCGGTGACCGTGGAAGTCAGGGTTTTTCCTGCGCTTGCCCAATACCATGGAGTTGAGGAAGTATGCCCAGAGAAATAATTTTCCATGACGATTCTTCCGTTTTGAAGGATTATAAAGCTTTTGGAATGTTTAGCCTCAAGATAGTTCAGCAGGTCCTGGACTTTATTCTGATGCCATCCTAAGGAGGATAGAGATTTTGTTTCCCAGGTATCGTTTCCTGACGGTGGAAAGTACATTGCTTCCGAAGATGAAGGTGATCCGTCTGTCTCAGGACTCTCTCCGGAATCTCCTGTGCTGCATGAAAGTGTTACTGTACAAAGCACAAAAACTGAAAGTAGATTTTTTATATTCATAAGAAATTAGTTTGAATTCTGTTTTTGGATAAGTAAAATACGCTTTAGTTAAACCAAATATCTTAAATCCGAACTAATTTAATTCTAAATTAAAAATCCTGTCTGAATTTTACTTTTTATGTTTCTCTATAAATTGGATCATTTCATTGTTGAGCTGGTCCATGTAGGCCTTATCGGTAGTCCCAAAACCATGGATGCCGTCTTTTACGACAACCAATGTCGCTTCAATATTTTGTTTCTTCAGCTTTCGGGTCAGTTTTTTCGAATGTTTCAGAGGAGCTACTTTATCTTTATTGCCATGAAGAATAAAAGTAGGAATGCCGTTTTCAGTATCATTGATGGGCGAAACGGTTTCCAGATAATCGATTGCTTTTCTTTTTTCATCGTTAATATCATATCCTGAAATTCCGTACACCAGATTCTTTCGGATTTCAACAATTGGCTTGAAGAATAGTCCCACAATAGCAACCGGCACTTTACCCAACCGGGTATGTAGTAATTTATTTAAATCTGTCGGTCCGAAATTATCAACGACATAATTTACCTTTGATGAATAAGGAGACAGCTCCGGGCTGCCTTTAAATTCATTGTCAGATGTATAAGCTGCCAGCAATGAAAGATGTGCTCCCGAAGATACTCCGAAAAACCCGATGTTGTCCGGGTCAAAATTATAAGTCTCTGTATTTTTCCTTACCCATCGCACGGCATCTTTTGTATCCTCAATAGGCAACGGAAAATGTACCGATTCACTAACCAACGTATAGTCGATACTGATCACCGCATAATTTTTTTCCACAAGCTTTAAAATAAATCTTTCAATATAGTTGTCTGCCCTTACCATTTTATCCCCTTTTGCCCAGGCACCGCCATGAACATAAATGACTACCGGAAGCTTTTCCGATGTCTGCTTTTTCGGTCTGTAGAGATCCAGGGCGACCGGCTTGCCGATACTGTTGTTCTTGTAAACGATATTTGAAAGTAGTGCTGTTTTTTCAGGAAGAAGCGTGCTGGGAGGAAGCTTTTTTTCAATAATTTCCTGAGAAAATCCAAAGGTAAATGACGATAGGATAAAAATAAAAAACAGGTTTAAAGAAAACCTGTACATTATACTTTGCTGAAATTGTTTCATACATATTGTTTTGAGAATGGAGGTCTGTTCCTCAAAAAGCCTATCAAAAGTCTTACCAATTGTAATTTTTTGAAACCGGGAGAATATTTTCATTGCTTACAAAATCAGTTCCTGAAAGAGCTTTTCAAAAGTTTTTTCCAGGTCTCTGGATTTTCCGGGATGAGGTCTTGAAGTCTGTATTGAAGAGCTTCTGACGGCCGTCAGCCACCGGAACCGGTCCGGGATTTCGAGTTGGGCAATTGGTCCTCCGTCCTTTTTTCCTTCCGCAATTTTTTTAAAGCTTTCCAGGTTTTGGATCACGTCCTCATAGTCCAGCTTGCTTCTCATCAGCCTGAATTTATCGGGACACAGGTAAAATTCCACCTTAATGAATTTTTCTTTTTTGGAAAACAAGACCAGCCCAATGTTGAAAAATTCTTCTCTCTCCACTTTGGGAACCAGACGTATAACCGCGTATTCGTAAATTTTATCCTCTTGCATTTTTGGCTTCTTTTAAAAAGATTTCAGAATGTTCCAGTCTTGTTTTCAGAAAGTTGAAATAGACCTCACGGATTTCGTCCGGGCTTTCTTCGGCATCATCCCAATGCAGCCAGTCTTGTGGAATCAGGTTTGTAATTTCCCTGAAAATATTTTCATTCAAAATTTCTTTTGCAAATTTGTCGGCTTCATCAAGTTGAGCGGCCTGGGGCAGCAGGACATGATCTTTTACGTATTTGAAGGGGGTTTTTGCTGCTGTATCAAAATTCTGCCAGGAATGGTGGAAGTAGAAAGATGCCCCGTTGTCAATGATCCACAATTCTTTATGCCACATCAGCATATTCGTATTCTTAAATGTACGGTCTATATTGGTAATAAAGGCATCCAGCCAGACAATTTTTGAAGCCAGGAGCGGGTCTACAGATATGCTTGGATCGTAGGTAATGGATTCCGAAAGATAGTGCAGGCCCAGATTCAGTCCTTCAGAATTCTTCAGCAGATCCTGAATTTCCTCATCGGCTTCCGTTCTGCCAAAATCCACATCCAGGTTAACAAAAACCAGCTCCGGAATCTTCAACCCCAGTGCTTCGGTAATTTTTCCACCCAACAATTCGGAGATCAGCATTTTTACCCCGTGACCTGCGCCACGGAATTTCAGAACATACTTAAAATCATCATCAGCTTCTGCCAGAGCAGGAAGAGAACCTCCTTCACGCAGGGGCAGAATGTAACGCATTACCGTTACCGTTCTTAAATCCAACATGAAGCAAAAATAAGGTTTTCCTTTGTGTTTATTTCTATTTTTAATATTTTTAAAAGAGAATTGAATTTAATTAATCAGTGAGATAAAGTGAATGCCGTATTATTTAGCTTAAGATTTAAGCAAAGCAAAAAGGCATGCGAATAATAAAATTGAATAAAAAATAAAATATGGGAATTATAAAAGAGAAGAATATTGTGATTTCAAATCCGAAAACCCGGGACTTCCTGGGAGATGCATTTTATCCTGCAGAAGGAAGAAAAATGCCGTTAGTAATCTTTGTGCATGGCTATAAAGGCTATAAAGACTGGGGTGCATGGAACCTGATGGCGGAAAAGTTTGCAGAAGCAGGATTTTTCTTTGTGAAATTTAATTTTTCCCATAACGGTACTACGGTTATTGATCCGCTTAATTTCAGTGATCTCGAATCTTTTGGAAACAATAACTATTCAAAAGAACTTTCCGATCTAGGGGCTGTCATCGATTATTTTGCAGGAAATGATAAGGTCGATGCCGATAAAATTACCCTGATCGGCCACAGCAGGGGTGGAGGGATTTCCATTATCAAAACCTACGAAGATGAAAGAATCCATGGACTGATTACGCTGGCCGGTGTGGACAACCTGGACCGTTTTCCAAAAAATGAAGCTTTTGAAAACTGGAAAAGAGCAGGCGTATATTATGTATTGAATGGGAGAACAAAGCAGGAAATGCCGCATTATTACCAGTTTTATGAAGATTACGAAAAAGATGTACACCGTTTTGATGTGGAGCGGGCCACTGAAATGGCAAAAGCCTATTTTTTAATCATCCACGGAACCGATGATGAAAGTGTGTCAGTAAAAAACGCAGAGCACCTGCATCTGCTGCACCCGAATTCCGAATTGTATTTAATAGAAAATGCCAATCATACTTTCGGAGCCAAGGAACCTTGGGAAGAAAGAGAACTTCCGGAGGATTTGAATGCCGCAGTCGAGAAGTGTATTGCATTTATAAATGATAAGTTAGAGTTTATGTAATGTGTTGAATTTTAGATTGGTATTTGCTTTTATGTAAATTTTTTATATATTAGTCACGCAAACAATATCAAAAATCAGATACTATGAAAAATTTAAAAAAACTAAGCAGAGAAGCTAAAAAAAGTATTATTGGACAGGGAACAACATGTCCTCCAAGCGGATGTTACAAATTCTATCTGAGTGATGGGCAGGGAAGTTGCATTGTGTCGCCCTGCAATTCGGATTATGGTACGGAAGTCCAGGTAGGTGGAAGTACACAATGTTGCTTTTAAAAAATAAAATCGGAAGGCTGCTTGAAAAGGCAGCCTTTACTTTAGCCATATTGTAAAGCATTTTCTAATGATCTATTATTAATTAAACCTGTCATATTTTAAAATATAAACAGAAATTTTATAAGATAAATGAGATTTCATCATTGGGTTTGATAATTTTTCATACTTTAGTGAAATTAAATCCACTAAATCAGACCATATAAAAATCTTAAGTTCAAAAAAAGCACAAAAACTAAGTCGGGAATCTCAAAAAAACGTTTTGGGGATGGGGCCGACCTCTCCTTCTTGCACTACACCAACCGGATGTTATGATAATTCTATTAATAATAGCAACGACCGGTGCTTTATCCTTTCCTGTCCTTCGGTATATGGTTACATGCAAACCGTTAATGGAACCCGTAAATGTTGTTTCTTTTAAATTATAAATATCTTTTAACACATCTAAATTCAAATTACTATGAAAAAATCAAATCTAAAAAATGCTCAGAAACTGAGCCGTGAAGCTCAGAAGCATATTTCAGGAGGCGACAAAGTTTTAGTTTGCTCAGCAAGTGGCTGCTATAACAATTATTTTAGTGATGGACAGGGCAATTGTCTTGTGCCGCCATGTGCCGCACCTAACTTTGGCTCTGAAGTACAAAATGCCAATGGACGTTGGCAATGTTGTTATTAAGCTTAACTTTTTGTAGTAAATAAAAAAGGAGTGAAAATTTTCACTCCTTTTCTTATTTAGTCAACATCTTCCAGGCCTCTTCAATTTTACTTTCCAGTAACCATTTTTGAGCTTCACGATGAATATCTTCATTGGAATGATAGGCTCCTGCAGGCAAAACTTCTACATTGGCCAACATACCCAGATCATTTCCGGTAAAAATGCGGCTGTACCGGATAGCTTCCGGAAGCTGATCAAAACCGATGCCTTTGGTAACCAATGGTTTCGGGACTTCGAACAGATTGTTTTCATTGTTTCTTGAGTACCAGTTGCTTCCTAACCGGGCCACCATATCCAGCTTCGCCTGATCGAGATTTCCATTTTCATCCAGATATTCTTCCCGGATATGGATTTTCTGCACTTCACAGATCACCAGGTTTCCGGCACCGCCCTGATCGCCCAAAGATTTTACCTCTAAAACTTTACATTCAAAGTTCACCGGACATTCTTCTATCAGCTTAGGCTTTACCAGATCGGCATCTTTCATCGTAAGGCCGGATTTAATAAATTCATTGACGCCGTCGCCATATTCCGTGGAAGCCAGCGAAATCTGCTGCACGATCGGGAAATTTACGGTTCCAATCACCACTTCCGGAACTTCCAGCACATTCTCAAGAGTGTGTTTGGTGGTATTGTCCCTTACCCTTCTGGATGGAGAGAAAATAAGTACAGGCGGCACCGTACTGAACATATTAAAAAAGCTGAACGGCGATAAATTGCTGTTTCCGTCTTGATCAACCGTCGAAGCCAGCGCAATCGGCCGTGGCGAAATGGCCGTTTGCATGACCGTTTGTAGCTGTACGGAAGGTATTTCTGATGGGATGAGTGTTTTCATTGTTATATTAATTCTTTTAACACATTAGTCACATTAGGTTTTAGATTTATACCTTGAAAATATTTCAGAACACATAAGATCGAAAATCGACGATTTTCATTTATTCGAGTGCTTCGAAAATTTTGCTTACAAATGTCTCTGTCCCTTCATTATAAAGATTATAAACATTAAAGTTTATCAATATCGACTTTGGAACTTTCAAGAGATTCATATAATTAATGACCTGTGCTTTGTGAATCTTATTCATTTCTGCAACAGATTTTATTTCCAGAACAATCGCATTTTCGATTAAAAAATCACATTTTACCGTACAGTCAATCTTTACATCTTTATAAATGAGAGGAATCTCAAGTTCACTTTCATACTTTATACCTAATACCTGAAATTCTCTTTCCAGGCATTTATGGTAAGCATATTCATAAAGACCGGAGCCTGCAATTTTATGAACTTCTATACAAGCACCAATTATCTTATAGGTAAGTTCATTAACATACTTTTTCGTAAGCTTCTTCATCTGTTTGTGTTTAAAAAATGAAAATCTTCGATTTTCAATCTAATGTGTTCTTTTTCTAACGTCTTTAAGATAAAATCTCTTTATGACTTATGTGCTTAATATGTTCAATCCTTAAATTATTTAGTTGGGATGATTTTACCCGAAACTTCACCGAAGCCTACTCTGATGCCGTCTTTTTCAGCCCAGGCTTTCATGGTTACGGTATCGTTGTCGTTGATGAATTTCCTTTCTTCCCCGTTGCTTAGCTGAATTGGGTTCTGGCCTCTCCAGGTAAGCTCAAGCATGGAACCGAAGGATTTAGGATCGCTTCCGGAAATGGTTCCGCTGGCATACATATCACCGACTTCAACGTTGCAGCCGTTTACCGTGTGGTGCGCCAGCTGCTGGGTCATATTCCAGTACATGTGTTTGTAGTTGCTTTCGGAGATCAGGTTGTGATCACCGTTTTCAGGCTGAATATACACTTCAAGGTTGATGTCATAATTTTTATCGCCTTCGAATTTCAGGTAGTCCAGTACTTCAGGATCCTGTTTTGGGGAAGCGGTTCTGAAAGGTTCCAAGGCTTCCAGGGTAACCACCCACGGAGAAACAGACGAACCGAAGTTTTTAGCCAAAAATGGTCCAAGCGGAACATATTCCCAAGACTGGATGTCCCTTGCGGACCAGTCGTTGAAAACCACCATTCCGAAGATGGCATCTTCTGCCTCTTTGGTGGAGATACTTTCTCCCATTTCGGTATTTTTATTGATGATAAAAGCCATCTCCAGCTCGAAATCCAATTGTTTGCAAGGCCCGAACACCGGCTGATCGGCATCGGCAGACTTCATCTGGCCTTTCGGACGGTTGATTTCCGTTCCGGACACCACGATAGAAGATGCTCTTCCGTGATATCCAACCGGAAGGTGCTTCCAGTTTGGCAATAAAGCATTGGCAGGATCCCTGAACATTTTTCCTACGTTGGTCGCGTGTTCGATGCTGCTGTAAAAATCCGTGTAATTCGGAATATGTACCGGCATCATCATTTTTACCTGATCCAGGTCGTAGAAAGCTTCCTCGATGGTCTTTTCATCTTTCGATAGGATGGAGCCTTCCTGAAGAAGTTCCTGAAGTTTGGCCCGTACCGCGTTGGTTACAGGTTTTCCCAGTTCGATAAATTCATTTAAAGTATAAGCTTCAAAGATGTTATCCTCAAGACCCTCGATGTCTTCAAAATAAGCAAGGTCGTATAAAGTGGCCAGGTCGATTACTTGATCCCCGATTCTTGTACAGCAGGCGATAAATTCTTTGTTGAACACGGCTACCCCGAAAGGAATGTTGTGTATGGAAAAATCTGAATCTGCTGCGTATTCTACAAATGATTTCATAAGCTTATAATTTTAATTTGGATTACGGTCGTACGTTATAGTTGACGATTAACACAAATTACACAATTTCTGCCGGAAGTACAGATTGTTCATTGTGGTTTGTGAAATATTTAAGACAGTTATATTTTCTTTAAGTATGCGGCACAGAAACTTAAAAATTTTTTCCGGACAACGCAGGAACTTAAAAACAGCTGTTATTTTTTAGATTTTACTTTTGAGAAAGATTCTTCATCGATCCAGCGGTCGCGGGTATTGATGTCGATCAGGTACAGGATGTTATCCTGGCGGGTCAGGAGCAGGGTTTTGGCTACGGGAACCGGAACCTTTTTGTTTTCCAGCATATCGGCCCTTAATGAGATAATATTTTTCCGGCTTCGTACGATGTCGCCGGAGAAGACGTTGGATGTGCTCTGCCCGGTAGATTTATCATCAAAAACTTCCACATAGGTAACCTTATTTCCTTTGATCACGATAAAATCCCGTTCGGTATGGTCGGCTTCATCTTTTACGAAAACAAATTTTTTGTTGTCGATATTTACGGCTTCCAGATTCTGGTTGATGCCTTTTCTCTCTTCAAGACGTTTGATGATGGTGTCGAGAGAACTGTATTGGGCTTTGATGCCGACTGTTGCTGCAATAAAAGCAATCGCGATGAAAAATTTTCTCATATGTGTAGGTCTGTATAAAAAAGTTTTGTCAGGACAGTTATCCTGACAAAACGGTATATGATTATTAAAATTTAAAGATTCCCTCTTTTTTCCTGCTCTCTTTCCAATGCTTCGAAAAGGGCTTTGAAATTACCTGCACCAAAGCTCTGTGCTCCGTGTCTTTCGATGATTTCAAAGAATAGGGTAGGGCGGTCTTCTACCGGCTTCGTGAAAATCTGTAGAAGATATCCTTCTTCATCGTGGTCGATCAGGATTCCAAGGTCCTGCAGTTTTTTAAGATCTTCATCAATGTGGCCCACTCTTTCAGGAACCATGTCATAATAGGCTTCCGGCGGAGCAGAAAGGAATTCCACACCACGTTTTTTCAGTTCGGTTACGGTGTGGATGATGTCTTTTGTGGCTACGGCAATATGCTGTACCCCTTCACCTTCATAAAAATCAAGGTATTCTTCTACCTGAGATTTCTTCTTCCCTTCGGCAGGCTCGTTGATCGGGAATTTGGCATATCCGTTTCCGTTAGACATTACTTTAGACATCAAGGCGGAATATTCGGTATTGATCTGCTTGTCATCGAAAGAAAGGATGTTTACAAATCCCATTACTTTCTCGTACCATTCAACGGTAGGAACCATTCTGTCCCAGTCTACGTTTCCTACACAGTGGTCAACATATAAAAGTCCGGCTTCCTCAGGATTGTAAGCGCTTTCCCACTTTTCGTAGCCCGGCATGAAAAAACCGTTGTAATTTTTTCTTTCCACAAACATGTGTACCGTTTCTCCGTAGGTATAGATTCCGGACATTCTTACTTCACCATGCTCGTCGGTAAGGGTAATAGGCTCAAGATAAGGTTTTCCGCCTCTTTTGGTGGTTTCTTCAAAAGCTGAATAAGCATCGTCTACCCAAAGGGCCAGAATTTTTACTCCGTCACCGTGTTTTTTTACGTGCTCGTTGATCGGGGAATCCGATTTTAATCCGGTAGTAAGAACCAGCCTGATTTTTCCCTGCTGAAGAACATATGAAGCACGGTCTCTCACGCCTGTCTCAGGTCCCGCATACGCTACAGACTGAAACCCGAAAGCGGTCTTGTAGTAATGCGCGGCCTGCTTGGCATTCCCTACATAAAACTCAATATAATCGGTACCGTTGATCGGCAAAAAATTCTCTGCCTGAGCAATCTTTTCGGCAAATGTAAGTGTTGACATATTCTATTTTTACTTTTATATTTATGGTTGCAAATTACGAATTTATCGCTAATACGGAAAATATAAACAAACAAACGTTAGGCAAGTCTCTACGATGCTATTTTAATAATAAATGCACCAGATTAATAACAGCGCAAACTAACCACAAAAGAGTCAAAAGATCATGGTAGCGCATTCTAATGCTAAAAACAAACAGAATTTTTAAAAATCTTTGATTTTTATCTTATGTGCTTTAAAATGTTTTCAAAGCAGGAGACTCATCTCATTTTTCTTATGTGTTAAAATTTCTGCGCAAATCCGAGTAGTTATAGCTTGAAACGTTCGTAAGCCGCTTTTTCCAGCATTTCCCGGTCATCCGGATGCGCAATGCTGATCAGCTCCTGGGCACGCTGCTTCAGGTTTTTCCCATATAGATAAGCGGTTCCGTATTCGGTAACGACATGGTGGATGTGTCCTCTTGTCGTCACAACACCGGCTCCCTGTTTCAGATAAGGGACAATCCTGGAAACCCCTCTTTTGGTTCTCGAAGTTATGGCAATAATCGGTTTTCCGTCTTCGCTCAGAGCGGCACCTCTCATAAAATCCATCTGTCCGCCGATCCCACTGTACTGCATCGTTCCGATAGAGTCGGCGCACACCTGACCGGTGAGATCGATTTCGATGGCCGAATTGATGGCGACCATTTTTTTATTCCGCATGATGTTGATCGGGAAGTTCACATCGCTGACATCCTTAAAGGCAAATACCGTATTGTCATCTACATAATCATACAGCCTTCTTGTGCCAAAGCAGAAGCTGGTGATTGTCTTATTGTCGTTGTAGCCTTTGTATTTGTTGTTGATCACATCATTCTGGATCAGATCGATTACCCCGTCGCTCAGCATTTCCGTATGGATGCCCAGGTCTTTGTGATTGTGCAGGCATTTCAGCACGGCATCCGGAATGGTTCCGATTCCCATTTGTAAGGTGGATCGGTCATCGATCAGTTCCGCTACGTTTTTTCCCACTTCCATTTCTTCCGGTCCCACTTTGGAGCCGTAATCTACGGTCGGGAGCTCTTCTTCATGCCATACCAGCTTATTGATCTTGCTGATGTGGATCATTCCATCGCCATGTGTTCTCGGCATCAGCGGATTGACGATCGCTACAATAATTTTCGCGGTATCCACTGCGGCCCGGGCAACGTCCACGGAAGTTCCCAAGGTACAGAATCCGTGTTTATCGGGAGGCGAAACAGTGATTAGCGCTACGTCGAGCGGCAGAATATTCTTTCTGAACAGAATCGGGATTTCGCTCAGGAAAACCGGTACAAAATCGCCCCGCTCGGAATTAACGGCATCCCGCACCGGTGAAGACACGAATAAGGAATTGACAAAAAACTTTCCGGCATATTCCGGTTTGGCAATCTCTACATTTCCCTGTTGGGTAATGGAAACCATTTCCACATTGTCCAGACGATGGGCCTGTCTTGCCAGTTCGTCGATTAAGTAATTCGGGGTACAGGCACTTCCGTGAAAAAAGACCCGGTTGCCGCTTTTGATGGTATAGATGGCTTCTTCTGCACTGATGTATTGATCCATAATTAAATTTGATTGAATTACAGCTATTTCTTTTCTTAAAGATAGTTCATATTGTTGGGATGAAGTGAACTGCAGGCACAGATTTTTGTCATGTTTTGGTATAATTCAACATAAAAAAGGATTAAATGCGTTACACTTAATCCTTTGTTTGTATCAATGACAAACCTCATAGGTTTTTGAAAACCGGTGAGGTTTATAATTACTTACATTATTCCTGTAGACGGTCTTTTATAGTCGGATCCTCCGCATCCAGCCAGGAAGTTTTATAGGACGGATCCTCCACTTTCAATGCTTCTTCCGTAATTTTCAGCGGACGGAAAGGGTCTACCATCACGGCATATTCTTCGGTGAATTTCTTTCCGATGCTTCGCTCCATCGCTCCGGGGTGCGGACCATGAACAATGCCTCCCGGGTGAAGCGTAAAGTCCATCAGGTCGATATGGTTACGGCTCATAAAATCACCCTCGGTATAGAAGAGAACTTCATCTGAGTCGATATTCGAATGGTTGTAAGGCGCCGGAATGGCTTGTGGATGGTAATCGTACATTCTGGCACAGAACGAGCAGACTACGAAATTATGTCCTTCAAAATTCTGGTGAACCGGCGGGCGGCTGGTGGATTCTTCCGGTAATCGGCTCGAAATTTTTAATGTTGAATTTGTAAGGATAAAAGTATCCGTCCCAGCCTACGACATCAAACGGATGGGTGGCGTAGATAAAATCGGTGATCTGGTTTTCTTTTTTTACCTTAATTAAAAATTCCCCTTTTTTATCTTTAGGCGCTACGAAAACAGGCGCCTCAATATCCCTCTCGCAGAACGGTGAGTGCTCCAGCAATTGCCCGAATTCATTCCGGTATCTTTTCGGCGTATAGATCGGGGAGTGGCTTTCCAAAACAAAAAATACAGTATCTTCAGATTGAAGTTCTACCTGGTAGATGGTTCCTCTTGGGATGATCAGGTAATCACCTGTGGTGAACTCCAGGTTTCCTACAAATGTTTTCAGTATCCCGTTTCCGTTGTGAACAAACAGAAGCTCGTCGCATTCGGCATTTTTATAAAAATAATCCATGGATTTCCTTGGCTTGGACAATCCCATTTTCAGGTCGTTGTTCACCATCAGGAACTTGCGGCTCTCCAGCACATCGTCTTCGGGAGTTACGTTCATCCCTTTGAACATTCGCGGGGTCACATTTTTATCGACGGCAATCTTTGGCGACACGTCTTTGGGCTCCCCGATGGATTTGATCTGGGTAGGGCGGTGGATGTGATACAGCAAAGAAGAAATTCCGTGGAATCCTTCTGTCCCGAAAAGCTGTTCGTAGTAGAATTTATCTTCCGGAGACTTGAAAACCGTATGCCTTTTTGGTGGGATATTTCCCAACTGATGATATCTCATTTTACTTTTATATGTGGATTCTCAAATGTAACAATTTTTAATGAAACGGAAAGATAGATTTCTTAAACGCAGGGTTTGCCAGGTTAATTGAGATAAGAACGGGTATTTTTTGTTCGCAAAGGTCTTCGGCAGTGCCCTATTGCACTAAGTTATTATGTTGTGAAAAGAGATAGAACTCCCTGGAGTTCACTTCTATTGGCTATCCTGGTCTTTCTACACAGATAGTATTCTTACGGAATAGTTAAATGATTTTTTAGCAAAGTTTACATCAAAAGCGGGTCATGATTAATTATTGACCATTCGCAATCTGCTTTTGTTATGTAATTCCTGCATAATTATTCAGAAAAATCCTTGCGGACATAGTGTTAAAGATAAGTAATATAGCCTTTTATATAAATTTCAAAATTAAAGTTTTTGTTTTAAAAAATAATTGTTAGCTTTGACTAACAATTTTAATTTCATGAAGCGAATACTATTTTCTGCCGTTCTGTTTTCACCGTTCTGTTTCTCACAGGAAACCGACAGCCTCAATGTATACCGGTCTGAAAAAATGGATTCAGCAGGTATTCAGAAGAAAAAAGAAATGAAAACGAAGGATATTGACGATGTGGTGATTACCGGAACCATAAAACCGGTCAGCCGGTCCAAAAGTCCGGTAGCGGTAGAGATTTACAGCCAGAAATTCTTCCAGAAAAACCCGACGCCTAATATTTTTGAATACATCGCAATGGTAAACGGCGTCAAACCTCAGCTCAACTGTTCGGTCTGTAATACGGGCGATATTCATATCAACGGCCTGGAAGGGCCTTACACGATGATCCTGATTGACGGAATGCCGATTGTGAGTTCCCTTTCTACAGTTTACGGACTCAGCGGAATCCCGAACAGCCTCGTCGACAGGATTGAAGTCGTGAAGGGGCCGGCTTCTTCGATTTACGGTTCTGAAGCGATGGGCGGTGTGATCAACATCATTACTAAAAATGCCCTGACCGCTCCAAAGCTCAGCGTCGATCTGATGACCACGACCTGGAATGAAAATAATGTGGACCTTTCCACAAAATTCAGTCTGGGGAAAAAAGCAGCGTCTTTATTGAGCCTGAATTACTTCAATGCGACCCAAAGATTTGATGAAAACCATGATCATTTTACAGACGGGGCCTTGCAGAACAGGATTTCGGTATTCAACAAATGGAATTTCCGGCGGAAGGAAAACCGGCAGGCCGGTTTTGCGCTGAGGTACCTGTACGAAGACCGTTTCGGCGGGGAAATGCAATGGAACAAATCTTACCGCGGAAGTGATCAGGTGTACGGAGAAAGCATTTATACCAACAGAGTAGAGGCATTCGGTATTTACCAGTGGCCTTTAAATGAGAATATCATTACCCAGCTGTCGTATAATTTCCACGACCAAAATTCCTTTTACGGAAACAATCCTTTCCTGGCCACCCAGAAAGTGGCTTTTGCGCAAACGTACTGGGATAAAAAGCTGGGAAACCATGATCTTATTGCAGGTGTTACTTTCAAAAGAACGTTCTATGATGACAATACACCGGGCACCTTATCAGCCGACGGTTTCACAAACGAACCGATGAGGTCGCCGATTCTCGGGGCTTTCATTCAGGATCAGTGGGACATCGATGAAAAGAATACGCTGCTTTTGGGATACCGGTTTGATTATGATCGAATCCATCATGCTGTCCATTCCCCGCGCTTTGCCTGGAAGTTTTCGCCAAACCCTTATCATACGCTGCGGTTCAATTTCGGGACCGGATTCCGTGTGGTGAACCTGTTTACGGAAGACCATGCAGCACTCACGGGGTCGCGGGAAGTGGTGATTCAATCTGACCTGAAACCGGAAAGATCCGTGAACGGAAATCTGAACTACATCTGGAAAATTCCGGCAGGCGACCGGCTGATCAGTCTGGATGCTTCTGCTTTTTATACGTATTTCAGCAATAAGATTGTCGGGGATTTCGATACCGATCCGGGAAAAATTATTTATGACAACCTTCATGGGTACGGCATTTCCAGAGGTGCTTCTTTAAATGTCGATTACAGTTTCGGTTTTCCGTTAAGTGTGAATCTGGGCTTTACCTACCTGGATGTTTATCAGAAGTTTGATGATGAACGGGAGAAATCACAACAGCTCCATGCCCCGAGATGGAGCGGAACATACAACCTGACCTACCGTTTTCCAAATGACCTGGCTGTCGATTTTACCGGTCAGTTTTACGGACCCATGCGGCTGCCGGTTCTGCCCAACGATTACCGTCCGGAATATTCTCCCTGGTATTCCCTGGCCAACATCCAGGTTTCCAAAAGTTTCAGCTCCGGATTTGAAGTCTACTGCGGCATCAAGAACCTTTTCAATTTCACACCGAAAGATCCGCTGATGCGTCCGTTTGATCCGTTCGACCGGACTGTAAATGATCCGGTGACCAATCCGAACGACTACACCTTTAATACGACGTACGGCTATGCGCCGATGCAGAAAATAAGGGGATTCCTGGGAGTAAAGTATACTTTGAAATAAATTAAACTTGAACCTAAGAATATAACCTCACAAGTCTCAAAAGCTTTTGACACATGAGTCACATAAGATTTTAGTTTAAAGTATTGCGTATCGTTTTAGATCACATAAGAGGAAAATCAAAGATTTTCAATTGGTTGAACTTAACTAGGGCCAGTGCTTGAGATCCTCGGAAACCCCGATTAAGATCATGTACTGAAAATCCCGGTGGCTGAGCGAAGCCAAAACCACTTCAAGCATCCATCATCCGTCTTCCATCTTTACAAAGTCAAAAAAGATAATATGAAATCAATAATCCTCTTTTTAATGATAATTCCTTGTTTCTGTCTTTCTCAACTCAGGACTGTCAGTTTTGCAGATTGGGAAATGAAACAGAAGCATGAACCCAGGCCGGCGGTTATTCATATTTATACGGACTGGTGTCCGGTTTGTAAGATGGAACAATTTAAATTGAATAAAGATCAGCAGCTTTTGGAATTTATTAACGACCATTTTTATTTCATCCCGTTTGAAGCAGAGAAAACCACGGAAACGGTCAGGTTTCAGGGGAAAGCATTTCATTACCTTCCGAACGGCAATTCCGGGATTCATGAACTGGCTTTGGCATTATCAAGGAACAAAAGCCGGCCGGTTTATCCGCTTTGGATCATTTTAGATAAAAATCAGAATCTCGTCGATTATCATGAAGGAATTTTTCTGCCGGAAGAATTGAAGAAAAAGTTGTTGGAAATTCCGGGTTTTTAAGACGTTTATTTTTTCTCGCAGATTGGGCTGATTGCGCAGATTTTAATTCATTGCAAAGCTAAATAAAGACTGAATCCATCTGAATACCTATAAATTTAATACACGCGTTTGACTCCTTTGAATCTTTGATTTCACTTAGCCCAACCATACAAAAGTTCTTATTTTGTATTTCCTAGTCAAGCAAAGCACCCTTGTTTTTTTAAAAATAAGCAACAGGATATTAAAAGCCTTTGTCTGGCTTTGCGATATTATTTCTTATTCAGCCATGAGCTCACCAGCGTCGGATGAGTCTGTACCCACTGTTTGGCTGTTTTTTCCTTGTCTCTGCTGTATTCCATCTTTGTTAAGAGATCGGTCATATCTGCCTCGGTATAATGCATGTTGGAAAAGAATTCTGCCAGTTCCGGATGGTCTTTGGCGAAGCTTTTCCGGCTGTAGGTTTTGATCTGCTCTGCCTCGCCAAATGTTCTCTTGGGATCTTCGAGAAATTTCAGCTTCATTTTCCCGAACATCCAATGCGGCTGCCATCCCGCGACAACGATCCATTGTTTTTGGCGGATCGCATTCTGAAGCTCGGTAATCATGGCGATCGTGGAAGAATTTACCTGGTGGTAGTCCAGCTGATAGTTCCTGATTGCTTTGTCGGCAGCGGTCGTGAGCCCGGCTCCTTTTTCAATACCGATGATCCGGTGATTGAACCGGTCTTCGTATTGCTTCAATTCCGCTATTGAGTTAACAGGAATATAATCAGGCACCACGAGACCGATCCGGCCGGCATCGTAATTCGTTCCGAGCGCTTTCAGATCTGGGAAGCGGTTGACTTTCGAGGCATGGGTGTAAGGCAGCCAGACGCCCATGAAAAGATCGGTGTCTTCATTGTTCATTGAAGCCAGGATCATATCGGTAGAGGCTTTCTGGATGATGACATGATAGCCCTGCTCATCGAGGATGGCTTTGGCAACGTGCGTCATCGCAACATCTTCCGCCCAGCCATCTACCATGCCAATGGTGATGTATTTTGAGTTTTTCAACTGCTCACAGGAAATGAACATTCCTGCGATAACAGTTAAAAAAACGGGTATGATATATTTTAAATGTTTCATTTTACTTTTTTTTCTTTACAAATCCCTGGGTTATACGGTCGAGGATAATGGCTAAAATTACCACGGATAATCCGCTTTCAAATCCCAGCCCGATATCCAGGTTGTTAATTCCTTCCAATACCTTTTCACCCAGTCCGCCGGCAGCAATCATTCCGGCAATCACCACCATGGAAAGTGACAATAGAATGGTCTGGTTTACTCCTGCCAGGATGGTCTGCATGGCTAAAGGAAGTTCGACTTTAAATAAAATCTGGCGGTTGGTAGCTCCGAAAGCCCGTGCCGCTTCCACAATATCTTTCGGTACCGAATCGATTCCCAGCGTTGTTAACCGGACTGCCGGCGGCATGGCGAAGATGATCGTGGCAAAAGCACCCGGCACCTTACCGATGCTGAAGAACAGTACTGCCGGGATGAGGTAGACAAAAGCAGGCATCGTCTGCATCAGGTCGAGCATCGGGCGGATCACCTTGGCTGCCAATTTGTTTTTTGCTGCCCAGATCCCCAGCGGAACCGAAAGGAGGAGCGCCGTAAGTGTGGCTACGAAAATCAGCGCTAATGTTTCCATCGTTTCTTTCCAGAATCCCATCAGGAAGATCAGCGTCAGTCCGCCGGCGGTCATCAAAGCCGTTCCTTTGCCGGATTTCCACCAGGCAAGTAAGGTGAACAGAAGAATGATGATGTAAAACGGCGTGTTGGTCAGCAGCCATTCGATTCCGAGGATCGAAGCGTTGCCGATGTGTTTAATGATATCAAAAAATGGTTTGGCATTATCGGTAAGCCAGTTGACGGCCGTTTCCACATATTGCCCTATATCTATAATTTTATGCATGTGATGTACTGTTATTGGTTGTTTGCAATTTCTTTCAATTCAATGATTTCCTCTTTGTTGAACCTCGTGGCTTCAATCACCAGCGACAGCTGCGTCACCAGCCCCAGGAATTTATTGTTTGTGTCTACCACGGCAATCGAGGATTTACTTCCCGAAATCAGCGGCAGCATTTCTTCCACGGTAGCTTCCGGAAATACGGACGGGACATTGCTGTTGATCACCGATTCCACCGTAGGTTCTTTCTTTCGGGCAATCTGCAGGATGTCGTCCAGCTTTACAAATCCCAGGAAGGTATTCTGGAAATCCACCACAGGCAAGTTTTCGAGACCGGTGGCCCTCATTTTCCTTAACGCGCCTTCCGGACCGTCTTTCCTGAACCGCACTACGGTAGGTTTGTCGAACATTAAAGATTTTGCCGTGATGATGCTCTTACGGTCTACTTTTTCCACGAAGGCTTTCACATAATCGCTTGCCGGGTTGGTAAGGATGTCTTCGGCGGTCCCGATCTGCTCGATCACCCCGTCTTTCATAATCACGATGCGGTCGCCGATCTTGATGGCTTCGTCGAGGTCGTGGGTAATAAAGACAATGGTTTTCTGAAGCGTATCCTGAAGTTCCAGCATCTGATCCTGCATTTCCGATTTAATCAGCGGGTCCAGGGCAGAGAATGCCTCGTCCATCAGCAATACTTCAGGATCATTGGCCAAAGCTCTTGCCAGGCCGACCCGTTGCTGCATCCCTCCGGAAAGCTGTGACGGATACTGGTTTTCAAAACCGTTCAGCCCGACAATATCCAGTGCTTTCTGTGCCTTTTCCTCTCGGGATTTTTTATCTTCACCCCGGATTTCCAGTCCGAAAGCAGCGTTGCTCAGCACCGTGTGATGGGGCAGGAGGCCGAATTTCTGAAACACCATGCTCATTTCCGTACGCCGTACTTCCAGCAGGTCTTTGTTGTTTTTATCGGTAATATTATCGTCATTGATATAGACCTTCCCCGAAGTCGGCTCATTCAGCCGGTTCAGGCAGCGCAGCAGCGTGGATTTTCCGCTTCCTGATAATCCCATGATCACAAAGAATTCCCCTTCATAGATCTCGAAATTCGCTTTGTTGATTCCGACCGTACAGCCGGTTTTTTCCAGGATTTCCTTTTTGGAAAAGCCTTGGTCGAGAAGTTCAAGGGCTTTCTCTTTGTTTTTGCCGAAGATAATGGTGAGATCTTCAACTTTAAGTTTTACTTTTCTTTTATTTTCAATTGTATTCATATCAGATCTTTTGTATTTAGCATAGACGTAAACATCGCTAATTAAACGTTTAATCTATGGTGAAATTTTACCTGTTGAATAGCATCCTATGAAAGGTTGATGATAACCTCAATGCAAATAATAATATAAAGCATGATGCTTATATGCAATTGCAGATTTTACTTCTTAAAGAAGATCAGAAAAGAAAAATTTTCTTTTTAACAGAGAATCATTATCCCAAAAATAATGATCCGATAGATATACTATACAACTGGAATTTCTACATTTTGACAAAATGCAGGCCAATAAAAAGCATTGCTTTGTATATTATTGACTCTGCAAATTTACGAAATTTAAATTAAATGGATTTTTTCAAGTATAAGTAATTGATTTTTAACGATTTAATAAAATGGGGGCATTGCCTCAATAATGATAAGTTAGAGTTGTAAATTGTTTGGCTTTTGGATTTTACTAAATTATTGTGAGCTTTTAAATTTATGGAACTTGTAATTTTATTCCGGAAGGCATACGGTGTTTTTTAACGCAAAGTTTTATTTTCCTAATGCATAATTTAAGGGAGCAAAGAATGAATCAGCAAGCTGATTGAAGAAGCTGTACATTCGCTTCGCGCAGCAGACTTATCTGCCTTTGCCTTCTTAAAATAAACGCGGCCTAAATTAATCTTTGCGGTTAACTAAGTTATCAATACCTTAAAATAAGTCTAAGCGTAAAGACAATTATCAATAGGAACGGGTTTTAATCCGTTCTGATCTAATGTCATTTAAAATCGGCTTTTAGCCAAAATTTATAATAAGTTTGGCTAAAGCCGAACAATCACAATAATGACATCGGGCTAAAGCCCGACACTATTGATAACCTGTATAATGTTTTGAATATTATACTTTTATTGCTGATTACGTCGGATTTGCATTATGATTTTAACGCAAAGTTTTTATTTTCCTAATGCATAATTTAAGTGAGCAAAGAATGAATCAGCAAGCTGATTTGAGGAATCTGTACGTTCGCTTCGCTCAGTAGATTTATCTGCCTTTGCCTTCTTAAAATAAACATGGCCTTAATTAATCTTTGCATTTAATTGAGTTATTAATACCTTAAAATAAGTCTAAGCGTAAAGACAATTATCAATAGGAACGGGTTTTAACCCGTTCTGATCTAACGTCATTTAAAATTGACTTTAGCCAAAATTTATAATAAGTTTGGCTAAAGCCTAACAATAATCACAATAATGACATCGGGCTAAAGCCCGACGCTATTGATAACCTGTATAATGTTTCGAATATTAGATTTTAATTGATAATGATATCGGATTAAGATAAATTACAGACCCATTTTATTTCGGATTTTCATTTCAGCAACACTGCCACCATCGCCAGTATTGCAGGCATGGCCTGGACAAAAAATATCTTCTTTGTAGCGGAAATGCCTCCGTAGATTCCGGCCACAGCTACACATCCAAGAAAAAAGAGGGCTATATTGGTCTGCCATTCCGGATCTTTGATCAGCAGAGACCAAATCAGTCCGGCTGCAAGGAAGCCGTTGTACAGACCCTGGTTGGCCGCCAGTCCTTTGGTCGGTTTAAACAAGTCTGCCGGAAGGGCATTTTTAAACACTTCTTTTCCTTTGGTTTCCCAGGCAAACATTTCCATCCACAGGATATAGAGATGTTCGAGCGCGACGGCAGCAATCAGGATTTTGGCTATGATTTCCATTTATTGTTATTTAGTTTAACCACAAAAGTCATAAAGGACAATGATGCAGGAAATTAAAGTTAATTATTTATGCTCATAAGTCCATAAAAGTTTTAAAAATCTTTGATTTTTATTTCCTGCCTTTGGTTACGGGAAAATTAAGTAAGTTTGATTCATCTAATTGTATTCATGGAAACATTCAGAGCGCATCTGGAAAAATTTATCGGCATTGATGATAAGGAATTTACTTCTATCCTTTCGTATTTCCGAGTATTGGAAGTGAAGAAAAAGCAGGATCTGATTTCCGAAGGAGAAATCTGCCGCTCAATGTTCTTTGTGGTAAAAGGCTGCCTGAGGAAGTTCTTCACCAATGAAAAAGGGATTGAGCAGACCACGGAATTTGCCATTGAAAACTGGTGGATGACGGATACTTTCGCTTACGAAAGAGAGTCAAAGACAGATTTCGGGATCCAGGCGGTGGAATGGTCTGTGGTGCTGGCCATTGATTTTCAGGACCGGGAAAAGCTGCTGGAGAAACATCCGGTGATGGAACGGTATTTCCGGATCGTATATCAGCGGTCTTCGGCCGCGGCAGAACGGAGGATTCGTTATCTTTATGAACTGTCCAAAGAAGAATCCTATATCCAGTTCAGCACCTTGTATCCCTGGTTTATCCAGCGGATCCCGCAATATCTGGCGGCTTCGTTCCTGGGATTTACCCCAGAATATCTAAGTGAAATCAGAGCGAAACTGCGGTTGTAAAAGATTCTGAAAATCTGCGTTATCTGCCAGATCTGCGTGCTTTTTTTAACGCAAAGGATCTCTTGGCCGCGATTATTTAAAGGAAGCGAAGAAAGAATCAGCAAGCTGATTTGAAGATGGTTGCGTTTGCTGCGCGCAGCGTATTGATCTGCCTTTCCCTTTTAAAAATAATGGTAAAAAAATCTGCGTTATCTGCCAGATCTGCGTGCTTTTTTAACGCAAAGGATCTCTTGGCCACAATTATTTATAGGAAGCGAAGAAAGAATCAGCAAGTTGATTCGAAGAAGCGGGCGTCTTATTGATATGATTCAATAACAATCTAAGATAACAGCAGCTTCGCGCAGCAAATTTATTTGTCTTTGCCTGCTTCAAAATATGCGGAATAATCATCAATCTTTGCGTTAATTTTAAAGCGGTATTCATTTAACACCAACAAAATTCGACAGCGTCGAATTCCTTGCGCCTTAAAGCATCACGTTTGCCATTCCATTTGCGCCTTTGCGCGTCCCAACAACATCAGCCTTGATTAATTTCATTTCTTAAACCGGTTTAAGATTTTTGCCATCCGGAAACGGGAACTTTGCTCCAGAACTTTAAACAAAATAAAAATGAGTACAAGATTCAATATGGCCGAGGTGAATGCCCCGGCTTACCAGGCCGGAATAGCGATGGAGAAGGTCCTTCAAAACAGTTTTTTAACCCCAATCCAGAAAGAACTGATCAAAATAAGGGCATCGCAGATCAACGGTTGTGCCTTCTGCCTGGACATGCACACCAAAGACGCCTTGAAATACGGCGAAACCCCACAACGGATTTTCCTGCTGAATGCCTGGAAGGATGCCCGGGAACTTTATACCGAAGAAGAACAGGTGATATTAGCCATCGCTGAAGAGGTTACCCTGATCAGCCAGAGCGGACTATCCGAAGAAACGTATGCGAAAGCAAAACAATTTTTCACTGAAACACAAATTGCCGACATCATCATGGCAGCCGTCACCATCAATATGTGGAACCGGATAGCCATTGCTACACATATGCCGGTTGCAGGATAATCGCTTACCGATGACGCGGATTTCACAGATGATTTGAAATTGTATCATATAGAAATAACCCCACATCAATAAAGCGGACTTAAATCCGCTTTTGTGATCTAAATAAATTAAAAGCGCTTCCCCGGAAAGAGAAGCGCATTTGTTATCTGGGGCAGCTGAGCTGAAGGACATTGGCATTCAGCGGCTGTTCTATTTTGCGTTCGAGCTTTTGGTCATTCACGGTGACATAAATTTCCATCGATCCCGTTCCTACATGCAGGGAAAGGATATGGCCTCCGTAGGCATTGAATTTATCGTCGGTAGCTACGCCGTGGATGTGAAGGGAGGGACCTTTTTCGTTCCATGCAATCGATCTGGTGAGGCTTCCCATTTCCACTTTGGTAAAGGTTTTCGGATTAAACTTCTTCGCATTAAAATCAAAAAATCCGAAAGTAACATCCGATGCAAAACCGATTCCGGTAAAACTTGCCGAAGGGATATTTTCGGTTTTTGCCATATTTTCAATCTGGGCCAGAACATCATCGTCCTGCCGGAGTACCATCAGGTAGCCTGCCGGGGTTTTGATGTAACGGCACTGATCTTTTTGCTGTGCGGTAACGTTGTTCATAAGGATAAAAATTAAAACCGTAAAAATGTTTTTCAATAAGTTCATCTTCAATGGATTTAATAAGTACATGAAATTTCCGCACCAAAAAATGATTGCTTCAGCAATTCAGCCTTCAGATGATCTGTGTTAAATAAATCTGTGGTGGTTCCTGTAATTTTTCATTGATCAGATCTCCAAAAGCCTTGATATAAGGCTTTTCATTATGATGGGCCAGCCCGTCCTCGCTTTTCCAGATCTCGTAGAACACGAACTGGTTGCGGTCTTCAATTCCCTGATGGAGCGTGTACTGCTCGTTGGCTTCTTCTTTTATGGTTTCTCGGACCATATTCTTAAGTGTCTCCAGGACTTCTTCGCGATATTCTTCTTTGGCTGTAATAACAGCGGTAAGGTAAATTTTCATAATTTAAATATAATGTTCAATGGATTGATGTTGTGGTTTCCAAAGCAGTTCGGCTCTCGCTTTATCCGAACTGCACAGGCTGTTGGAGGCAAAGCCGAAATATCCGCCTGCAGGACCGAAGGTGTCCACTGCTTCCTGAACCGTTACCGATTGTGCCGCCTTCAGCGCGTACTGCTCGCTGATCTTTTCGGCCAGATGTTTTAGCGTTGAGGAACCGTTTTCTGCGTAATAGATAGATCCGGCTTTTGCTTTTTCCAGCGCCAGAACATATAAATCGGCCAGGTCTTCAATATGAACATTTGACCAGATGTTTTCCCCCTTCCCGAAATAGGTTCCGAATCCTTTCTCTTTTGAAAAACGGATCAGGGCAGGAAGCTGGATGCTGTCTTTTTTCAGGCCCAGACCTTCGCCGTACACCATGGTGGGGACGATAACGATGCTCCTGACATTCTTCCGGGCAGACCGGAGGATATGCTGATTGATGAGAACCCTGGAAGCCATTTCCAGTCGTGGCTGTAGCGGAAAGTCTTCCGTAAATACAAAATCATTTCTCTCGCCATTCTCCTTTCCGCCGAAAATTGCTGAACCGGACGTGAAAATAAAAGTTTTCCCCGTTCCTTCCAGTGCGTTAACAATACTGTCTGCCGCATAAGCATCATCTGCGGAATCGGCATTATGGATAAAAGCATCCACCCCGGAAATTGCTTTCTGTAAAACCGCTTCATCATGGATGCTTCCGACAATGGTTTCAATTCCGGCTGCGTTGAGCTCTTCTGTATGATCCTCATTGCGTACCAATCCGATCACGGTATACTGTTTATCCAGCAGCTTTCGGGCTATAGTTCCGCCGATGTATCCGGTAATTCCTGTAATCAAGATCTTTTTCATATGATTATGCAAAATGAGGTTTCAGTTCTTTTTCAAATAGGTTGGAAAGGTGTTCCCGGTACCGTTTCATATCACGTTCTACATCGGCGTTCTTCTCGACATCATGGAAATGGAAACTTTCCATCTTTTCCAGCGAGACAAAAGCATTCATCCTGTGGAACCCGAACAGCGGCCCATTGTCCACACTGGTTTCATTAAAGAATTCTCCGGGAAGGGTAAAAGCGGTTTCTGGGGCATTCCAGCTGGTGGTGACCATGTATTTTCTTCCCCCCAGCATTCCTCCGGTTCCGTAATTGATCTCTGGGTTTTCGGAAGTCCTGCCGTCGCTCAGGTAAATTCCTTTGGCATGTCCTGCCGTAAAGACTTCATCGATATATTTCTTCAATCCGTTGGGCAGCTGAAACCACCAGATGGGTGTATGGTAGATGATATAATCTGCCCAGACAAATTTCTCCACTTCTTCATGTTTGTCATATCCCTGATCCACATCCGTGATTCTTATTTCTACTTCATCAAAATTTTTCAGGACTTCCTGGGTGTTTTCTGCGATAGTACGGTTGTATTTCCCGCCGGAATGGCCGAAGTTCTGTCCTCCGTTGATAATCAATACTTTTTTCATTGTCTGATGTTTGGTTTAAATTCAGATGCAAAGGTATCAGCTCATTTGATATCAGAAAAATAATAAAACTCATAGTTAAGTATTATTTAAATGATTTTGAGTATAATTAATTGTAAATGAATTTTTTAATTATGATATAGACAGCGTTAATTGCTTTCATTAGTCTCAAAAATATTATAACTATGTTTATTTAATTACATTTGCATCATAAAAGTAATACCTATGGTTAATCTGGAATGGTACCGGACTTTCAAAGCGATTTACAGAACGGGAACACTTACCGAAGCTGCGGATACCTTGTTTATTTCCCAGCCGGGAGTAAGTTTGCATCTCAGTTCGCTTGAAGCTTATGTTGGGTATAAATTATTCGACCGGACGGGAAGGAAAATGATCCCTACAGAAAGGGGAAAGGTCTTGTTCAATGCAATCTCTGAGCCGTTGACCAAACTGGAAGAAGTGGAAAAGAATTTTCAGAAATCTACTGAAAAGCAGACGCCCACCATCAGTGTCGGAATGTGCTTTGAAACTTTCCAGACGACGCTGGAACAGTATGTCTCAAGCCTGCCCTTCAACCTGATCATCAGTTTCGGGCAATACCGGGAAATGCTCGACCAGCTGGATAAAGGGATTCTGGATTTGATCATTACCCCGAAAAAAGGGATTTCTCCGAATATTATGCATGAAGCATTTTCATCGGAACAGATTATTCTGGTCGGAGGCAAAGATGTTGATGTAAAAGAGTTTGAAAATATTTTAAATGATCAGGGGAGCGAATATGCTGAAGAATGGCTTAGAAACGAAAAATGGTATGGGACCGCCGGGGATATGGAGCATCTTTTCCAGTTCTGGATCCTGAATTTCGGCCACAAGCCGGATTTCCGGCCCAATTATATCGTTCCCAACCTCAATTCCATCGTACGCTGCCTGAAAGGCGGTTCCGGTGTAGCGGTCGTCCCGGATTTTCTATGTAAAAAAGAAATCGAAGACGGAGAAATCCAGCTCATCTGGGAAGGCGGAAAAAAACTGGAAAACACCTTATACTTTGGCTGCCGCAAGAAAACGAATTACCAGCAGGAAATTGATCACATCAAAGGATTGTTCCGGGAGGTGATGGGAAAAAAATAATTTGAACTCGGAGTATGAACCGGATTAAAAGGCTGGAAGATGGAAGCTTGATGCTGGAAGTACCTTTAGTTAAGATCCTTCCAAGGCTCCTAAATATCAAAATAATTTTTTATCAGGCTAGAACATTTTTAGGAATGAGGGTTTACAGAGAGTCATTTTTTATAGGCTCATATGGATAATCGGATAAGGTTTTCCGGAACCGTCTTTTTCAGACCTTCCTGATTTTGTGAACCCCATCTTTTCATAAAAGCCGATCGCCTGCGGATTCTGCTCGTTGACATCTACTTTTGTCAGTGATGTAGTTTCTTTCATAAACCGGAACAGCTTTTTTCCAAGGCCTTTCCCGCGGGAATCGTTGTGGATGAAAAGCATTTCCAGGTTTCCGTCAGCAACGGAAGCAAAACCTTGGGGCTGGCCGTTCTTCGTGATAAGATACACGGTTAGATTCGGCAGGTATTCATTGGGAATGGCTTGTTTAAAATAATTAAAGTCTTCCTCAGCAAGAAAGTCGTGGGTCGCTTTTACGGCAGATTCCCAGATTTCCATAATCCTTGGGTAATCTTCTGAAGTGGCCGGCCTGATCTGATATTCCATAGTTTGAATTTGTACAAAGGTAAAATTTAAGAATTAAATGCTTTATCACTGCAAAAACTTAATTTCAAATGAATTTAAAATAAAAATCAGATTGATTTTGCCAAATTAACCAGATTTTACAGGTAACATCGGTAGAAAAATAAACCGCCTGACCGTAAAAACATGTAGCATAGAATTCCGGAATATTAGCGAACTTTGTTTTTAAACAATTAACAATTAACAATTAACAATTAACAATTAACAATTAACAATTAACAATTAAATAAATCATATGCAACAGAAAACATACACAGGACAGCCTGTCATCACACTAAACAACGGGGTAGATATTCCGGCCTTAGGCTTTGGGGTATGGCAGATGGAAGACCTTCAGGAATGTGAAAATGCGGTCCTCAAAGCCATTGAAACGGGATACCGCATGATCGACACGGCTTCCATCTACCAAAATGAAACAGCGGTTGGAAATGCCATAAAGAACAGCGGAACGGATCGGGAAGAATTGTTCATCACCTCCAAACTCTGGGTTCAGGATACTTCTTATGAAAAAGCAAAGGGTGCTTTTCAAAGAACACTGGACCGGTTGCAGCTGGATTACCTCGATATGTACCTGATCCACTGGCCGTATGCCGATTTCACCGGTGCCTGGAAAGCAATGGAAGAACTGTATCAGGAAGGAAAAATCAAGGCGATTGGTGTCTGTAATTTTCCGCCGGATAAACTGGAGGAATTAAAAGCCAATGCAACGGTTCTTCCGGTCATCAATCAGATCGAGCTGCACCCACTTTTCCAGCAAAAGGAACTTCAGGAATATAACCGGGAAAACAATATTGTTACCCAGCCGTGGAGTCCGCTCGGAAATGGAAATGCCGGATTGCTGGATAATGCAGAATTAAAAAAAATCGGTGAGAAGTACAGCAAAACGGTAGCACAGGTTATTTTAAGGTGGCACCTTCAGGAAGGTTTCTGCGTCATCCCGAAATCGGTAACGCCTTCAAGAATTGAGGAAAATTTCAATGTATTTGATTTTGAATTAACAGAAGATGAAATGAATGTGGTCCGTTCCCTGGATACCGGAAAAAGATTATTCTTTGATCCGAAAGATCCGGAATGGGAGCAGAAAATGCTGAAAGCTGTGGCGGATATTTAATGTAACGATTTTAAAGGATAGAGAAGATTCTGCACCAACAGTATCAGTATTTTATATATAAAGCTTCTTCCTGTGTGAAGGAGCTTTTTATTTTGTTGACCAATAAAAGGGATTATTTATTAGAATTAAAACAGGAATTAGTTTTATTTTTGCTGGCTTAAAGTATTACTGTAATCATGAAGAAACTTATTTGGGTACTTGTTATTTTTTCCGTTATTTCCTGCGGTGGCAACGATGAAGATCAGGATCCGGGCAATAAAGCATCCATTATCGGAAAATGGTCTGTCGAAAAAGCGGAGATTTACAAATCTTCCAATCAGCAGATCCTGACCTCTTACTCAACGGATTGCCAGAAAACGGGTACCTATGAATTTACCACTTCCCATCTTATTTCCATTTCCTATGCGGATAGCAATAACACCTGCGTAAAAACAGATGCTTCTACAAGGAAATATACATTCGATAAAGGAAACGCTAAATTCTGGTTTGAGAACGAAGAGAAATATCCGTATTTCATTACCAAACTTACCGCAAGCGATATGGTGATCGAAGACCGGATGCAGGATTTTGACGGGGATGGAACAAGAGATGTACTCAGACGTTTTTATAAAAGAATCAATTAAACTAACGTGAACTTGCAGTGATCTGACTAACAGGTTGGATGTGGGAAGCTGGATGCTGGAAGTTTTACCGCCATTAACAAAGCTAAAAGTCATTTATGCCATTTGATATTATTTATTAATCAGCGAAAGACTATTCAACATTTCAATTCGTGAATCTTAATTTTTTTAGCCTTATCTATCAACTGGTTGAAAATAAATTATAGATTATCAAATTTACATTAAATTAAAACTCCTTTCGATTGAAAGGAGTTTTTCTTGATATGAAAATAAAATTATTTCGTAAGATCCAGTCCGCCAAAGTTTCCGGAGCTCATCATCAGGTAAACGCCCTGCGTTTTATCCAGCGTGTTCCAGTAGGCGTGGAGGTCTTCCGCATTGGTGAAAACCTTTAGATTCTGGTTCTTAAATTTTTCTTTGATCAGTTCCGGGGAAATCGGCTCCATTCTTTTGATTTTCAGGGCATCTTCCGAGTAGAAGACGACTGCTTCATCCAGGCCGTCCATCGCGTGATCATATTGCTCAAGGAAAACCGGATTCAAACTTGAATAAGTATGAAGTTCCAGAAATCCGTATTTTTTCTCTTTTTTAAACTGTTCGCCAAAAGCTTTTACTGTAGCTTTTACTTTGCTTGGCGCATGGGCAAAATCTTTATAAAGGATGCCCTGATCGTCTCTGTTCACTTTCTCAAGACGTTTGGAAGCTCCCGTAAAGCTCATGATGGCTTCATAGAAATCTTCGTCCATGATGCCCAGCGTATGGCAGATGTGTCTTGCGCCCTCCATATTCAGCAGGTTATGGGCTCCAAATACCGAAAGCGGGACATCGCCCATTTCTGTTTTTAGATGGACTTTTCCGTTAACAATTTCATATTCCGGGGTTCTGTACGGAATTTTCCTGAAATAGTTTTCCGCTTCCTCTACGACTTTTACCACTTCGGGATCTTCTTCATTGTAGACCAGGACGCCGCCGGCAGTGATGCTGGCCACAAATTTCCGGAACTGTTCCGTATAATCGTCAAACGTTTTAAATACATTGATGTGGTCCCAGGCAATTCCGCTCAGCAAAGCGATATTCGGCTGATAGAGAAGAAACTTGGAACGGAGGTCAATAGGCGAGGAGAGGTATTCGTCACCTTCCAGCACCATAAAATCATTATCCTGCGTAAGCTTTACCATGCAGTCGAAACCTTCCAGCTGTGCGCCGACCATGAAATCGACGTCTCTCTGATGGAAGTTCAGCACATGAAGAATCATTGAAGTGATGGTCGTCTTTCCGTGGGAACCTGCGATCACCACCCTCGTTTTGTCTTTAGACTGCTCATACAGGAATTCGGGATAAGAATAAATTTTCAGTCCCAGCTCCTTGGCTTTAGCCAGTTCGGGGTTATCCTGATGGGCGTGCATTCCGAGAATCACGGCATCGATATCGGAAGTGATCTTTTCCGGGAACCAGCCGGTTGTTTCCGGGAGAATGCCTTTATTTTCCAGCCGGGATCTCGACGGTTCAAAAATGGCATCGTCGGAACCGGTTACCTGATATCCTTTATCTTTTAATGCAATGGCAAGGTTGTGCATGGCGCTTCCGCCGATCGCGATGAAATGAGTCTTCAATGTATTACGGTTTTTTTACGTGGGTATTGATAAGCTCCTGAAAGGCATTGGTGATATTGGACCAGTTGGTTCTGTAATTCGGCATGATCGAGCTCGCATCCGTTTTACTGCCTTCATTCGGACCTTTTTTGATGTTGATGGAAGTGGAAATATGATCGTAGATCTTCTTATGGTCTTCCTGTATCCTTCTGAAATTATTTTTAGAAAGGATGGTTTCAATATTTTTCAGGTCCTGATCTGAAACGTCAAAGTCCTGTTTGTACTTCTTGCCTTGTCCTTCAAAGGAATAATGCGCCGAGTTTCCTTTGATCAGAAGGTTTTCATAAATGGGTGCAAAGCCTCCGCTTTTGGAGTAGCTGATATCGAAATCCGAATATACTTTCTGGCTGTTGCACGATACCAAAACAATAAGGGCGAATAAGATTTCTAATATCCTTTTCATAATTTCCTGCTTTTAATTATCTGATTTCTTTTGTTCTAACTTTTTGGCTTTCAATTCTTCATCATATTGATGCAGAAGGTTGAAATCTTCGGTCTGCTCGATGGCCGTCATAATTTTTAATAAAATCTGCTGGGCATTTTCTTTATCGTAATCGATATCCAAAGGCGTTTTGAATTCCATGGTCGGTTTTACACCGGTCACTTTTACGCGGAGTCCTTTTTTATCGAATGCCCTCCTGAACCCGTTGATTTTGATGGGAATTACAATAGGGCGCTGGTTTTTTACCAGCTTTGCCGTTCCGCGTCTCCCTTGAGCAAATGCGGAGGTTGTTCCTTGCGGAAAGGTTGCTACCCAGCCATTATCCAGGGCTTTCATGATATTGTCGACCTCGCTCATGTCCACAATCCGGTTTACGTTTTTGCCTTCCGCTCTCCAGGTTCTTTTTACGGTTACCGCACCTGCGATTTTGAAGATTTTCGGAAGAATCCCTTTGTTCATGGTTTCTTCGGCAGCTACGTAATAAAAATCGATTTTCGGATTCAGCAGATAGATCGGGTTTTTAATAGTATTCAGATACCCGTTGTTTACGGAGCAGAATGCATGATACATGGCTGCTACATCCGCAAAATAGGTCTGATGGTTGGATACGAACAAAACGTTGGAATCGGGAAGATCCACCAGATGCTCGGTTCCTGTGATTTTCAGTTTATTAAAACCGTTGAATCTTCTGTAGGACACCATTCCTAAAATAAAAATGATAATCCTCTTTAAAAAATAAGGAGTTCCGAACGCGTCGGTAAAAATATTTTTCTTCGCCATCTTTCAATTAACAGGGTGCTGCAAAGTTACATTTTTTTCAGCAACTGGCTGAATTCACTCAAGATCATTGCGGTAGCGCCCCAAATGATATATCCGTTGAAGTTGATCACGGGAACTTCATTGCCTCCTGCACTTGGTAAAGCCATGATCTCAGGCGTATCGGGAAGGCTGAGAAAGCTGGTCACCGGAAATTCGATGACTTCCACCGCTTCGGATTGTTGTAGGATGAATTCAGGATTCTTTTTGGTATATGAAATATAAGGGTATACATAAAAATTGCTGGGCGGAATATAGATCGGGGACATTTCCCTGATGATCCTCACGTAATGCTTTTCGATCCCGATTTCTTCCGAAGTCTCACGGATCGCCGTTTCTGCAAAATCACGGTCCATTTCTTCCCGTTTTCCGCCGGGCAAAGAGATCTGCCCGCTGTGGCGGTCGTGCTCATTAATGGTTCTCTGAATCAACGGAAAGTGCCATTCATCATTTTTAAGGTATAAAACGATGTTGACTGCGGCAAATTTGGGATTCTTCTCCAAAACTTCCTCATACGTAAAAACAGGCCTTGAAGGAGGAGAAAAGACGCCGTGGGCATGAATTCCCGGTAGCTCCGCCGTTTTTATTTTCCGTAATAAATCTTTTCCAAAACTCATTCTCAAATTTAATAATTTCTTTTGAAGAAAGGAAGTGCAGGGAAGTTAATTAATAGTAAAATGTAGGAAAGATATTGCAGCCAAGTGAAGATTATCTATCGATTATCTTTCGGTATAATATCTTTTGAATTAACTTAATTAATTGATTATCAGTTTTTTTTTATTTGTTTATAAAAATAATGGCCGGTTCTGACTAGTTTTAACCGGCTTTAACCGGTATTCTTATTCTTTTCTTCGGGACTTCTTCGGATCACCTTCGAGTAGGCTCCGGAAAAAAGATGTTTTTCCGAAGGATTCCCGAAGAACACCCGAAGGATCAACGGAAAAAATTAAAAAAATCACCTCCTTTTAACAATGATAGATTGTTTTTTTATAAATAAACAATGTGTTGCATATTTTTGTATAGTAAGAGATTTAAAATTTTCGTGGGTTTAATTTCTTTTTTATTTAAAAATAATGCGTCATGTTTTGTCGCATTGCGGTCATAGCTTTGCAGAAGAATGATCAGCTGGATATTAAATTTAAGTAATAAATCTTTTGATCGTGAAGTGAAAATCTTATTTTTGCAGGAATTATAAAAATTCATAATTAAAATACTAAGGACATGAAAAGACTCTACATGAGTGCACTTACCCTGTGTACGATTCTGGGCGTTTCGGCCCAGGAAGTGGTTTGGCAGAAAGACATCCCGTCCTCGACACAGGATTTCTTGAGCCAGGTTACAACAACCATCGACGGACAATATCTGATTTCGGGAAGCAGTATCCAGTCCAACAAAATTTCTTCTGATAATAAACAAAACAACGGTTACGATTTCCATCTGGTAAAATTAAATTCTCGGGGAGAAGAAGTCTGGGAAAAATACTTCTCCGGGAAAAACCATGATTTTTTATCAGCCACGGTAAATACACAGGAAGGCGGATTTCTTTTGGCTGGAACTTCCTACAGCGGAAAAAGTCTGGATAAGAAGGACGAATCGAAAGGTGGCTCGGACCTGTGGTTGATCCGCCTGAACGAATTTGGCGACGAATTATGGCAGAAAACTATCGGCAGTGCTTCAGATGAAGAATCAAGAGCGGTGATCCAGACAACGGATTTCGGATTTTTTGTAGCCGGGAATATTCAGAATGCTGAAAAGGGGTACGGCTCTAAAGATGTGTTAGTTGTAAAGCTGGATAAAAACGGAAAAGAAATCTCCCAGCTTGTTTTAGGAGGAAGAGGGCTTGATGAAGTAGAGAAAATGATCCCGACGTTGGATGGCGGAGCGTTATTAGGGATCTACTCCAGAAGCGGAGCAATGGCTGGAAGTAGCAATGCTATGAACCATCATCCAAAAACCACTTCCAATTACGGCGAAGGCGACTACTGGATCGTCAAGCTTAATAAAGACGGCAAAGTGGAATGGGAAAAGAACTTCGGTGGAACAGGTGATGATCATTTGAGAACTTTGGCGATGACTTCCACCGGCTATCTGATCGGCGGGGAATCAAGATCGGAAAAATCGGGGAATAAAACCGTAGGTATTGAAGAAGGGACGGATCTATGGCTCATCTCCGTAAACGCAAAAGGTGAAGAGATCTGGCAGAAGTCCTACAATTTCAAGAACCGTGATGTTCTGATGAGCATGAGTGTGTTGCATGCTTCCGATGATAAAAATACGAAAGGGATCTTGCTTGGCGGTTACACCCAGGCAGAGGGAAGAATCGAGACGGATGATGAGAAGTTCTGGATGCTGTACCTGGATCAGAACGGCAATGAACAGTGGCGGAAGCACGTTAAAGGCGAATCCAGCAAAAGGGAAGAACGGCTTTCAGATATCAAGCTCAATAGAGACGGTTCGATCATTTTGGCCGGAACCAGTGCCGAGGAGCTGGGCAAAGAGAACTGGAAGATCGTGAAGCTGGGCGATAAGCAGATTGATCAACTGATCGAGAAGCAGGATATTAAGATTTATCCGAACCCGGTGAGTGACTATGCGTATGTGGAACTTGGGTTTGAGGGTCTGAGAGAAGGAGTGTTTGGAGCGGAGATTAACCTGTATGATATGGGCGGAAGACAGCTTCAGAATATTAAAACAAAAAACAAAATAACCAAGATCAATACGCAGCCGCTGGTTCAGGGGGCTTACCTGGTATCGGTGAAAACGGATAATGGGAAATCGGCGAGTGCGAAACTGATTAAAAAATAAAAACAAATGAAGAAAAACATTTACAGGATTTTATTGGCAACAGGCTTATTATCCTTTCACGTTTATAAAAGCCAGGCAGAAACAGCAGAGTTTCAAAAGAATACTTTTCTAACGAACTCCGATACGAATATCCATACCGGTGTCCCAAATATTAATCTGCCATTAGCAAATATCTCGGTAGCTCCGGACCATCTCAATATAGGAGTTTCCTTATCTTATTCTACAGAAGGCATTTCTTCATTTAAGATGATCAGCGATGTCGGAAGAGGATGGAATCTTCAATATGGAGGAAGTATTTTTAGGGGAACGAGTATATATGATAAAGATTATATTGTAGAAAGTGCCTATCCGGCAGAAACCATATCGCTGGTATATAATTACAGTTTTTTAGGAAATAGTGGGAAATTTTACATTGCGAAAGATGAAGCGACCGGGCAGCTCACGGCTGTACATCTGCAGCCTTCAAAAAACAAGATATTTCTTGCAAAAGATGCCAATAATCCTGATAAAATCCTGTCATTTACCATTATCGATGACAATGGAAATACCTATCTGTTTGACAAGGTGAATACGAGCTATATGAAATTCGTTAATATGTCAGGAAGCAGTACCAGCGGTCAGCAGAAAATCTATAACAGTGAGTTTTTATTAACCCAAATTACCAACAATAAAAACCAGCAGATGGTCTCATTTGAATATGAAACAACGACCGAACTGGTTAATCAGGCAGTAGGAAGTATACAGGAACATAAAATAAAGAAAATCAATGTTAATAACTACGGAAGCATCAATTTCTTCTATCTTCCCAATTCAGAGCCTCATTCTTTAAAAAATAAAGGAGACATAGACTGGTATCAGATGGATAAACTGATAGTAAAGGATAAAAATAATAACATCATCAGCCAGTATGCATTTTCCAGGAATGGAAATTATTTAGACGGCCTTTTAAGTCTGGATAAGGATAATAATGTACTTCAGAAATATTCCTTTAACTATACTCCCGATAACGGTTCGGGTACAGATGCTTCAGGATATGTTAACGGCTATATCCCATGTAGTTTGCTTGGGGGCGTTTTGATGACTCCTAATATAACCACATTACATACAGTTGCTTCCAACTCTTTGAAAAGTATTACGCTTCCTACCGGCGGAAGAATAGAATATGAATTCGAGAGTAACTCCGTGGCAGTAGATCCGGCTCCATGTACAAGCGGCAACTGTTACAATTATTACGATCTGGATAAAATTTATACATGGACTTTCGACAGTTCGCAATCGGCTTCCAGTGAGGTTTTCAATTTTCCAAGCGGATACCAGGGCGATGTCTTTGTGGTCCCATCGGTTTCATCATACCCGCCACTTCATGCACCGCCTCCCGGAGTTACCTATTCTCTTGATATAGACCTGCAGGGTTTAAATGGGCAGGTAATAGCTTATGAACCTTTTGTAAATGCCAATAATTCCTTCAATTGTGCTTCATCAATCAGGGTTTATAAAGTTCCTTTAGAGCAAATCAATAAAGGTATTGTAAGAGGAAATATCCAGGGATATGGTCAGGTTAATTTTTATGCTACGAAACAAACAAGACAACATAAAAATGCGTTCGGTTCAGGCTTAAGAATAAAAAGTATAAAGAACTATGATGCGGGGTCTACAACGCCTGCCAAATGGGTGCAATACGAATATAATCTGTTTTCAGACAATTCCACTTCCAGCGGATTGACTCTGCAACCGGATGATCTCGGTGAAATGGCCATATTGGGAGGGAATAATGATCTTGCAGTCATTCAGTATTCCAACATAAAAGTGACCAATATGCTGGATAACAGCTCTACCCGCTACACTTATTACGACCAGAATGACTTGTATAATTTATTGGGGACTAATAATCTTTTAATAGATTTCAGCGGTTACCTGAAAAGAGGCGGGCTGTTAAAAAAACAGGAAGTATATGGCGTAAATAATAATCTTCTGCAGCAAACCGACTTCAGTTATGAGCCGGAACTTTTTCCCGTAAATACGGTTAAATACCATGGAGATGCCATTAAGAAAGTCTTCATCAAAAAAGAAACTAAAACGGTTAAAGATTATATCAGCGGAAGCACACAGGCACTGACAAGTTCCATCGAAAATACATATGAAAACCAATATAACAATCTGGTGTACCGTAAGAAGACTCTGTATGACGGCAGTATCATCGAAAAGAATAGTAAATACGCACTGGAGAAAAATGTTCAGAAGCTACTGATTGCCAATATAGTAGGTGTTCCTCTGGAAACCGAAGTTAAAAATAACGGAAAAGTGATTACAAAGGCAGAAACCAGGCTGGATGATCCCGGGACATTATATCCAACTTCTGCACTGAGTTATAATATCAACAATCAGAACTCCTCGAAGAAGGTGACTTTTGATAGTTACGACAGCAAAGGAAATGTAAGAGAAGCCAGATCAGAATACGGGATTCCTACCGTTACCATCTGGGGGTATCACCAGACACAGCCTATTGCAAAAATTACAGGGGCTAAATACGCAGATATTGCCAATCTCAGTTCGGTAACGGCTGCCGTTTCGGCATCGGATGCGGATGATAACGATCCGTCCGGCGAACCGGCTTTAATCCTTGCCCTGGACAATGTAAGAAAAGATGATGCCCTGAAAAGCTACCAGATCGAGACCTACACCTATGATCCGCTTATCGGCATCACTTCAAAAACCGCTGCCAACGGGTTAAGGGAAACCTATCTTTACGATTCTTCCCACCGGATTTCGAAAGTCTATGATAAAGAGGGAAAAGTGATAAAGGCATACGATTATCATTATTCACCGCAGATGTTTGCCAATGATGCGATGAGCGGGGATTTTACAGCCAATAATTGCGGAGCGGGACATTTACCCAACCACTACACTTATCTGGTGCCTGCCGATAAATATTTCTCCGATATCAGTAAGGATGAGGCCAATCAGAAAGCAGCTCAGGATATTCAGCTCAACGGCCAGAACGCAGCCAATCAGCAGGGAGGATGCAGGCCTGTGGCATGTACCATCACCAAGGGCTATGATATTGCGACTTTACTTAGCGGATCTGTTACAATGCCTGATGCTTCCAATTTCAGGATCCAGATGAGTTTTCCTTATGACAGCAGCATAAGCTGGCTGGCAGAGAAATCCATCGGGAAAATTGATAACAGCTGTATGATCGCTACCGAGGGACTGATTGTAAGGACGGTAACTTCCGGACAGTGGAAAATAACCATCTACCCTAACGGGAACATCAGGGCCAGACGGCCTTCCACCACTCCGATTCCCAATGGTACCATCATTACTATAGATGTGACTACGCCGGTAGAATTTATCCCGGATATTCCTTAAGATCATACCTCTGTTTAACTATTCAAAAGAAAAAATCATGAAAAAGATATCAATCATCGGAGGTTTTCTGCTGGCCTGGGGACAATTCTTTGCCCAGACCATATCACCTACCGGTACCCAAAACTATATATACAGCAAGAATTGCCTGGATGCCGACTGCATAAAGAAGGCGGAAACCGTCCAATACTTCGACGGGTTGGGAAGGCCAAAACAGATAGTCGGGATCAAAGCTTCCCCCGCACAGAAAGATGTGGTAAGCCATATCGAATATGATATGTACGGAAGACAGTCCAAATCCTATCTGCCGGTTCCCCAGACGGGAAGCCAAAACGGTGCATTTTATGAAAACCCGTTAAACAATGCTGCGGATCCGGAGATTTACGGGGCTGAAAAAATATATTCGGAACAGGTGATCGAAAATGCGCCTTTAACGAGGATTAAAAAAAGCTATAATGTCGGCGAGGCTTGGAAAGACAAGCCGGTAAGCTACAGCTACAACACCAATACTTCCGCTAACGAAGTAAAGAAATACGGCATTTCCACCACCTGGGTGGAGGGCAGGACCGATTCCCAGCTGGGTTTCACCGGGGCTTATTATCCGGTAAATACCCTGATGAAAACTTCCGTTACCGATGAAGACGGGAACACCACGACGGAATATAAAAACGGCAAAGGGCAGACGGTGCTCATTAGGAAAAATGACGGAATGCAGGATGTTGACACCTATTATATCTATAACGAATACAACCAGCTGGCGTTCGTGCTTCCTCCGCTGGCATCGGCATTGGCATCGATTGATGAGACCAAACGGAACAGCCTGTGCTACCAGTACCGCTATGACGATTTCGGTAGGCTGGTGGAAAAGAGAATTCCGGGGAAAGGCTGGGAATACCTGGTGTATGACAAGCAGGACCGGGTGGTCTTAACACAGGATGCCATGCTTGCGGGAACAACCAATAACTTTGCTAAAAAAGGCTGGATGTTCACCAAATACGACAAGTTCGGGAGGGTGGCATACACCGGTTTTTTTGCCAATACCGCTTCCCGGTCGGTCATGCAGACTGCCATTAACAATATGTCAGCGAATGCAGGGAATAATGAAGAAAGGAGCACAACGCCTTTTACCCTGAACGGCATAGAAGTATATTATACCAAAAATGCATTCCCAACGGGAAGCATGACGGTATTGAGTGTCAATTATTACGATACCTATCCTCCGCTTCCCAATGAGGTTATTGTTCCGACGAACATCTTAGGACAGGATGTTTTAACACAGGATGCCCAGAACGCTGCGGTAAGCACGAAAACGCTGCCAACGGCTACTTTTACCAAAAATATAGAAGACAACGGCTGGACGAAGGATTTCATCTGGTATGATAAAAAGGGCAGACCTATCGGTTCCCATTCGGTTAATTACCTGGGAGGATATACCAAGACCGAATCCCTGCTGGATTTTGCGGGCGTGACCCAGAAAACCAATGTTTATCACCTGAGAAAGCAGGGAGAAACGGGAGTGACTGTAAAAGAAAGGTTTGTTTATGATCCTCAGTACAGGCTCCTTCAACATTACCACCAGGTGGACAGCAAACCCGAAGAGCTGCTTACCGAAAATACCTATAATGAGCTTTCAGAGCTGAAAAACAAAAAAGTAGGAAACAATCTGCAGAGCATCGATTATGACTACAACATCCGGGGCTGGCTGACGGAAATAAACAAAGACCAGATGGCCGCTGCCGACCTTGGCGGGAAGCTGTTTGCCTACAAAGTGAAGTACAACCAGAAAGACGGGATCAGTAATCCTGACCAGGCTTTGTTTTCCAACAAAAATGTAACGGCAAAATACAATGGAAATATTGCCGAAACAGACTGGCGGTCGGTGGAAACCATCGGGGTCAATCCTTCCATAACCCCTAAGAGATACGGGTATGCTTATGATGCATTAAACCGCCTGTCGGCAGGCTATTACCAGAATCCGGGCAATCCCTACAGCAAGGAGAATACGGAATCGCTGGATTATGACGTAAACGGGAACATCACGGATCTTTACAGGACCTCCATCGCAGAATACGGAAGCACAACCGCTACGCTGATTGATAAACTGAAATACGATTACAACGGCAACCAGGCCACCAACATCAATGATTATTCCTACAACCAGACCGGCTACGAAGGCGGCGGGCAGCTGATCAAATATGACCTGAACGGAAATATGACGGAAATGCCGGATAAAGGAATGGATATCAAATACAACCATCTCAACCTCTCCAATTTCTTACACCTGAACAGGGGTGGTGTCGAAGATATTACCATTAATACCAAGTATCGCGCGGACGGCACCAAGCTGAGAAAAGAAAACACCACTATAGTTTCCGGTTTTTCCGGATCTACCACTTCCAAAACCATGGTGGATTACCTGGACGGTTTCCAGTATTCCAAGACGGAATCCCCGAATACGGGAGGCGGGGGAAGCAGCGAAATGTTCTCGGCAAGGGCCATGCAGCCGCAGACCTTTTCCCCGGAACAGAGCGGATCTGAAAAAGGGGCACCCAAGACTGCCGACCTGCAATTCCTGCCCACCGCCGAAGGATTTTACGATTACATAAATGATCAGTATATTTACCAGTACAAAGACCATTTGGGAAATGTAAGGGTCAGTTTCGCCAGAAACAGCGCAGGCGGCCTTCAGTTAAAGGATAATAACGATTATTATCCGTTCGGGATGAACCACCTGAAAACGGGGAATTCTTATTTCGGAGCGGGAAGTTATGTGAAGTATAAATTCAATGGGGTAGAACTTCAGGAAACCGGTTTGTATGCTATGGATTGGAGGAATTACCAGGCAGATATAGCAAGATTTTCCGGAGTTGATGAACTATCTGAATCCTACGATGGCTTTTCTCCGTATCATTTTGCAATGAACAATCCTGTCTTATATTCTGATCCCACGGGAATGTATTCTACAGATCACAATGGGAATTACAGTACAACCAATACTGATGAAATAAGGAGATTGCAATCTTTTTTTGGTAATGGAGGAAGCGTGAATGGTGTTAAGGGGCTCATAAGTGTGGATGAAACTTTTAAAGAAGATATTCCTGAGCTAGTAATAAGTGTTTCTAAATGGCATTATGCTTTTACTGGCGACTATTTGACGGGTGGAGATAAAAAAACAATTTTTAATCATTTAGATAAATATATTGGAGCTATGGCAACGATTACTCAATGGAATGGAGACCGAGGATTTTGGGGCAACTGGGCTAATTCAGAAAACTTCTGGGCTGGCTTATCTTATAGTTTAGCTAATAATTTTTATTTAGGTTTACAAATGATAGATACTTTCAATTGGATGGGAACTAAACGAATGTCAGGTTATACAGGGCGTTTAGCATTTAGCAATTTAGATGATTCTTCACAATTTGATTCAGGAAATAGATTGATGGCTTTTGCGACAACATTTAATCCTTTTGGTCCTAAGATGACTTTAAATGTACCGGCCTCATTTGGAGCGGTTGGAAAAAGTGTATTACCACAAGCAGCTTTCAGAATGACTGAAGATTTAGCACCTTTAAGTGCATCTCAATTCTCAATGCTATTTAAAGGAACATCAATCGCGAGGGCTACACCAGCGACACGAGGGTTATTAAATTCATATTTAAATAAAGGTTTAAACGGAGTAAATAGTGTAGGATTATATCGAACAGTTTACCCTGCTGCTGCAAAGGCAGTTATACCACATAATGATCATAATAATAGATAATGGAAATTTTTGGAATTGTTTTTCAGCTTATTTTCACCCATCTTATAGGTAATAATATATATTATCTTGTGAGAAAATTAATAGGTGACAAACGTAGTTACAAAGAAATTATTAACAGTGAAAGGGATAGTGGGCTTAGATATTTCACAGGAGTTTTTGTAATATTAGCGGTTATCATTTTAATGAAAAAATTTATAAAATAATATTACAAACTGAATCAATATATTATGGGAGTTTTTGGAATTGTTTTCCAGCTTATTTTCACTCATCTTATAGGAAATAATATTTATTATCTTATAAGAAAATTATTAGGTGACAAACGTAGTTATAGAGAAATAGTTAGTAATGAAAAAGAAAGTGGATTTAGATATTTTACAGGAATTCTGATAATACTAGCATTTATTGTTTTTTTAGTTAAATGTACTTCATAATTTAAGTGTAAGAAAGGAATCGCCAAAAAGCATTTTAAAAATAGCGTTGATTATCAACGCTATTTTTAAAATACCAAGTATAAACCTCATTTGGGAAATGTAAGGGTCAGTTTCGCCAGAAACAGCGCAGGCGCTCTTCAGCTTAAAAACAACAACGATTACTATCCGTTCGGGATGAACCACCTGAAGACGGGGAATTCTTATTTTGGGGCGGGAAGCTATGTGAAGTATAAATTCGGAGGAAAGGAGCTTCAGGAAACGGGAATGTATGATTTTGGAGCCAGGATTTATATGGCGGATGTTGGAAGATGGTTTGCCACTGATCCTATGGCTGAAGCGAATCCGGGACTTTCCGTATATCGTTATGGATTCAATAATCCGATCATGTTTACCGATCCAAACGGGATGCTGGAACAGGCACAGATCGATCATATGTGGAATAATTCAGGTACAGGAGTAACAAGCTGGTCCTTTAATACTGACGGAAGTCCAAAGATGAATTCTTATAATCCGATGGAGGATTCGGATATTAATCATTTATTGGCAGCATTTAGTGGTGTCGCTTCGGGAGGAGGCTCGGCTAGAATATCTTTCTTTACTGGAACTGCAACTCAGACTTCCTATAAAATTGGTAATGATCTTTATGGAGTGGGAAATTTTGGACAAGGACATACAGTATTGATAAAAAATAGCAATGAACATGAAAAAATATCCTTAGATGGTTACATTAGCACTGTAGGAAATTTGAATGATTTTTGTGATAGTACTGGAAAAGGACTTGAAAATGCTGGATTGACAAGACTTGGTACAAATGGGAGATTATACTTACCAACTGCAAATGGACGTGTATTTTATGGGAACCAATATGTTAGAACTATAGCTTTGGCAAAATATGGTGTTAAAATAGGAAAAATTGCAGGTCCGATAGGTAATGGTTTAAATGTTGTAAAAGTTGGTGTCGGAGTTTATAAAGATGGTGGAACATATGGACATCACGCAAAGGTTGCAACGGCTGGTGTAATTGGTGGTACAGCAGGGGCATGGATGGGAGCAAAAGCGGTTGGAGCGTTATTTGGCGAAATTAGAACAGCATTCGGTCCAGAAGGAACAGCTGCAGGTCTTATTATTGGAGGTATAATAGGTGGCTTTGCAGGTTCATATTATGGAGGAGAAGTTATGGAAAGTTGGGCCAGATGATTTTTTTTAATAAATATTGTAAGAATGGAAATAATTAAAATACCAAGTAGTAAAAGAAAAAAAATTTTGTTAATATTAGGATTATTGATAGTTCTAATTCTTGAAATACCTTTGATAATAAATTCTGAAAATTATACTTCAACATTATTTAAGAGTGCAATATTTATAAAGATTACAAGTATTATAGGAGCGTTGATTACTATTTTAGCTTTAATTATTTACTGTAGTATTGTTTTTACAAAAAAAATGGACATAATAATAAGTGAAAAGGGTATTGAAGATAATTCTAGTTATGTAAGTATCGGAATGATTTTTTGGGATGATATTACATCAATAAAACATATTGATGTGATGTCTACAAAGTTCTTAATAATTAATGTAAGAGACCCTGATAAATATATAAATAAACAAAGTAATTTTAAGAAAAAGCTATTACGAAGGAATCTTAAGACTTATGGTTCACCTATTTCAATATCTTCAAATGCTTTAAGTTGTGACTTTAATGAACTTGAAAAGATTATTCTAAAATATTATAATGAGAATAAATAATAGATAATATTTCAAAAGTGAAGGGACATATATTAGAATTAGTAATAAAGATTTGTTTGCATTTATATACTTAATTGTAAACTTCCCTGAAAATGGATCCATTCAAAACTAGAGTTTTACGGAAGGCCTAGTGCCATCAAAAACAAAAACGCTCCGCCTCAGGCGGAGCGTTTTAAATTTTGTATCAATTGGAATATCCTGTCAATTCTTCTTTTTTAGAATTGTAGATTCGGTATTCCAAATATTTGAAGGAATCTCTCGGGATTACGGTTACCCACTTTTTGTATTTGATGAACCACTTTGTCTGGATGCTGTTGAATCCTTTCGTTAGGTAGGCTTCTACAAAGGGGTGTACATGGAGGTACAGTTTTCCTTTTTCTTTCTGCATAATCGTTCTCAGGGCTTCGCCCATTCTTTCCACGATAACGATCGGAGCTACAATTTCTCCGTCTTTATTCGGGTTTTCTTCTTTGGTTTCGATCTGTTTTTCCGGACGGTTTCTTTGTCTGGTGATCTGGATCAGACCGAATTTACTCGGCGGAAGAATTTTGTGTCGTGCTTTATCGCGCTTCATCTCTTCCTTGAGATGTTCGTACAGATCTCTTCGGTGTTCGGGGTTCGTCATGTCGATGAAATCGATTACGATGATGCCGCCCATATCACGGAGACGCAGTTGTCGTGCGATCTCAGTAGCTGCCATTTTATTTACCCGTAAGGCATGTTCTTTATTTACGGCAGTTCCGGTGGTGATATTGTTACCGGAGTTTACGTCGACTACGTGCAGGGCTTCGGTGTGTTCAATCACCAGATAAGCACCTTTTGAACTTGGGATATTGACGTGTTTCCCGAAGCTCTGTTTGAGCTGTTTTTCAACATTGTAATATTCCAGGAGCGGAATATGGGAATTGTGAAAATGGACAATGTTTTTTCTTTCCGGGGCAATGACCTCCAGATAATTTTTCATTTCCTCAACCATCTGCTCGTCATCACAGGTGATGCTTACAAAATCCTGGTTGAAGTTGTCCCTTAAAATAGCTGAAGCTTTATCATCTTCGCTTAAAACCCTGGACGGAACTTTGTTTTTCTGTATATTTTTAAAAGTTGTTTCCCACTTCTGAATCAGCTGATTCATATCGTTGTGGAGGTCGGCAACTTTCTTTCCTTCGGCGACGGTGCGGATAATGACACCGAAACCTTCAGGTTTTATACTTTCGATCAATGTTCTGAGCCTTTCTTTCTCTTCGTTGCTTTTTACTTTTTTGGAAATCGAAACTTTGTTGTCGAAAGGGATCAGAACCAAAAAACGCCCTGTTAAGGAAACCTGAGTGGAAATTCTCGGCCCTTTGGTAGAGATCGGTTCTTTAGTGATTTGAAGCAGCACAATGTCATCTTTGGCGATCACTTTGTCTACCGTTCCGTTTTTATCTATTTCGGGTTGTATCTCGAAATTCTTTAAGCTTGAAGAGTTCTGTTTCTTGGAAATCGTATCCCGTACGAACTTCCTGTAGGTAAGGTATTGCGGCCCCAGGTCCTGGTAATGCAGGAAGGCATCCTTTTCGTATCCGATATTCACGAATGCGGCATTGAGGTTGGGTGCCAGCTTTTTTACTTTCCCGATAAACAGATCTCCAACTATAAAATCGCTTTTGTCCTCTTGCTCATGAAGTTCACATAGTCTTCCGTCTTCCAGCAGTGCGATCTTTGTAAGATCATCCTCATGCGAAACTATTAGTTCTTTCTTCATTTTATTGTAAGATAAAAATTGTTAAGACGGCTGGAAAAGACTGTTTTCGTATCATATAAATTTTACGCTTAAGATAAGCATTACCATTGAATGAAATATAATTTTTTAAATAAACCGTTAAAAACATCTTTTCCGCATCATCTTATCGTTGCAAAACAAAATATAGTCGGTGAGGCTTTAAAATTTAAAATCACCAACTATATTTTTATATCGTAGATCTCGAGAAAAAAAGATTATTTCTTCTTATGTCTGTTCGCTCTTCTTCTTTTCTTTCTCTTGTGGGTTGCAACCTTGTGTCTTTTTCTTTTCTTTCCGCTTGGCATAATTATAATTTTTTAGTAACTAGTTAATATTCAGTTAATGTTCTATTTTACGGTAACTTTCGTTTTTACTTTCTCCACAAAAGATTTTGATGGTTTGAAAGCAGGAATGTTATGAGCAGGGATTTCAATAGCAGTGTTTTTAGAGATGTTTCTTCCCGTTTTTGCTGCCCTTGTTTTAATGATAAAAGATCCAAAACCTCTTAGATAAACATTATCTCCATTATACATAGAAGTCCTGATTTCTTGCATAAAAGCCTCTACAACTTTCTGTGTTTCATTCTTTTCGGTTCCCAACTTATTTGAGATGGTGTTTACCAATTCTGCCTTTGTCATTTCCTTATTTTAATTTTAAATTTTAGGTGTGCAAATTTAGTTAAAAAAATTGAATATTAACAAATTAGTGGCAAAATATTTTTCTTTAAGAGGTTGAAAACTTAATATTTACTCGGTGTTAAAATCAGATTAACTCCCTTTTTACATGCTGGAGTTGTAGTATCCGTTCTCCACACAGAAGCGGATGAGGTGTAGTTTTGTCTTTAATCCCAGCTTTTCTGTCAGGCGGTTGATATAGGTATCGATGGTCCTGGTGCTGAGGTTCAGCTTTTCGCCGATTTCCTTATTGCTAAAGCCTTCGTAGCAGAATTTCATGAGCTGGATCTCCGTCGGCGAAAGTTCTTCCTGGCTCTTTTTCTGACGGTCCATATACTCCATAACGGCCAGCGGCTGCTGTTCCCAGGCTTTGGTGTAAGCGGCATAATCGAAACTGTCTGAAGCGATCTTTCCTTTAACGATATCCTTGATGACATTGCTTTTTTTCTGGCAGTAATACATATTCGGGATCTTGGACAGAATTTCCGCCATATCGTCCTGGTAGGTGCCGGAATAGGTAATGATGGGCGTTTCGGCATTGCTTTTACGGATGTACTTTATGGCTTCCAGCCCGCTGAGTACCGGCATGAAAAGCTCGATGATAAATACATCTTCCTGCCTTCTGTAATTCCTGCTGATCAGCTCATGGCCGTTGTTGCAGTCGTTAAGCAGCATGTAAAACGGATTCTCGGTAAGCGTTTTGATCAGGATCTTTTTAAAGTAAAAATCACTGTCTGCTATGGAAAATCGCACAGTATTACTCAATATTTTGCTCACTTTTTAATATCGATTTGGTGTATGATAATTAAAATTCAGACTACTAAATTATGAAAATATGACGAATGTGAAAATTAATATTCACGTAATTCCGGGAATACGGTTGTTAAGATCAAATCTAAAAAAATGTATACTGTAGATGGGCAAAATTCTAATCTAAAATAATTGTATAGTATTGGAAAAGGCAAAGGTGAAAATTAATTGGGCTAATATGCTGCTTTAGTACGCAGAGAATTGAATGTGTAAAATTTTATGCAGGTTAAATGATTGGTATTTTACAATGCGCAGAGAATCATAAGTATACTGTTTTTATTTCTAGGCAAGGGAAAGTAAATTTGCTTCGCGAAGCCAGCATTAAGCTTTATCAGATTAAAGTGTATTGCAGTTAAAAAACTCTTACTTTTTCGTGTTTTTCCACCACAGAATAATACCTGAAAGTTCACGTGATCCCAGTCATCTTATCATTGAATTCAGCAACAGCACGGCATAAACAAATACTTAATTTTGTATATACATTATTTTTTTATAATTTCACATTCCAAACAAATCACAAACATATGTCTTCGAACAGGGAGAAAAAATTAAACAAATCGGACGTCAGGATGGGCATTTGGAAGTTTGTTCTGTCATTCATTGTCCTGTCAGGTGTTTCTTTCATCTGTGTATTTTTCTTTTTCAAAAGCTACGATATCCAACGGGAAGGAATTAAGAAACAGGCCGACGATTACCGCGAGCTGCTTACCAGAAGCGATCTTCTCAGAATCCACGTCGACAGCATCCTCTATCGGATGGATCAGCTCGATATCAATAAGGTAGACAACGATATCTTCCTCCGCAACTATATCATAGACAACGTAAGGGATGCCAAAAACATCATGGGAAGAGACAGCGCCGATAATTTCAAGCATTATTCCATTCTTATGAAGCAGATTGCGCCGATGCTCGCGCTTAAAAACGATATTGTTGAGGTCTCATACAAAGAGCAGAACGCCCTTCGGAATCTTAGCGAATGCCGCGGGAAAGTAGGCATTGTAAACCATGAACTCCGGGTAGACCCTACCAGAAAATTTTCAGGAAGCAGACGAAGAAGATAAAAACCAATACTATGCAGGGACAAATCACACTATCGAAAAAGGAAAGGCACTATCAGTTTTTATATTTAATTCTCATGCTTTTCGCAGCACTTATCTTTCTGGGAATTATTTTCCTGAAAGGATTCGAATCGCCCTTCTCAGACGAAGATATTGTTTCGGTACGGAATCTTGAGGAAAAGGCAAGGTTCGATCAGAAACAGAAATTTTCCTATAAAACCCTGGACAGCACGTTTGCCATGATCAACCGGCTGACGGATGAGTCTCCGCAACCTTTTGAAGAAAGCAATATCATGTACGGAATCAATGATGTGGCCGGTTATTTTGAGACCGGAGAAAACATTTCAGACATCCGTAAAGATGCGTATCCGCAGATTGCTAAATTTTACAAAATGTATTTCAACGATAAAAAAGTGATTTCCAGCAAAACGGAAAATATCAAAAGCTTTGAAAAGCAGTTTGATGAATGTTCCATAGGCTTTAAAGAAAAGAGAAGCCAGCTTTTCCAAAGGGAGACCGCACTGAAAGCGAGAACCCAATAACCTCTAAACTTTATACTGAGAAAAACTTCACACACAAAATAAAACACACATCACAATCACAAACTATGAATTACTTTCAGAAAAACAAGAAGAACATTATCATTGGTGTTATTGCGACGCTGCTCATCGCGGCTCTTGTTGCATTGTGGCTCCAGAAGAAAGTGATACACTCCGCCGATGATATTGTCGGGGTCGTTTATCCGTCTACGCTTAAGGTAGGCGATACGCTTTTATTCGAGGACAAGACCCAGTTTGCAAAAACCAAAATGTGGAATTTCGGGGACGGTACTTCAAGCGAGAAGAGCAGCGGGATTCACTTTTACAATAAACCCGGATATTACCAGGTTACCCTGATCATCGATAATAAATATTCCAAATCTTTTCCAGTAATGGTGTCCGCAAGAACGATTCCTAGACCTGCGGATTCTACGAAGACCAAAACATTGATCGACGCGCAGACCCAGGCCATGCAGTTTGAGAACGTACAGTTCCGGGCCATTTCGGATGCCAAACAGTTTACCTGGAAATTTGGTGAAACCGGAAATATCGATTCCAAGGATAAAATGGCCATCTACTCCTATAAAAAACCGGGCGATTATGTCGTAACGCTTTACACGGATGAGAGTGCCGAACCTATTTTGCACCAGATCAAAATTCTTCCGGCCTACGACGCCCTGGAAGAAGAAGTAAGTGTGGAAGATGCCTATGCTAAAATCGATAACGATTTCAAATATCACCTTCAGCAGATTGCAAACGGGAACAGCTTCAATATGCATTATAATTACTTATTGAGAACCTATCTGTGCAATAACGAAAATACCGTGGTAAAAGTTAACGACAGCAAAGCCAACAATTTCTATATGTATTGTGCCGGTCTTCAGTTTGATAAAAACAAGGTGATTCAGACCGTGAAAGTGAATTTCGATGACGCGCAGAACTGTGTAACGAAAGTCGATATTAATCAAAGCAAATAATTCCTGCCCCGGATTTCCGGGCAACACCCATCATTTAAATAAATTAAGATGAAAAATAAATTTCCTCTAGCAGCATATTATATAGGAGTTTCGGTTATACTGGTAAGTTGCCAGGTAAAACTGCCATCCAAAAAAACACCCGAGCCTTCACATTACGGACAGATAGACAACTCGCCGGTAGTGAATGGTTTTCCTAAAAAATCGGTGCCGTGGATCGCCATCTCAGATCGGTCCAGAAATACGGCTTACCTGGATAAAAGCGATGAAAAATCATATAAGGAAGTAAAATTCCTTGAACCTTTAATGGTATTGAAAAGCCGGGACGGAATGGTAAAAGTAGCTGAATATATTCCGGATGCCCTGATGAAAAAAGTGTCTTCCAAACAGGTGAAAACCTACGGCTGGATTCCGGAATCCGACCTTCTGTTATGGAGCAACTCTTTGAAAAGCGAAAAAACAGGCTTCCCGGTAAGGGTGGCCGTCGTGCCGAGCAATAGCGAAGTCATCCGCAATTCAGAAAGATATTATAAGAACGATTCGATTATGGTGTTTAATTCACCCAGCCTTATCGAGCAGGCCGATGTGAAGATCCCTAACGGACAGATCGTATACGTTTACAAACAGGCGGAAAACAATAAAAGATTCCTGGTAGGAAAGAAACCTTCCGTCGATATCGACAGCATCAGTACCGGCCTTTACGGATGGGTAAGTTCCAATGTGATTTCAGCATGGGGCGAGCGGTCTGCCGTAAAAATGAAAAATACAACCGGCATTACCGAAACAACTTTAGGAATTCATGAAGGGGCACCCGGTAAAAGTGAAGTAGAAGACAAAGCAGCCGTACTGCTTACCGATGTGAACAAAAGAACACCGCTGGAAAATATCTTTCCGGTAAACTTACCGCTGCATGAACCGCCGACACCGGATTCGAAGACCAAATATTTTACGAATATCCTGGATTACAGCAAAAATTATGTGTTTAATGTGCTGGGCGAGCCGATTTATTTCGACCGCTACCGGGAAATTACGGAGAAAAATAAAAAGATCAACATTGTTTTTGCCTTAGACATCAGTGCTCCGAATGCCCCATACGCTCCGATTGTGAAATCGTTATTACAGGATCTGCAGCTGAGGTTTGAAAAGCCGTCTTATTTTAATCAGGTGAAATACGGCGTTGTTTTATATAAAAATAATTCCTGCGGGGATAATGTAGCCGTTTCGGACTTAAATAACGATTACAGCAAAATTACCACATTCATTGACCAGAAAACCAATGAAATGAACTGTATGAGTAACAGCGGTTACCAGCCCGTGGGCGAAGGTCTGATGGCTGCCGGAAACCTCTTGTCGAATGTCCCGGACGAAACCAATATTGTGATCACCGTAGGAACATCCGCCAACCAGAGCGGAAATATGTATGGCGTTATCAATTCCCTTACGCAGGCCCAGGCAAGACTGATCATGTTCCAGACAAGCGCAAGATCTTCGGATACCTATAACGATTTTGTTTTAATGTCCGAAAATGTGGTGACCAACACGGCCAAAAATATTGCAGAGCTTAAAAAACAGAAAATCATCAACCAGAATGATGTTTTAACCAAAAATAATTTCAGCCTGGTAGAAAGTGATGAAGGCTTTTTCTCATTAGACTATCCTAAGCAGAGTATGGCGCAGGGATTCGTGATCTTTCCTAAAAAAGGCGACATTGCAACCCCGGGTTATCTTAAAAAGTCCGTCGACAGCCTGATTGCTCAGGTTACGCTGGACAATACGAACCTTGATAAATCCCTGAACGACTATTTCCATTCCTCAGTGGGGGCTGGAAGAACGGATGTTGATGTGAAATACAAATACCTGTATCCCGGACTTACGAACCCGGTGCCTGCAGGAATTGCCGCACAGCTGATCAATTACGGAAATCCGTTCCTGGTGAAAGGATATATCCCTAAAGAGCTGAAAGATTTTAAGCCCGGTCTTGAAAAAGGCGTGCTGATCTCGGAAAAAGAATTTGATAACTTAAAGCAGTTCTATAACGAAGTGTATCAGAATACCGGTGCGGAAAGAGCAGACTTCAAGCAGGGAAAAGCCGTTAATGAATATGTAAAGCTTCTGAAGAAATACAATCCAACCATGCAGTTCCTTGATAAAGGGGAGCTTTATAAACAGCCGATGTCGTACGCGGTAGGAGTAAGCACCGGTTTCGACAATTCCGAAGAAGAGCTTATGTCCAAGTACATGCTGAAAGGATGGAAAAAATCCAAAATCGTAACCAATGAAACCGTGAGGAACTATTTCCGCAATTATAAAACGCTGGCAGACCGTATGCTGTCTCACCGGAATGACCCGGCAGTAAAAATACAGCAGAACGGGCAGACCTTCTACTGGCTGAATGAATATTTTATGCCGACGATGATGCCCGTAGAAGCACCGGAATATACAGGGCATTAAGAACTTATTACAGAGAAAAGCAGAAAATAAATTTCTGCTTTTTAATTTTTATAAGCTAAATTTTTTATCTTTGACATTACCCAAATCGCATAGATATGTCACAGCAATCATCACCTCATGACGGCAAATATTTTGTTGTACAGAAAGGCAAAGCCCAGTGTAATCAGGGTGACCAGTTCCCGCAATATAAAGTAACTTCCCATCAGAAACATTTCTGGAATGATTCCGATGGCAATGCCGATTTTCTTGGCGTTACGGAAGATGATCTCCAGTTCAATCCCCCAGGCCCGAGTTTTGGCCGATGTAAGCTGAAGCCTAGTGGCGGCGGATACCTGCCATGTACGTATGCCCCGGCCGGAAAATGGCAGAAAACCTATGATAAAGTGAAAATCATGGAAAAAAAGATCGTTACCGAACTTTCTGAACTGCAGTGTACGATAGGAGGAAAAATTACCATTAAAGATCACGGACAGCGCGGAGAAATGAGTAAGAAAAACGTAAAAACAGCGGATAATAAAACCGTACAGCACATCAATCCTCTGGTAAAAATGCAGGATTACAAGGAGACGGTTCTTGAAAATGAAATTGATGCTTACTGATTAATTTAAAAAAAACACTGCTATGTCTAAAAAAGGAGTTTCAAAAATCTCAGGAAATCCTGCCCCGAAAGTAGGAGAAAAAACGACCTATATGGTCACCGACTGGTATCCTTCTACACCGGCCGATGAGAGAAATCCTGCTGCAGTAACATGGGAACTTTTTAAAAAGCGTTCCGACGGAAGTTTTACGACAACAAACATCAAAAAAACGCGCGACGGCAGTTTCACTTTCGGCGAAGTGGCGGCAAAAAATACCTACCGCCTGGAAGCCTATCTTCATGAGCCGGAAGGGAGCGGCCCTACAACCCTTGATATTACACCGCAGCCTGCAGGTATCCCAAAGATCAATAAAGTAGAACTCCGGTATGTAGACGATTCTCCAGGAACGGTTTTCAGTTATACCGAAAAAATGGTGGCCTTAGCGCATTGCGTAAATCTTACCGGCGAAAAGCTGCTTTTTACCCTTTGGGAAGACGATGCTGCCGGTGAAGGCCACAACAGCAAAAATAAATTTGTGGACAGCAAGCAGGCAGTCGTCGGCAGAACAGGAACAGCTACGGCTGAATTTGTTCTGACAAAAGCCCTGATGCAGAAAGCGGCACAGGGCGAAAGAGATCCTAAAGAACTGGAGTTTTATGTTACCGTAGAATATTATAAAGATAAAAAACACGCTTCCGATAACAGATCCGTTAAAAATCCTGATTATAAACCTCCGGTGCAGCAGCCCCAATCAGCTGCTCCGACGAAAGGTAACGCTCCGGCCCCTGCTTCAAAAACACCGCCTAAAGCAGCCGGTTCACCTGCCGCCGCCAAACCTGCTTCCCAAAAAGAAGAAAGCGGCATCATCGATTCCATCACCGAAAGTGTAAGAAACAAATGGAACGAGCTCTGGGACTGGGCCGAATCCAAGGGCACTGTAAAACCGGATAAGAAAGCAACTTCGCCTAAACCGGAAGGGAAAACGACGAGTGTGGTGGAAGGTACAAGAACAGAAGGAGTTATCGATGTGTTTTTTGCTAAGGAAGAGTTTACTATACAGACAGATGAAACGGCCGGACAACACGAGTATAAATTTAAAAGCGATAATAACAATATTGATAAAGATAAAATTGCTGCCATTATCAAATCAAAGATAGATCCGGCAGTGAAAGCAGAAAAAAAATATACTAAGCTGGATAATATTAAAAGCACACTTACCAAAAATTCTTATAAGAAAGATGAAGTATTGCAAATTAATTTATTTAAGCTCGGTCCTGAATTTGTGAAAATAAACAGTGTTCCGATTGGTGAAGAAGTATATGTAGTTGCTAAAACTTATTTGCTTGATGGGAAAGAGGTGACCATCAATATAAAAGAAAAGGATGCGTTATTTGTAGCGAAAGATGCTGATCTGACGGTTTTGGAAGCTAAAGAAAATGGGAATGAAATAACGGTCCTTAAGGCTGTGGTGCAGAAAAATACGGCAAAAATTAAAATTAAACTCAGACCTAAAGCGGATGAAAAGCTTGCCGAATGGAGAGAAAAATTAAATGGGGTGAAAGATGGCAGCCATACCTATATTTTCGGGGGAAATAATGCTACTGCTACGGATAAACAAAAGCGGGATGTAGCAAAAACCATTGCGGATAAAATAAAATCTGAATTGGCAACTCAAAAAAAGATCACGAGAATTGAAACTATTGCAAAGGCTTTAACGAAAGATGCTTATGGTAAAAATGAGCAGGTAACTTTTGATGTTTATAAAAATGTTACCGAATATATTTGGTTAAAAGCAGAATGCAAGGGAGATATAAAAAAACATACCGGTGACTTTCTGAAAAAAGACGGAGCCTACTTTATCATTACCAAAACCAAGCCTGTTATTTTCCCGCTGCTGGTGAAACCTGAAAATGATGAAGAAAAGACCTGGGGTAAAAATTACTACTGGGCTGCAGATCAGGGAAGCAATATGACTACTTTCAACTCCAACAGGAGCAGTGGGCGGAGAAAGCATGCCGGAAGAGATCTGTATACCCTGCCTAAAACTACAGTCGTTTCCATTGCAGACGGAGTAGTGCTTAAAACAGCCCCTTTTTATGCGCAAACCGATTATATTGCCGTGCATCATACTACGAACGACGGCAGGGAATTTATAATAAATTATGGAGAAGTAGATCCCGGTACCAAATTGGTGAAAGAGGGAGATAAAGTAACCCAAGGACAGAAGCTTGGGGTAACAGGTCATCTGCAAGGGATCACGGTTATTGCCGGCCAAACGATCTACATGATCCATTTTGAGCATTATTCAGGATCTTTAGGATTCGATATGGATAAAAACCATATCCTTTCAGGAGACAACAAATACAAAAGAAGAGGAGATCTCTTGGATCCGTTAGACATTCTGGAAGAAGGATATAAGAATACATTCGGAGAAGATCTCGGTGATGGCGAGCTGTTTACTGTAGAAGATGGTAAGAAAGCAATTCAGGATCTCTATAATGCTTACAAAGACAGCAAATGGAATTGGAAATGGGAAGGCTCAGATAAAGAAGTCGAAGTTACCGGTAAGCAGCTTGTAACGATAGTTGAAAAGATGTATCGTTTAGAAACAAGCCATTTCAAGTCCAAACAATATCAGCATTGCGGAACTGGTGGTATGGAAGTCTTTGGAGATGCACCTTATTACGGATGGGATCAGAATCTCTTTACAGAACAGCCGGTAGGTACCTGGAGTGCTTTCGAAGGAAAAGGACTTAGCGGTGCGGGCGGTAATGCTCAGGTGACCGATAGAAAAAAAGAATTTGTAAAGCTGCCCTCAGTACTTTCAGGAATGCAGTATAAAGCAAAATATATTATTAAACATAACGGAAATTATGCAAGATGGTTCAATGCTTCAGATACAACGGCACAAACTTCGTATCGTACTTCTTTACAAAATATCAGAGCAAGATTCATAAACGAAATCGCACCTGACTAGCTATGAAAAATATAATAAATACTTATATAGTAAAATTAGCAGTATTCTGTTCTTTAATACTATTATCAGGTTGTAACAAAACTCAGCCGCAACCTCAGCAGCAAATGCTGGCAAAAGTAGATACGGCGTTACAACCGAATACCAAGCCTCAGAAAAATGAAAAATATTCCTGTCAGGATCTCCTGAAAGAACTTATCTTATCCAGCAATCTGAAAGCCTTAAAAAAGTTTAAGGAAGTAAATGTAAGAAGTGAAAGTATTTCAGCGGATAAAATTACCATTGAAGTATATGCAAAAGAGACTTCGGATCGAACAGGGGAGCTGCGTACCGTTGAGAACACTGTAGCTTGGCTGGAATTTATTCCTGAAAGTAAAAAGCTCTATGACATTACGGCGGATCCCGAGTCACCGGTTACTCTGAACTATGATAAAAGTATTTTTACCCGTCATTCACTTTCTGAACTATGTAGTCTGAAAACAGCTAAGTCTGTTCAGCGAAAAGCGGATATTTCCTGTAAAGAAATTTCCGGCGAGATGGCATCGGGGCAGGAATGTATTTTATCCTCAACAACGCTGTTAGCGGCGTACAAAGATCTAATCGATCAAAGTGCAGTAAAAGATTCAAAATATCTTCCAAAGAAATTGCCTCAAAAAAATACATCCATTGAAGTCAATCAAAATGGATTAATGAATATTGATTTTCAAATTGCTGCCGGTAAAGTAAGCATTGAGATGGGATATGCCGGAGGTATTACTGATGTGATTCTTCAGCAACAAGGAAATAATGTGAAGAGAACCGTGATGTACAATGCTAATTGATCCAAAAATTCAAATTCAATATTTTGTTGAATAAAAACAAGGATTTAATCCGATATTAAATTTAAAACAAAAAATATTTTCGGATTAAAATTTATGGTATTTTTGATCAGACAATCAAATTCAAAAGCAATTGTATGATCAGAAAAAAACTTATGGGTCTGTGTTTTTTAACCTTACTTTCCGTGGTTTCGTGTAAAAAAAACGAATCAAAATCTAAGCGAAGCAGTACGGATTCTTCTGTTGTTACACAACCTTCAAATAAAGATCAGGATTCCGTAAAAACCATATTGCCCGAAACTTCTGATGAAAATAAAAAAAGTTCGGACTCCACAATAGTGAAAGCCGAAGTGTCCAAAAATACGATAGAAGGTAAATTTGTGGCCGCAACCTGCGATGGCGGAAGGTTTTCAATTGAGCTTAAAAATACGGAAGGTAAGCCCACCTTTAAAATTCTGGACAAAGGAAAAATAATAGCTGCCGGCAATGTATCCACCGAAACAGATGAAAAAACAGGAGAAATCACTGAAATTGCCATGGGCGAAATCGGAGGCCTGTATGAAGGCGATAAGATCATCATCCAGAATTATGGAAACGCAATGAATGAATTTGACCATTTTACCCAATGCGGCGACAAATACCTGGAATTTACAAAAAGTAAATAAGCTGTTTTTTAATCCGAATTATTGCCTTTGTAACGTTTTTGTTATGATTTTTCACAGCAATCTTTGCCATTAACTTTTGCTGAGCAAAATGCTATTGCGGACAAAATAAAATTCTTGTAAAACAATGTAGACCTTGAGAAAAAATTAAAAAGCAATGACTTGACAAAGGCAAAACAATTTTGCGAAGTGAAAATTTTGCTCTAAATTAGGTTGAGCCAAAACAAAAATAATATGACCATTCATTTTATCCTTTCCGGAGAAACACTGGAAAGCATATCTGAAGAAATTCATCTCGAAAACCCAAAATACCTTAAAGAATTTCACAATGCGCATTGTGCAAGGGAAGACGTTATCCGCGATGCTCTTATTCCGGGCAGAAAACTTTTGATTCCCAGTATCGCTAAAATCAGGGAATACAAACAGCCGGAACGATGCTCCTTTTAAACACCCTAAGTTAAATCCGGAGATTCCCTTTCATCCTGAAAATTTCAGCAGGATATTTTCTGTGGTCAGTAAAGAAACCGAAGATAACGGACTGGAAGAAAAAAGCAATACCCTTACGTATACCGTTTCGCTGAAATGGCTTCGAAAAGAAGAAAACGATCACATTTTTCAGATTTTTAAAAATAATTTTTCAGAAGGGAACGGCAGCATGATGGCTGATCTCGCTGCAGAATCGATCCGTTCCCTGAATCCGGTTGAAGTAAAAACCGACTGTAAAGGCAATGTTATACAGATAGTATTACCACAGGAAACCATTAGGAATTTTAATAACATAAAAGAAAGGCTGACCGATCTTTTCCCGGATCCTTATGCAAAAATTTATCTTGATGAATTTGAAACAGCTGTGCTGGACCAACGCCTGTTCAGCCGCCGCATGAAAGAAGATACCTTTATTAAAACCTATTTTGCAGCTCTTAGAAACGGCTTTGCCAACGGAAAATCATTTCTTAAACAGTCGATTGGTGAAGAAAACATTCAGATCGATGTTCAGCAGCGGGTGGAAAGCCCGGATTATGATCGGGAAATAATTCTTCTTCAGACGATTGATCAGCCGGAAGAAGACCGGAATTTTACCGGGAAATATACGGTAGATTCAGATTCCGGTATGGTTAAAGAGACTGAAATCCGGTACCATATATCCCTTTTTGGTGTTAAAAATACCAGTTTTCTTACAATAAAACACCTTACCTAAACCCTTTTGTATCAAAGGATATTAAGGAAATATTAAATCTAATATCGTAGAATTACGACATCAAATCGTAGAATTACGACAAAAATTAAAATTCAGAATTAAAAATTTTCAGAAAAATATCCGCCGTTTTATCTTTGTATAACAATCACCGAATCACAAAATATTATTAACGATTAAAATTTACAAATCATGGCAGCAAATTCAAGAGGAATCTTAAAATTCAACGGTGGAGAGGGTCAGAAATTATTAAAGCTGAACTACAGCGTATCACGATCTACGGACGTTTCCGGTAGAGTAGCATCAGACCCATCCAATGCACTGATCAAGCTTACCGTAGAAGCTACTGAAAAATCAGACATTCTGGAAAGCTTACTGAACGGAAAATACAAGCCTACAACAGGTGAAGTTACCTTCAATAAATCTCACGAAGAAGGTACCCTTATTACCCTTTCCTGGGAAAACGGCTACGTTATCCAGCACGAAGTGGAATTCGACGCGGTGGATGACAACAGCATGCTCATCAGCTTCGTGGTAAGCGCGGAAACAATCAATTATGGTAATTCGGCTTACGAAGGTCTGTGGCCGTCAGCATAAAAACGGATTGCGTATAAATAACATAGTATAACAAAGACTGTCCCTGTAAGACGGTCTTTTTTTAACCTCATCAGCGAAAGTTATGGTATGCATCGGATAATATTGGTATGTCACATTCTTAAGACATATCTTCATATTTTCTAAAAAAATCAATATCTTAGTAGACAGTAAAACTCAGCCGGTTATGGATTGATTTTTGCTGCATTTCAGCGGGTAAAGCCGATGAATACACCAACATCACACAGAATATTAATTTGAGAAAAATACACAATGGGAGTACTAGTAACCAACGAGACGGTAAAACAGCTTTTTCATATTGCACAATCGATCGCGAAGGAGAATTATAACGCAACCTATGGAGCACCACATATCCTTCAGGCTTTAATGCACAAAGACATCGGGCTCAACGAATTTCTGAAAAGCATCGATAAGGATCCGGGATATTTCTATGAATGGGCAGATGTGCGTATAGAGGATTATCCCAAAACCACTCATTTGCCTGATGAAGTACGCGAAGACGATTCTGTAGACGACATTGTGGAAGAGGCAGATGATATCCGGTTAAAGCTTGGACTGGACGAAATTACCCCAGTGTGTATCCTGACAGCAATTGTGAAGCCTCAGGTTGCCTTTACGCTGCAGCAGCTCAAATCTCTGCCGTTAAGGGAACATGAGATCTTTAATTTATACAGAAAAGATACACCCTACGAAAGTTCCGATAACGCTGAATTTTCTTCTATCTTTTCAAATGGCTCGGACTATTCGGATAATTCCTTTCCTTCGATTAAAAGTTATTGCGTCGACCGGACCGCCCAGGCCAGAAAAGGCGAAATTGAAAATATCATCGGAAGAGATAAAGAATTGAGGATGCTGGTTGAGATCTTATGCAGGAGAAGCAAGCCCAATGTGATCATTATCGGCGAACCCGGCGTTGGAAAGACTGCATTGGTAGAGGGTTTTGCCATAGAAATCACCAAAGGAAATGTTCCTGATATGCTTAAAAACGGGACGCTTCTTGAGCTTGATACCGGAGCCTTACTAGCCGGAACTTCTTACAAAGGCGAAATTGAGGACCGTCTGAAAAAAGTAATCAATGAATGTAAAAAGATTGAAAAAGCCATTCTTTTTATTGATGAAATTCACACCTTGCTGGATCCGAAAGGAAGCATCGGAAACGTGGCCAATTTATTAAAACCTGAGCTGGCAAGAGGGGAGATTACCGTTATCGGAGCAACCACCCAGGAAGAATACCGGAAGATTATTGAGCCGGAGCAGGCCTTCAACCGACGTTTTGAGGTGCTGACCGTAAATGAACCGGATGAAAAAACCTGTGTTAAAATGATTGATGTTCTTTTGGATGGATATAAAAAACACCACGGTATCGAAGTGGAAAAAACAGCCCTTCCGGAATGTGTACGTCTTGCAAAAAGATACGCCAAAGGAAAAAAACTTCCTGACGCTGCCATTGATCTGCTGGACCGTACGATGGCCGCCATAAAAATGCTGGATGAACTCTCGGAGAAAGAACTGGAAAGCTGGAAAGCGAGTTATGATGAAATTTTAAAGGAAGAATTTTTTGAAGAAAAAGATAAAGCCGATGAACTGATCTGGACCTACAACTTACTGAGTGATAAAATCAGTCCCATTTTGTGGGGATCGTTAAGTGAACAGCCGCAGATCGATAATTCAATGCCGGTTGAGCAGATTCAGAAAATCATTGAGGATACTTATGCGGAACTATTACAGCATGCTTCCGTAAAAAGAGAGAAAGTAGACCGTCTTGAATTAGCTGCCGTAATGGCTGCCAAAACCAATATTCCCATCGGGAAAATTCAGGCGCAGGAAAAAGAAAAGCTTCTGAATATGGAATCTCTTCTGATGAACAGGGTCGTGGGCCAGGACCATGCCTTGAAAATTCTATCGGATGCCATTGTTGAAAACCGCAGCGGACTGAATAAACCGGGACAGCCGATAGGTTCCTTCTTCCTTCTGGGGCCTACCGGAACAGGAAAAACCGAATTGGCCAAATCCATGGCAGAACTGCTTTTCAACGATGAAAAAGCCATGGTGCGATTCGATATGTCGGAATTTAAAGAAGAACATTCCGCGGCCCTCTTGTATGGAGCGCCTCCGGGATATGTAGGATACGAGGAAGGCGGAATGCTGGTGAATAAAATCAGGCAGCAGCCTTATACAGTAGTATTGTTTGATGAAATTGAAAAAGCGCATCACTCCGTATTTGATGTCTTTTTACAGATCATGGACGAAGGAAAAGTTCATGATAAGCTTGGAAAAGAAGGTGACTTCAGCAACGCGCTGATCCTGTTTACCTCCAATATCGGGAGCGAGGAAATTGTAAAGCAGTTTGAAGAAGGGAAAATACCGGAATCAAACTCATTGATGCAGATTATGTCGAATTCAGGACGTTTCAGACCGGAATTTCTGGCAAGGATTACGGAAATCATTCCGTTTGCACCGATCACGGAGTCGATTGCGGAAAGAATTTTTAATATTCAGCTGAAATCGTTACATACTTCCTTAACCCGACTTGGAATGAGCTTACAAATCAGTGATGAGGCAGTGAAGAACCTGGCTTTAGGAGGATTCAGCAGCAAATACGGGGCAAGACAGATTTCCGGCGTCATCCGTTCCCAGCTCGCAAGGCCGATTTCCAAAATGATCGTAAGGGAAGAAGTAAAGCCGGGCCAGACCATCCATGTAGACTGGAATTCCGAAGAAGAAAAGATTGCCTGGAAAGTGGATTGATTTTCACAAAACTTAAAATAATAGGTTGAAAAGCCTTTTATCATGTAATTATAAAAAAATGAAACCAAATCTCAGAAATATCATATGCACGGCCATCTTGCTTTTGGCTTCACCGTTTGTGAATGCCCAGTTTCTGGCGGCTTCCGATACCTCGGAAAACAGCGTGAAAAGATACCGGAGCATCATCAATGCCAATAAAGAAATCGTAGATTTTATCGAATATTCTCTGGTACAGAAAGGACTGCCCAGGCATTTGAGAAACCTGGCCCTGATCGAGTCCCACTTCAACAGGAACATCACTTCCGGAGCCGGAGCAGTCGGTGTCTGGCAGTTTATGACCGCTCATGCCAACCAATATGGTCTTACGGAACAAAACAGGAATGATTTGTACAAAAGCACTAAGACAGCAACCGTTTCTCTGGCCAACCTGTACAAGAAATACAACAACTGGATCACGGTAGTGGCAGCCTACAACTGTGGAGAAGGGAATATTGCAAAAGCGATGGCGGCAGCTAACTCTTCGCAATATCATGTTTTTTATAAATTTTTACCGGAAGAAACCATCAACCACGTTAAAAAATACCTGAATGCATGCTATGCTACCGGAGAACTGCAGAACGTGCTGAGCAACTACAATTCATCCAGAATGAATACCGTATTCTTTGTAAAAGGGGGAAGCGGAAAAGACAATTCCCAGCTGGCCGAAACAGATATTAATGCAGGTTTTAATTTAAATATTATTGCAGACGAACTCGACGTTGACGTGGAAAAGCTCCTTTCGTGGAATCCCGGAATTAATGATGAGCTGAAGCAGAAAGGGCAGAGCATCTTATATCTTCCCACCGATCTGATGCCCGATTTTTTACTCAGAAAGACGAAAATCCTTTCCAGATCCGTTAAAGAATCAAATACACCAACGATCAGGCAGTAGCCTTTTGAAATCATGTTTAACCTATCCAAATCACAGGAAATATGAAAACAGAACCACAAGATATATTGAAAAGCCCTTCATTCCGTCCTTCACAGAATGCCGACGGAATCTCCCAGAACCACCATACCGGGATCAACAGGCTGGTAAAGCTTTCCTTGGTCATCGAAGGGAAAGTTATAAAATATTATAAGCATTTCAAACTTATTCAAAGCGCAAGGCGACATCATGAATTCAGTGTAACGCTGGCCCATGACGCTTTGGGCGGACGGCAGACCCACACTCTTGAAGAAGCCAATAAATTTCTCGGGAAACGTCTGACGGCCGTTATTTCCTATAAAGACATTGATAACAGTCCGGAAAGAACTTTTGTAGGCGTTATTACAGGAGTAGGATTTAGCCAGGAAAAAATGAGCCTCGGAAATATTGTGCTTACCGGCTACAGTCCGACCATCCTGCTGGATGGTGCTCCGCATATCCAGAGCTTTGGCGGCGCTTCGCCCGTCAACATGGGGATCATTGCCACTGAAGTGATTAAGCAGGGGATCGATCCCAGCCGTTTCGACATAAGAGTGGATACAAATAATTATTCGCAGATTATTTACAGCAGTCAGTATGACGAAACGCATTACAATTATCTGGCAAGAATGGCCGAAGCGTATGGCGAACAGTTTTATTATGATGGGGAAGTCCTGCATTTCGGAAAGCTTCCGCCTCAGAATAAGCCAATCAGATTAACCTACGGCAGCAGTGCCAATGATATCAGGGTAGAATTAAAGGCGGTGCATACAAAACCGCAGTTTTACGGATACAACAGCAGTAAAAATGAAAAATTGACATCGGGCGAGACACCGATTCAGCATGTAAGCGACCTGGCAAAAACGGCTTACGCTCATAATGAAAAAATATATAAGACCCCTGCTTTACAGGTAGCCCCGATTAAAGCATCCACCCATCTCGATGTGGAGTATTCGCAGAGAAGTACGGCAGGAAGCGAAGCCGTTAACGTATTTTCTCTTTCCGGAAATACAACCGTTCCTTTTCTTCATCCGGGCTGTGTCGTGGATGTTCAGATGAGAAAAGTAGACAGCAACGAGTCGGATTACTTTACCCGGATCATGGTTACGGAAGCCTCTCATGAAATAGATACCATTGGTCATTATACCGGAAGCTTTGAAGGAATTGCTTCGGATACAGGCTTTATGCCGAAACCGGAATTTAAAATGCCGAAAGCAGAACCGCAGATCGCTACTGTAATTTCAAATGCAGACCCGGAAGGGCAGGGAAGAGTCCAGGTACGGTTTGATTGGCAGACGAATGACACTACTCATTATATCAGAATGATGAGCCCGGATGCGGGAGGTACAGATCAGATTACCCAGAATAGGGGATATGTTGCGATTCCGGAAGTTGGGGACCAGGTTATGGTGAACTTTGTACACAGCCATCCGGACAGACCTTTCGTAATGGGCGGAATGTTTCATGGTGGAGTCGGTCTCGGCGGCGGTATGGATAACAGGGTGAAATCCATCCAGACCCGAAGCGGTCACCGGGTTGTTTTTACTGAGGACGAAAGCATCATCATTACCGATAAATCAGGCAACGAAATTCATCTGGATACTACCGGAAGCAATATTACGATTACAGCCCCCGAAACAATGACGTTTAACTGTAAGAATATGAACATCAATGTCGGGATGAATATGACGACCAATGTTGGAATGAATAAGTCTGATACTATTATGGTGAATCATACAGAAAGTGTGGGTTCTATGAAATACCTTTCTACCGGCGCGGATTTTATGACCAATGTCGTGGGAAGAATGAGTCATTACGTAAAAGGTGATATGGAAGTTTATGGGGAAAAAGAACACAAGCTCACTTCCATGAAAGGTGTAGAAATCAACAGCGAAGGAAAAGTAGAGCATCACGCAGAAAAAGAAGTTCAGAACAACAGTGGCGAGAAATCCAAAAATCACTAATTGATCATGAGCATTGAATATATCGTAGAAGGAAAGGCGGTTATCCGCACCAGCGGAGATTACCGCACGTATGCCAAAGAAGGAATCGTGCACAACAGCGTCGTTTCCGTAGAGCAGAAAGGCAATGAAACCGGCGTAAGCTATAATCCGGCGGAAAAGATTAATCCGAACGATAAACCTGTCAACACCATTGATGTTACATTAAACCTTTTTTTTGACGGAACCTTAAATAACAGGACCAACACGATGGCCGGCAGCCGTCAGACTTCGCCCAAAGGGAGCTATGCAAATGACTTCAGTAATGTAGCGAAAGGATATGATGCTATTGATCCGAATGCCCAGAATCAGGTTGCTTATTATGTCGAGGGAATCGGTACCGTAGATGAAAAATCTGATAATGATACGCTGGGACTGCCGGTACGCGGCGCAGGGATGGGACTGAATGAAAGAGGAGTAAAAGGAAAAGCGACTAAAGGTTGTGTAAAAGGAGCCGAAGCCGTTCAGCGGAAATTTCCGGGTAAAAAAATCGATGTACTTACGGTAAATGTTTACGGATTCAGCAGAGGAGCCGCAGCGGCCCGTCATTTTGTGCATATTGCCAGTACAACAGCCAATTCGGATATTATTTCAGATAAGCAGATTATGGTTTATCCGCCTGCATTCTATGAAAAATCGGATGCAGAGCCGATGCCTTCGCAATACATTATCATCAATGATCCTGACTCACCTTTGCTGAAATACGGTTATTTTGGAGCTTGCCTGATCAATGAAAAAGTAGAAGCAAAAACCGTACGGTTCAATTTTATAGGATTGTATGATACCGTTGCTTCATATGGGATAAACCATAAAGGAACTTCTGTATTTGGCTTAAGCATTATTGATGATGACTCCAAGCAATTGGGGCTTAACGCTGTAAGAAATGCTTCTTTCGTACTACAGCTGGCTTCTTCGGACGAATATCGGGACAATTTCAGCCTCACCAATATCGACAGTGCCGGAATTCGCGGATTACAGCTTACCTTACCCGGAGTACATTCCGATATTGGTGGTGGATATGTAAATAATGATCCGGAGAATGTGCTGTTGTATGCAGAGGTGAATAGTGACAGCGAATGCAAAAAGTTCAGAGAAATATTAATCGAGGAAGGCTGGTTTAACCCTGAAGAAATCAGTATAGAATCTAAAGTAATTCCATCGCGGGTCACCCTTATAAAATATGAGCTTTGGGGAAGGAGAAAAAAAGTATCAAATGAATACGATAAAGTTTCTCTCGAACATATGGTTTATTATTCCAAACAGTTTAATGTAAAATATGATGAGGGCTTGTTAGGGGATTACAAAATCAGAGATGGTTTTATTAAAGAAATAAGCAATAAACTTATCGGCGGATATATTGCTCCATGTAATAATATAAGAAACCAGTATGTAAATGATTATAATTCCGGAAAACATCCTTCAGCAGGAGAATATATAAGTAAAGTAAAGGGTTACTCTTATCTTGATTCTGGAATTGATATTAAAAAGCTACGCAACTCATACCTGCATTGGTCGGCCAATCTGGATTCTTTTGGGATGGGACCGAGGATATCCGGGCCGAGACCTGCCGCAGAACGCAAAAGATATATATTAAATGGATAAATGGAAAAATTTTATGGTTGCCTTGGGCATGCTCCAACTTGTAAACTGTCAGGATATAAAGAAAAAAGAGATGCCTATGCCTAGTTATGATGTACAGATCTCGCATCCATGGAATAATTATATGATTACTCCGGTGGAAGATAAAATTATTACTTTGGAGGGTGTCCCTTCCCATCTGCCTTATGGTAGCTCATCCGGAACCTGGGGTGATTCAGGAAAAGGTTTTTCGGAACAGGGAGGAACACCGATAGGAGCCGATATTGTTTATTTTTCAAGGTACGAAGATAAATTTTACCACCTGAAAGCGGATTTTCCTAAAGATAAAGTATTGTCCCTTGTACAAAGGGCTTATTCCAATAATGAATCTGATTCTTCCGACGAGCCTCTAAAAGAATTTATCAGTATTAAAGATGAACCGGATTATTACGAAAAATACAACAAGTTCGGAAAGTCCTATTATAAATTTGCAACCCTTGTTTTCGGATTCGCTCCGAAGGGGATGGTTGTAGTCTGGTTCCGCTACGGTTATGTATCGGTACAACTCGGGGAATTCCAGGCTACGGAAGTAAAAGATGACAAAAAATACGCGGATAAAATGTTTGCCGACATTTCGCAGACACGGGAGGAAATCAAACAGCGCATGTTTATGCCGGATGCTTCGCCCCAGAAGTGGAAAGAGTATCAGAAAAGGTATTCGTGGGCTCCTTTCATTACTTCAGAAAACAAAGCTTTCCGCTTATTCCGAACACAGTCCGAATATTACAATGGGGAAACGGAAATTATGCTTCGTCCCTGGGGAATAAAGCCGCCGGTAAAAGAACGGGCTGTTCCTAAGGAGATGTCTTTCTTCTGGGAAACCGGAAAAGGAGAGGCTTTTGAAGGACGCGCATTCTTTAACTGGGAAAAAGTTAATGAACAGTTTCAGAGAGCAGGCAAAGATTTTAAGATGGATTTCAAAATAGCACCGGACAACAACAGTATGCAAATCATGATCGATAATCAGCCGGTACCGGTTGACAGTACAAGGATTTACAAAAGCGATTTTAAGTTTAAAGAGTCTTATAAATAATATGATCGTAAAATGATGATTAAATGGCTACCCGTTCTTTTTAAGTACTTTTCGCAAGTGTTTGCGGTTAACTAAAATTAGAATGATTATTAATTTTTAAAAGAATAGATTTTTAGATGATCCAATTCGATCTTAAAAAATTCCGGTAGATTAATTACCGGAATTTTTTATTTTAATACCTGTTTAAAAATGTTAATAATTGTTAAATTTATCTAAATTTAATTATAATATTTCTCTTAATTGTGTAAAAAACATGCCTTTTAAATTGTATTTAAAAGGTATTAATTTATTGATTTTAATTTACTTATGGATTTTATTATTTCTAATATCGTAGAATTACGACATCAAATCGTAGTATTACTACAAAAGATGAAATTGCACTTTAATTACTTTCAGGTTAAAAATAAGAGGTCTATCTTTGACTCAACAAATCAACCAAATCACAAAATATTAACGATTAAAATTTACCATCATGGCAGCAAATTCAAGAGGAATCTTAAAATTCAACGGCGGAGAGGGTCAGAAATTATTAAGGCTGAACTACAGCGTATCACGATCTACGGATGTTTCCGGGAGAGTAGCATCAGACCCATCCAATGCACTGATTAAGCTTACCGTAGAAGCTACTGAAAAATCAGACATTCTGGAAAGCTTACTGAACGGAAAATACAAGCCGACTACAGGTGAAATTACTTTTAATAAATCCCATGAAGAAGGTACTTTAATTACCCTGACATGGAACAACGGATACGTTATCCAACATGAAGTAGACTTTGATGCCGTAGACGAAAACAGCATGCTGATCAGTTTCGTGGTAAGTGCGGAAAGCATCGATTACGGAAATTCCAATTACCAGGGTCTATGGCCTGGAGGCAGCAACTAAACCTTACAATCATCTTAGTAAAATAAAATTGGTTACAGAATAGCATAGCTCATTAGAGTAGCTATTCTGTTTTTTTTTGAAATCAGATTATTTCATGAATTCAGCCGCATCCATAATCTATTGGGTTGTGCTGAAACTTGATTAATAAAAATTTATCGAATAATACTCTTTGAATAAATTTTAGCCGTAAATAAAACACATCAAATCAATTAAAATTACAAGCATGTTTAAGGATGGCAACAATCCGAAAATCCCTGTTCCTTCAGGAAAATCTTCTATCCCTACACCATTCGAAGGGTTAAAGGAGACAGCAGCAGATCAGGCCGTAAACAGGGCTGCTGAAAAAATTCAGGAAAATACAAACCGGACGGTTCAGCAGACTACACAGCAACTTACGCAGGCACAAGCTTATACCGGAATGGTTTCCGGGGCTTCTGGAATGCTGATGAATCAGAAGATGCAGCATAATACACCTTCTGTGGTAGAAAATAAAGTATGGTCCCGCCAGCCAACGTCCAAAATACATAACGCCAAGGCACTTCCCGAAAGTCAGATCCATGGCATCAACCGTGTCGTGAAGCTCTACATTATTATAGAAGGAAAGGCAATAAAGCATTTCAAACATTTTCAGTTGAAACAGAGCGCTACCCGGCATCACGAATTCAGTCTGATGCTGGCACACGATGCTTTGGCGAATACGGAAAACCATAATCTTGACGAAGCACAGAACTTTTTAGGCAAGAGAATTACCGTCATCTTTAAATACAAAGACGTCGAAGAAGGTCCGGAAAGAAGCTTTGTCGGTGTTATTACGGAAGTGGGATTCAGCCAGGAAAAGGGCAGCCTGGGAAATATTATGTTAACAGGTTACAGTCCTACTGTTCTTCTCGACGCCGCTCCACACATTCAGAGTTTTGGCGGTACACAGGAAATCAGCCTCAACAGTATCGCCGATCAGGTAATAAAAGAAGGTCTGGGGCAGGGAAAGTTTGATTTCAGGATCGATGCCCGGCACGGCAATGTGTCCTACAGTTCGCAGTATGAAGAAACCCATTATAATTACCTGGCCCGAATGGCAGAAGCCTATGGTGAACAGTTTTATTATGATGGTGAAGTGCTCCATTTCGGAAAGCTTCCGCCGCAGGAAAAACCTATAAAGCTTACCTACGGGAGCAGTGTGAATGATGTAAAGATCAGGATGAAGGCACAGCATGTGAATCCAAGCTTTTATGGCTACAACAGCAGCAAAAATGAGCGGTTAGTGACCGGAAACTCAAAAATAAACCACGCCTCAGACATCGCGAAAAGAGCGTATGAAATTTCAGAAAAAACCTTTACTACTCCTTCTCTAAGGGTAGCTCCTATAAAAGCCTCATCTTTTATGGATGTTGATGCTTCACAAAAAGGAACGGCAGGAAGCAAAGCTTCGGAAGTTTTTGTGACCTCCGGTACAACCACGGTACCTTTTCTTTACCCCGGATGCCCGGCAGACCTGGAAATGAGGAAATCGGAAACAAACGACACTTCCTATTTTACAAAGATCCTGATGACAGAAGTCTGCCATGAAGTGGATGCCCGCGGTTATTATACCGGAACATTCGAAGCGATTGCCGCAGACTGTGAATATATCCCGCGTCCCGAATTTGAAATTCCGAGGGCCGAACCTCAGTTTGCCAAGGTGATTTCCAATACCGATCCGCTGAATCAGGGAAGGGTTCAGGTTCAGTTTGACTGGCAGAATGGATCGTCTACCACAGAATTTATTCGCGTCATGACCCCGGATGCGGGAGCCAGCGATAAAGTCAGTAAAAACAGAGGATTCATGGCGATCCCCGAAGTTGGAGATCAGGTAATTGTCAATTTCGTACACCAGCATCCCGACCGGCCGTTCGTCATGGGCGGAATGTTCCACGGCCAGGTAGGCGGAGGCGGCGGAACCGGAAACAATATCAAAAGCCTGAGCACCCGGAGCGGCAACAAGCTGGAACTTAATGACGGTGAAGGTTCGGTATTCCTTACCGATCAGGGCGGCGCCAATATGAAGTTTGACGGGGCGGGAAATGCTGTTACCAATGCCAATAATGATAAAACCGTAACCGTTGGAAACAACAATATGGTCAAGGCGGGAAATACAAGTATGATCAACGTTGCAGATGCATCCGTTCTTCAGATGGATAAAGCCGGAAATGTGTCTTTAACGGCCAATACAGAATTTAAGATAGTCGTCGGAGCAAGCACAATTGTTATTAATAAAGATGGAAAAATTACCATCAACGGCAAGGAAATCATTATGGATGCAACAGAAAAAATAACTGCTTCAGGCTCAAATGAATTTAATATCGGAAGCAAGAAAACCAATATTGCCGGTAAAACGGAAGTGAATATCGGCGGGCCGAAAGTGAAAATTAATACCTGATTCAAAAATGGAAAAGGATAAAACCTTTAAATATAATACAGAAATCATAGGAACTACAAAAGTTCATAGTGTAAAAAGTGACTATAAGATTAGAATTAAAAATGAAATCACTTATAAAGGTTTGGAAGACGATCTGTACCGGTTTAATATTGTGGAATCATTATATGCGCTGGACGATTATGAAGATCCCATCATGACGCAGATTGCAGAAATGACCAACAGGATATGCAGTATCTATAAAGAAATCGAAATAGGAATAAATGCAGAGGGTATAATTGAAAAAGTATTTAACAGAGATCAGATACGAGACAAATGGCAGAAAGTAAAAGCCTGGCTTACCAATGCGCATCCGCTGGAATCTTATGAGGTTATTCGTGCTAAAGAATTTGAGTTGAGCAATGAAGAAATGGAGATCAAAAATATTCGGTTTATTCATTTTCTGCATCAGTATTTTTTCATTTTCAGGCAAAGTGTTGACAGCGGAGGTACGAAATATATTAAGAAAAATGAAATGGACAGGTTCGGGGCAGGAGTCGTAATTCCGGTCAATATCAATTTAAGGGAAAAGGATCTGGAAAACGGAGCTATTGAACGAAACTACGAAGGAAAAATGGTTCGTGACAATAAAGTGATTGAACGGCTGCGACAATTTACAAAAGACAATTACATGCATCCTGAATATAAAATGACAGGAAAATATGTTTATGATAATATTACATTATTAGAGTCTGATTTTACCATTACCGAGGAGTTGGGCGAGTTTTATTACAACCATTCCTATCTTCGGCTAACTTTGGAAGAATAGATTATGGAAGAACAGTATCTCACCGAAAAACATTATCTGGTCTGTAGCAAAGGGATGGCTCCCAAACAAATGAAAGTTACGAGCCAGAAAACCACGTACATGAGTGGTCATTTAGCTGCTACGGAAGAAGATACACTAAAGGATAATAATTTTTTGTGTCTCGGGAATGTGGCGTTCATAGCAGGGGCGGCTGCGGGAATCTGCTGCTGTATTCCGGGACCGGGCTGGCTTGTTGCTGCGCTTATTGCAGCAGCCATTGTAGCTGCGATAGCCGTTGGATATATAAAATGTAAATCTGCTGCTACACAAAGAATCTGGACCAAACAATCCCCTGTCTTGGAGATTTATGGGAAAAAAGCACTTACGCTATTTTCGGTCATGATGTGTCCGGTAGAAGGGGGAACTATTACGCCAAAAGAAACCGTTTGGGAAGCGTGGGGAAGTGCAGCCTTAACGAATCTCGGTCACGTTGCCAATTTCGCTTTTGGTTTTTTGGCAGGAAGAGGCTTGGGAGCTATGACCATGGGAGCCACCTCTGCTGCAGGAGGTGTTTCTGCACTGGCAACCAGGCAGGGGGCAGCTACTTTTGGAAGAGAATTCGGACGGCAATTCGCCAATACTGCTAAAAAAGAGCTTATTGAGCAATTTACCTTTAAAGGTTTTATGAAAGCGCCTACTTTTTGTAAGATCATGCGAGGGCTGGGAATTGGAGGAGCATACTATGAGCAGTACAATATCTGGAGCAGCGATCAGGATACCTTGGATAAATTAAAAGAAAGCAGTATCGCCCTGATTTTGAGTGTCTTTGCAGCAAAAGGGGCGAGCCTGGTTTGTTTTCCCGCTGGTACAAAAGTACATACAGTAAATGGGTTGGCTGATATTGAAAATTTATTTGAAGGAAATTTAGTATTGACGTATAATGAGTTAACGAAGGAACAGGAGTATAAACCTATTCTTAAAAAACACGAAAGGTTTACTTTGCAGATGCTCACCATCGAATTACCGACAGGGGAGTTTGTAAGAGTAACCCCGGAGCACCGTTTTTTCTGTAATGATGAATGGATTGAGGCGCGAGACCTGCAGCCCGGTGATGTATTACATTTAAAAGGAGGAGACTATACCACAGTAATAAGCATAGAAACTTTGCCACATTATGAAAAAGTTTTTAATTTTGATATTGAAGGAAACGAAAATTATTATGTGACTGAAGATGGAATTTTAGTGCATAATGGGTATAAGCCTGAAGCTGGAACTCCGGAACATAAAGCCCAGAGGTGGGAAGATTATCAGGCAAGGGGCGGAGAATTAAATTATAACGATTGGAGCAAGAAATATGAGGTTGCCATTCAAAATGCTAATAAAGGAAATGCCGCCGCAGATGCTTATCATAAAGAGATTGGATGGGGAACAAGGGAAGCTACAGTAAAAGTAGACGTAAACGGACAAACGGTTAATCGCAGATTAGATATTGCAGATGTAGAAAATAAAATGGGTGTTGAGGTTAAATCGGGTAACTATTTTTCGAGAACAGAAGAAATTATGTACGAAATTCAGAGAGATAAAGCATTGGTCAGAAAAGGCTGGGATATTGAATGGAGAATTGAAGGAGGAGCCAGTCAACCACTTCTTGATGAGTTAAAAGCAGCAGGAATTACAGTTTCACATAAACCTTAAATAATTAATATGTCATACACAAAAGAAAATTTTCAGGATTGGATATTTTATATTGACGATAAAATGGATTCATTTACTGAAGAATTTGCGAAAAAAAACAACTTAAATCTGGATTACAGTATAAAGTCGCTTGATGAATTGGAAAGCTGGATTATCAGTAATTTTAATGATAGATTAGAATTAAAAGAAAATACGGAACTTTTGGATTTGTTGACTATTTATATCGGAGAAACCTTTCGTAAACATATTGGCGGAAAATGGTTTATGGATACCGAAGATAAGACAAATGCTTATTTTATGATGCCTGTTCTTACAAGCCCGGATTATATAGGTGAAAAATATATTGCGCCTCTTACCTTTGCTACTGCATGTATTTCAAGAAAAAAAGGAAACTACATCAGCACAATCCTTAAAAACTGTATGGAAGACATGGCAATTCCGGTAAAAGAATAAAAATTGCTGAAAAAGTTAATAAATGTTATAAAATTTTAATCAAAAAAGAAATTCCGTATCTTTAAGTTACTTAAACTAAATCAAACTTAAAAGTATGGAAGCCTACAATTTTGAAACGGCCATCAAGCCCTTTTTCTGGGTAGCCTCAGACAAAACTTTTTCAGTATGTTTAAACGCCGGAACCTACAAGCCCGAAATCTTCGAATGGAGGAAAGACGAAGGTTTCGAAGGCAATGGGGATGACTGGGCCTCGCTGGCGAAAATCTTCATTGAAGAAAAAAGGCCTGATCTGGCGGAAGATGTCAAATTCGACCCCGAAGCCGATATGTTCTGCGCTTATTCCGAAAACCCGGACCGGCTAAAGGAATTCATCACCGAGTTCAGAAAGACCTGCGAAGATGAAGTGCAGATCCAGGACCTCTTCCTGAAAGCAGAAATCGATTAACCAAAATACCAAGACCTCACCCGGGGTCTTTTTTAACGGAAAAACCCCCGCAATTACACATAAACATTATTTTTAGCTACTGGCACTGGCTACTGGCTATCGGCTGTTAACCATTTACTATTGACAATTCACTATTAACCATTCACCATTCACCGCCCACCATCCACCAATACCTATTTTCAGGAGCTTTTTCCGGCTTTCACTACTCGCTTTTTTACGCCTGGCCCGGTCCTTCCGTAAAAAGAGCTCAGACAGGCCGCTCAATCCGGGCTAGGGCAGAAGACCTCCGGTTGTTTGCCTGGACTTTTCAGGAACAGCGGGATTTCTTACTTTTATTAAAATATTAAAAATTTAGAAATGATCAGAACTTTTCTTTTATTTATTGCCCTGTCCGGAATATCTGTTTCCTTTAAGGCACAGACGAAATCTTTTCTCTACCAAGGAACTGTCGACAGTAAAATGCCGGTGACCCTGTATCTTCAGGAAGAGGAAAACGGTTGTGGAGCAGATCCTTTTTACAACGGAATCTACAGGTACGATCAAATAAGCAACTGGCTGCAGCTCAGCATCTCCGGAAACGGTAAAAACCAGTACGCGATGGTGGAATACGGTTTTACAGGTCTCATGATCCTGAGAAAAGAAGGAAACCTGATGAAAGGCATTTGGATCAGCCCAGACGGAAAAAGACAGCTGCCCGTAATCCTTCAAGAGCAAAAGATCGGTCCGAAACAGATTGAAAGCTACAAAGACATGCTGGAAAAAATCAACTACGAAAACAATGACTGTTGATAAAAAAAGGTATTCTCCAAAAAGATATCAGGACCAAATGACCAACCCAACACTAAAAAGATTGACATTTGCCATAATAATCCCTGTTGTTGATTTTTAAAATCCGTCTCATCTTTGATAAAATCTCCAACGTTAATTCCGGCCAGCCCCAAAGGGGCGGTTTACATCAGCATCGGGTGCAACCCGATGAAAATTGAATCATCACATCCAAATATTTGTAATTTCCAAAACAGATTTATCTTCAGTTAGTATTTCTGCCTTTAACGTTAGGTCAGCCCCAAAGGGGCGGTTTACATCAGCATCGGGTTGCAACCCGATGAAAAAATCAACGTCAAAATATAAGACCAGCACAGAAAGCGTAACATCTTCCAGCATGATGCAAATCCTGAATGTAAACCCACACAATATTTCCGAATCTCGGGTTTCAGTTGAAAAAAGAAAACTAATTCCTTATCTTTGTTCTTTATGGAAAATATGGACGCAACACAGGATAAAAGGCTCTTTCTCATCGATGCCTATGCAATGATTTTCAGGGGATATTACGCATTGATCAGAAGCCCTCGGATCACCAGTGCCGGACTGGACACTTCTGCCATCTTCGGTTTTACCAATTCTTTGATCGAACTGATCCGTAGGGAGAGACCGACCCATCTTGCCGTTGTGTTCGATGTTGGGGAAGCCAGTGTAAGAACCTCCGATTTTCTTGAATACAAAGCCAACCGGAGCGAAACGCCTGAAGCCATTACGGCGGCGATCCCTTACATTCACCGGATCCTGCAGGCTATGCACATTCCGATTCTGGGCGTGCCCGGATATGAAGCCGATGACGTGATCGGAACCATTGCCTGCAAAGCGGAGAAAGAAGGCTATACGACCTTTATGGTAACGCCGGATAAAGATTTTGCCCAGTTGGTTACCGATAAGATAAAAATCTACAAACCCGGACTAAAAGGAAGCGAAGTTGAAATTTTAGGCGTGGAAGAAGTAAAAGCCAAATACCAGATTGAGAGGCCTAAACAGGTCATCGATTTCCTTGCGATGATGGGCGATTCGGTCGATAACATTCCCGGTCTTGATGGAGTGGGTGAAAAGACCGCAATGAAATTCCTGAAAGAATACGGAAGCATTGAAAACCTGCTGGCCAACACCCATGAACTGAAAGGGAAGCTGAAAGAAAAAGTAGAAGCTTCGGCAGAGCGAGGCATCCTGTCTAAAAAGTTGGCGACCATCATCTGCGATGCACCGGTGGAATTCCATCAGGAACAGTATGACCTGGAAACTCCGGATTTTGAAAAAGTAAAGGAAGTCTTCGATGAAATCGAGTTCAGAAGACTGTACGATAATTTATACAGAGCTTTTGCGCCGATCGTTACCGGAACAGCAACCGTGGAAGTTACCGTCACCGAAACGACACCGCAGCAGAAAGTCGCTCAGGCAGTAGGTCAGCTGGACCTTTTTGCTACGTATGAAGAAATGGACCAGGCAGCCGGAACGAAATCAACCATCGAGCACAATGATCATCTGTATCAGTTTGTAGATAATCCGAAAGCACAGAAAATGCTTGTGAGAAATCTTTTACAGCAGAGGGTGGTATGTTTCGATATGGAAACTACTTCACTGAATGAGCTGGAAGCCGAACTGGTAGGTATGAGCTTTTCTTATAAAAAAGGATTGGCGTATTACGTTCCGCTTTCTGAAGACCAGGGAGAAGTGTTGCAGACTTTGGAAATTTTCAGGCCGTTCTTTGAAAAGGAAGACCTTCTGAAAGTGGCGCATAACCTGAAATTCGACTATAAAATTCTGAGAAGATATAATATTACCGTAAAAGGAGCGATGTTTGACACCATGATCGCCCATTACCTACTGAACCCGGATGGCAGACACGGAATGGATTACCTTTCCGAAATCTACTTAGGCTATAAACCGGTTTCCATCGAAACCATCATCGGAAAGAAAGGCAAAAACCAGGGCAACTTCCGGGATGCGGATCTGAGAACCCAAACCGATTATGCAGCAGAAGATGCCGACGTAACGTTCCAGTTGTACGAGCTTTTTGCTCCGCAGTTAAAGAAGGAAAATTTGGAAGATCTGTTCTTCAACATTGAAATGCCGCTGATGGAAGTTCTTGCTAAAATGGAACTCGCAGGGATTTCACTGGACGAAAAATGGCTGGCGCAGGAAAGCATTGACCTGGAAAATGACCTGAGACAGCTGGAAGCCAAAATATTTGAACTTTCCGGAGAAGAATTCAACGTCAACTCCCCAAAACAGCTCGGTGAAATCCTGTTTGAAAAAATGCAGCTAGACCCAAAGGCCAAGAAAACCAAAACCGGGCAGTACGCGACTTCGGAAGATATCCTTCAAAAACTGGCCACCAAGCATGAAATCATCCAGCATATTTTAGAATATAGGACTTATCAGAAATTAAAATCAACATATGTGGATGCCCTGCCGTCCCAGATTGAAAAATCGGACAACCGGGTGCATACCAATTTCTCCCAGACCACTGCCGCAACAGGCCGTCTGGCGAGTGTTAACCCGAACCTGCAAAACATCCCGATCCGGACGTTGAGAGGCCAGCAGATCCGTGGAGCATTTGTGGCTGGCGAAGGGAAAAAGATTATCTCTGCCGATTATTCCCAGATCGAGCTGCGTCTGATTGCTGAGATTTCCGGCGAAGACAACATGATCAAAGCCTTCCAAGACGGGGAAGATATTCACGCTTCCACGGCGGCAAAACTCTTCAATATTCCATTGGAAGAAGTATCCAAAATCCAGAGAAGCCAGGCCAAAACCGTTAATTTCGGGATTTTATACGGTCAGGGTGCCTTTGCTTTGGCAGAGCAGACCGGATTGTCCAGAAGTGAGGCTAAACAGATGATCGAAGCCTATTTCGAAACCTACTCAAAATTGAAAGCTTACATGGCAGACCAGGTGAAAAAAGCCCGTGAAATTGGTTATGTGGAAACCATCCTGGGAAGGAAGCGCCACCTGAAAGACATCAGTTCCGGTAACTTTGTCGTTCGTGCCCATGCCGAAAGGAACGCCGTTAACGCTCCGATCCAGGGAAGTGCCGCCGACGTGGTGAAAATGGCAATGATCAAGATCCAGAAAGAATTTGAAAAAGAAAAACTGCAGACCAGAATGCTCTTGCAGGTTCATGACGAATTGGTTTTCGAATCTCCAATAGAAGAAGTGGAACTGGCCGTCAACATCATCAAAATGGAAATGGAAAATGCCATTGAAACCCAGGTTCCGCTATTGGTGGAAGTAGGAGTGGGAGAGAACTGGCTGGAAGCGCATTAATAAACTACATTAAACAAATCAAATGCTTCGGCTTTCATTCCATAATATCTGGAATAAAGCCGAAGCATTTTTATTTTATCTTCTTCTTGAGGGAGAACTTCTGGTGTGTGGCTTTACATAAGTTCCGTCTTTTCGAGTATATCCTTTTACATGAACTGATCCGCCGGATGATGATGACCTGCTTGACCTGTATGAAGAGTATGTAGAAGTTGGATAACTTGTTTCAGTATAATTGCTGTATTTTGTGTAAGAAGGATTGTATGCCCAGCCGGAATATTCTTTCCATTTAATCCTTTTATAGTTTTTCTTATCAGGCTGAGAGGAAAGATAAACCTGACTTCCTTTAGGTATTGTCGTTATTACAGATGCAGAGTCACTGGAATTGTACATTTTTACATCTTCATTTAAGAGTACTGTGTAATAATTCGTTGAGCACGAAGTTGTGATCAGGAAAACAGATAAAAAGAAAAGTAAACTTCTAAAATTCATGGTATAATTATTTTATTAAGACAAATTTATCTTATACCTTCTTCATAAAATTACGGGTTTTCGTAAAATCATACACTTCTTAAATTAATTGTTTATCATCTTAATCTCTTTTTCCATTCTCTCTTCCCAGCCTTTTCCGTTTCTTTTTTCAAGATACGGCTGAACGGTCTCTTTGTATTTTTCCTGACCTTTTATTTCGAGAGCATCAACTGTGCAGCCGGTATTCTGATATTGGATTCCATACTTTTGGTGAATACTGTCAATTTTTCCATCCCATTCATTTGGAATAGCAAAACCGCCAGCATGCCTGAATATAATATGACCATTCTTAACATCTTTTTGAGCCTGCTGGATATATTCGTTTTCAATCTGCACAATTGCTTTTTCAGCTGAAAGGTAAGAATCGATGGAAATATAGATAAAATAACCAGATAAAAAACTGCATAATATGATGTAAACTAAAAGAAACCGATTCTTGGCAGTAAGATTTTTAATTTTCAGCGTGCTGATCATCCATGAAATCAATGCCAGAAATGCTAATGTGATAAGAAGATAGAGAATGTCATTCCACTGAACATAGTTCCAAAAGCTCATATACCAAGGATAGTTAAGAAGAGCAATTCCTAAAATATAGGAACAGAAAACCATCGTCAAGACAAGACCGTTGATAATAAGCAATTTTTTTGAAATCATCCATTAAATTTTTTAGGATTTATCACTCTTATTACAGCCAGATCATCCGTTGGTTTCATTCCATAATGATGCTCCAGTTTCTTTAATTTCCGGAAAAGCATTTCCCCGGAATCATGATATTCATTGTTAATACAAAGATAATCAACCGGATGAATGTTTTCCTCTGTACTTGTTCTAATCACTCTAGAAAATGTATCGATGCCATCGGTGGCAATGGAAACGTCCTGAAGGTCAGTAAAAGTAATGATCTGAGTCTGATTTTGATACCAATCTTCGAAATCTTCTTTAAGATGATAGGCAAAATAATCAGGTTTATTTCCGTTTTCAAATTCAGTGATTTTTCCGTTGATGCAGACCAATCCGTCTCCTATGCACAAGACCATTCCCTGATTTTCTTTTTGATCGTACAGAAGAAGAATCAGTGTAGTCAGCAGTTCCTTTTCATCCAAAAGCAATGCATTTTTTACAGCAGCCATTTCGTTAAAAAGATGTTTCAGGATATCCTTCAGTTCTTCTTCGAGAGGATTTTGGCCATTCTTGCAATACATTTCTTCATAACTTTTGCCTGTACAGATTTTGCGGAGGATTTTTCCGGTAAGGGCAGAAGCAAACTGGCTTTCCATCGCAGTCGAACAGCCATCCATTACGGCACAGAGTATTTTATGGCTTCCAATGGATTTGGTAATCAGGAAATCTTCACAGTGGTTGAGGTGGTAGTCGCCGATTTGCAGTGCAGAGTAGATATTCATGGTACAGCAAAAATACACAATCTCCTGTTCTGTAAAGTATTATTTTGAATTCAGATAAAATTAATTTGATAATAATTTTCGCTTTACTCTCGGTAACTTATAAAAACTTCTATCTTCATAGAATATCACAGAACTATCAAAGTTCTGACATCATCCACGGCCTTTTTAGACACTGAATTCAATCCCGCCCACGTAAGCCAGCGAGAAAAAGTCGTCCTCCACGGAAACCGGCTTCGGAACCTGTCCGCTGTTTAAAAAGATAATGCAGTTTACCTCAAATTTCAGATTGATTTCATTCAGCCGGTTCACCAGGATCGGGAGCCATTGCTCGGCAAAAGAATAATCGGCGAACTTTTCGTAAATCGTACGGTTTCCGGCCTCAAAACCATATTCTACAAAGTCATGTTCCAGCCACACCGTATCCTGCGAAGCTGCAAATTTTGAAATATGGATGTCATCGGATTCTTCCAGAAGATAATAGTTCTCATCTTCCTCTACAAAATCATAAAAATCTTCCTCACTCTGAAAATTTCCTACCCAAAAATCTAATGTATCCGTATTCATTGGTTCTTTTTTTCTGAATTAAAGGTTCAAAGGTATGATAATCTGAGAAAAAATGGACGGTAATTTTTCTGAAATTATCAAGGATACGGGAGGCTTGGGGTCTTATAAACCTCATAGGTTTTCAAAACCTATGAGGTTTAATCCGATAACTGGAATTATAAAGCAGTATTCTTAAGGAAAAGAAGCTATCAAGAATTACGTTACCAGCCACATCATAAAACACTCATTACATTACCCTTTTCCCATTTCACTTTCCCGGATGGTCTTTTCAAGCCTCGAAACTCTCGTTTTCTCCTGTTTCGCGCCCATAATCCAATGCAGCACTACTTTTTGATAGGACGGAGCCTGATTGATGAAAAAATCCCAGGCCTTTTTGTTGGCCTTAAACTGTTTTTCAAATGCCGGATCGAGTACAGCGGGTTCTTTTTCATGGGAATACACCGCCGATCTTTCTTCTTTTCGTAAGGCAAAAGCTTTCAGGCCGGCTTCAGTCATCAGTCCGGTGGTGGTCAGTTCTTCCATTTTCCGGATATTGACGGCACTCCAGATGCTGGTCGGTTTTCTGGGGGTAAACCGGATGCTATAGCTTTCCTCATCAATTGATCTTCTCACCCCGTCAATCCACCCGAAGCATAAAGCCTGGTCCACCGATTCCGGCCAGGTCATTGAAGTTTTCCCGGTTCCGACTTTATAAAAGCCGACCAGTAGTTCCTTTTCGGTCTGATGGTTTTTCTCGAGCCATTGGCGGAATTCCTGAGGAGTATGAAAGAAGGTGGGTTTCATTTTTTACTAGGTATTATTATTTTTCAGGTAGGAGTTCAGAATTACAATTAATTTTTTTGTCTTAATATTTAATAAATTAGTTTGTATTGCATATTTGACATTCTCAAATGGTGAAAAAGTACCAGCAGTCAATTTATTTTTTTTCATCACAATATTTATTTGCTCTGAAGTTTTAATCCCTCTGTAAGAATTTGAAGTTATATAAAAACTTGCTATATTTTTAAACGGTACATATGTTGGTTTTATAAGGGGATCAAAAATAATAATTTCAACATTATTAATCGTAAGCAATGGCTTTCTGCGACATAAAAGCAGTACGGAATAGATTATTCCAAAAGAAAAAAGCAGAAATCCAAAATGGCTTATCATTATGACGAATAAACTGTTATATGTGACTTTTTCATAGAAATGAATAAATAGATAAACAAAAACAGAGGATAGAATGAGGAGGAATGTACTTTTTAATTTGTTTGAAAAGAAATGGATTTCATTCATAAAATTATATTACTAGAACGATTTGGATCTTAATAAATTTCGCTTTCATATTAATAAAATCTTCTGCTTCTGCCTTCCAATAGGTTTTCAAACAAGGAAACCTGTTCGGTATTAAGGTTATGCAATGTTATCGTTCGGCTTCTTGCGTTAAGGTATTCAGGATAATAAACAAGCTTTATCTGATTTGAACTGATTTTATATTCTCGTAGCAAGGTAGGCTTTCTGGTATTTTTTCTGTCTGAATTGGAAAACAAAAGATTAATCACCCGAAACGGAATCACGCTAAAGCCTTTTGAAAATAAGAATATGGAGTTGTCATTGATCAGAATATCAAAAGAACACCACTCATATTTTTTCTTAAACGTTCCTTCATTGGTAAAAATAGTACCACTTATATTTTTCAGTTCAACAGTATCCGCGAGTTTACAGGTTTCAACAATTTTATTTTTCTCTACAAAATAGTAAATGGTTTTACCAATGGCAAATATGAAAAGCACGATAAAAAAGTAGGGGAGAATGTTCTCAGACATGTATTAGTTTTATGGGGTTCATGAATTTTCATATTAGAAAGTCTGCTCATCCTTTCTACAGTCCCAAATAGAGAGTACAACCAATTCTGAATCAGAAAACTCATAAAATATCAAGTAATTACGAACTATTTTTACCCGTACATCACCGTAATCAGTTTTTCTTCCTATCTTAGGGTTTTCAGTGAGTAACTGAAGTGTACTTATAATAAGTTTATTAAGTTTGATGCTGAACGTTTTAGACCGGTTCCGGATAATCCAGTACTCAAGAATATCCTTTCTTTCAGTTTGTGCCTTTTTCGTCCATATTATTTTTCTTTTAACCATTGCTCAATATCCTGGTTAGCTTGATCATCAGTAAGAAACGCAGAGTTTTTATATTCTTCCTGCCCTTCTGCAATACGGTCTTTTTGGGAATTGGTAAGAATATAATCACCGGACGCTAGTTCAAAATCCAAAAGCTTCTGAAGCTCTGCAATAATTCCCGGTTCTTTCAGCTGTGCAATTCTCTGAATCAAATCAATTTTTAAATCTGATGTATTCATCTGTTTGAATTTATATCAAATGTAAAAAAATTATTTAAACCAAAGGAAGTAAAAAATAAAAAGTACTTCCTTGATTCGGTGAACTTTTCACGCCGATTTCGCCATGCTGTTTTTCGATGAAATTCTTGGAAATGGCCAGTCCGAGGCCGGTGCCGTTCTGGTGTTCGCCCGGAACCTGGAAGTAGCGGTCAAAAACCTGGCGGTGGTATTTTTCATCGATTCCCTTTCCGGTATCGGTGATGCTGAATCTGATTTTCGATCCCGCTTTTTCCACGGCAATCCGGATGCTTTCATCCTGGAAGGAATGCTTGATGGCATTGCTCAGGAAATTATTCATCACCCAGACGGTTTTGTCGAAATCGGCCAGGACAAGATCCTGATCATCAATAAGAAAGTGAGGTATGATGGAAATGTTTTTCTGTTCGGCCAGTTTTTCCACATTTTTAACGGCAGCAGCCACCATTTCTTTCGGCTGGCAGTTTTCAATATTCAGGCGGATGTTTCCCGTTTCCACCTGGGATAAATTGAGGAGTTCGCCAGTGATGTCGAGCAGCCTTTGCCCGTCTTCGTTGATGCTCTTCAGCAGTTCCTGCTGCTGTTCGTTCAGTTCCCCGAATTTCTGATTTTCTAAGAGCTGTACACCCATTTTTATCGCAGAAATAGGAGTTTTAAGCTCGTGGGAGATCGTGGCGATGAAATTGGTTTTGGCAAAATCCAATTCTTTGAAAGGCGTAATATTCCTGAGAAGAATAACCCTGCCAATGTATTTTCTCTCTTTTTCACCTGTTTTCACAATATTAATCGGAATGATGTCCTGCTCAAAATAATTTTCCTTGTTATCGGAAACAATCTTAATCGGCTCTTTTACCGGAGTATCTACATTTTTCAGCAATTCCCGGATCAGATCATTGTTGACGGCCACTTCATGCGCGGTTTTTCCAATGATATCGTCCTTATTCAGCCCGGTGATCTTCAAAGCTTCATCATTGATCATATAGATGAAGTGGTTTTCGTCCAGCCCAATAACGGCATCATGCATATTGTTCACCAGGGTCTCGATCCGCTTTTTATCCATCAGCTGTTCCGAAAGGCTGCTGCTTTCGTATTCCTGAAGCTTTTCCGCCATCACGTTGAAGGAATGGGCAAGGTCATTAAATTCTTCGCTCCCTTTAAAATGCACCCTTTCACTATAATTTTTATTGGCGATCTGCCGGATGCTGAACGTAAGCTGCCGAATCGGTTCTGCAATGGTCTGCGGAAGATTGAACAGTAATACAGCGGCAATTAAGAAGCAAACCGTTCCCAGGCAGGCAATCCAGAATGTGGCATTTCCGGCGGTGATGATGGCGATATCGCTTTTACGCTCAATCCCTTTCATATTCAGCGACATGATGGTCACCAGATCTTCACGGATCAGCTTTTCCTTTTCGGCTGTCGGCTGCTGAAGATAGCTTTTAAAATGTAAATTAAGATTTTGCGTGGCTTCCTTTTCTCCGAATTCCGTTAAGTTTTTTTCCTGCAAGGCCGTATTTTTCTGAAAGTCTTTAACGGCTACCGTACTGTCGGTCTGTATTTTATCCAAAGCCAGCAGCATATTTTTGGAGAATTCGATACTGTTGTAATTGGCATTGAGGATTTTTTCCGTATCCGATTTCAATTTGTTGATATATACGGTACCGATGACCGATAGCAAAACGATCAGTACGAATAAAAGACCTACGCCCAGGGTGAGCTTTGTTTTAAGTTTCATTGTATTCTAAGATAAAATAATAATATCCACCTGTCGTTCATTCAGCCGGTTCATCAGCGCATACACCCAGCTGTACCCGAAAATCCTTTGCAACAGGTTCTCGTGAGGCTTTCCGATACAGACAGTGGTCATATTATGTTCAGTCACATAATTCAGAATGCCGTTATGAACGCTGCTGTCTTTCAACCGGACCACCTTGGCGCCCAATTCCTGTGCTAAATTAAAATTATTAATTAAAAAACGCTGCTTGTTCAGGGCGATTTTTTCAGGGTTTTCGGAAGGTTTCTGGATATAGAGTACGGTCCACGGACTGTTGTAATAACTGGCCAGCCTGGCGGTTTTCCGGATGATGTTCCTGGCAATTTTTTCGTTGCTGCTGATGCAGGCGAGGAATTTTACGGGTTTGAAGCTTTCGGTCTTTATCTCAGTCTCCACCTTTCTTTCTACATGGGTGGCGACTTCCTTTAAAGCCAGCTCGCGGAGCTGAAGGATGTGCCCGCTCTGGAAAAAGTTGCTCAGGGCGGTCTGAATTTTTTCTTTCTTGTAAATCTTTCCTTCCTTCAGCCTTGTCAGCAGCTCATCAGCAGTTAAGTCGATATTCACCACTTCATCAGCCAAAGCCAGTATTTTATCGGGTACTCGTTCCGAAACTTCGATGCCGGTAATTTTTTTTACCTCTTCATTCAGGCTTTCAATATGCTGGATATTCATGGCGCTGATCACATTGATCCCGTTATCCAGAATTTCCAGTACATCCTGCCATCTTTTTTTATTTTTGGAACCTTCAATATTGGCGTGGGCCAGCTCATCCACCAGCACCACTTCGGGATGAGTATTAATGATCGTCTGAAGGTCCATCTCTTCCAGGTTTTTTCCTTTATAGAAAGAAGATCTTCTCGGAATTTCAGGAATGCCGGCTGTAAGGGCTACCGTTTCTTCCCGTCCGTGGGTTTCGATATAACCGATTTTCACATCAATGCCGCTCCGCAACAGGGCATGGGCTTCCTGTAGCATCCGGAAGGTCTTTCCCACACCGGCACTCATCCCGATGTAAATCTTGAATTTTCCTTTCCGGGATTTCTGGATCAGTTCTAAAAAATCTGTTGCTGACGACATGGATTTTATTTTTTTGAGATTGAATTTTTGCATTGTATTAGATGCTGGGTGCTGAGAGAGAAGATGGAAGCTTTTAGAAAGCAGCTTTAAAGAACTAGTAGTTGATTGGAGTCGAAGTCACGCAATCATCTGTGAGAATTTGTGTAAATCTGTTGTTAATAAAATTATACATTTACTAAACATCCTGCTTCCCTCATCCTGCGTCAGCCTTTTAAACAATCATCTGTCGCTCACTAACTTCCAGCATCCATCACCCAGCTTCCATCTTATCAAAACCAGGCCGCCAGGCTCGTTGTTATAAAGAAGTTTCCTTTTCTAAACTCGTCATTTTTCATAAAAATGGCATCTTTGGAACTGAAGCTCCTTGCTTCCGTACGGAAAACGATGTTTTTAGAGATGGCATAATCCAAATTCAGGGAATAGCCGAAAGTCTGGAATCCGTTCGGGGTCTTGGTATTGATGATCACGCCGTTTTTATCGTTATAGTACTCAAGTCTTCCGGCTAGTACCCAACGCTTGTCCAGCTGATATTTCAACAGAACATTCGGGGAATACCAGAGATTATAGCTTTCGCTGCCTTTCTCTTTCTGTTCGGCACCGATATCGAATCCGAGGGTGGTGGAAAACTGATCGGTCAGCTGGAATGTTCCGAAAAGGTCATGGAAATACCGCATCCTTTTTTCGGACTTCGCCTTATCGTTTCCGATAAACGAACTGCTGTTCAGGGTGATCTTTTCATTCGGCTTATACGTCAGCTGATGTCCGAAAGAAACCGTCTGATTGCCTTCCGGTTTGGCAATCCGCTGCCACCCGTTGAGAACAAGCCCGCTCAGGAACCACTTTCCGTTATCCGAAGTATAGGAAATCCTGGCGCCGGTCTCAAAATACGGCGAATTTTCAGCGGCAAGGCTCCGGGTCAGGTTGGTGTTGTCTTTCCCGATGGCACTTTCCCAGCCGATGTGCGAAGGCATGATCCCGGCATCGATCCAGAGGTTTTTTGTTTTTGAAATCTTTACGCCGATATTGGCTTCATTAACGTAGCGTAATGCTTCCTGTTCTGCGGCCATATTATCCTGGGCATAGGTTCCGGCCATCAAAGCCACATTTGCCCGGAAATTGTCGTCCTGATAAGAACCCTTTACGAATCCGAGGTTGAGGTTCACCTCATTGTGGCGGTTGTAGGAATACAGGAAATTCTGCCGGATATGATTGGACGATTCATTGAAATCATAGGTATAGAACAGTTCGGCATAAGCGGAAAAGGTAATTTTATTATTTGTTTTTACAGAGTCTGCCGACTGTGCTTTCGGGAAAAAGATTCCTAGCAGGATACTGGCAACGATATATTTTTTCATGGGTGATGAGGGTACAGCAAATACTGTACATAATTGGATTAATTTAAATGGTTTGAAAGGTTTATTTTTTCAGATCTGTTCTATTGGTAATTGACGCAAAGGCTGATACTTGTTTCCGCATCTTTTACAGGGAGCAAAGTAGGATGGCGAAGCCGCCGATAAAGCGTAGGAATAATGTGTGCGCTTCATCAGATCATCCTGCTGATCTTCTCTTTGCCTCGTTACACTGTGCATCAGCAATTAAAAACTTTGCATTAAAAAACCGCTGAGTGATACCTGGAAATTTTTAGTCCTTTCGCCTTTAAGACAAGATTAATGATAAACTAAAATATGGGGCAACTCCTTATTACTTTAATTCATTCAGTGCGATATTCAGTTTCAGGACATTCACTTTTGAAGGCCCGAAAAGAGATTCTTCCGTTTGTCTGGCAATCAGGCTTTCGATTTTCTCCAACGGGATCTTTCTTTCTTTTGCGATTCTTCTGGCCTGATAAGCGGCACCTTCAGGCGAGATATCGGGATCCAGTCCGCTGCCGCTGGCGCTTACCAGCTCTACAGGAACTTTTACCTGCTGCATTTCCGGGTTCTGCATTTTCAGTGTGTCGATTCTTTTCTGAACCGTCTGCAGGTATTCTTCATTGCTTGGTCCTTTGTTGCTTCCCGCACTTCCGGCCGCATTGTAATCCACAGCAGACGGCCGGCCGTGGAAATATTCCGGCGATTTGAATTCCTGGCCGATGTTGGCGTAAAACTTCTGTCCTTTGTAATGGATGATCTCGGCATTTCCCTGGGTCGGTAATACTTTGGACCCTGCGTAAACGATGCCTAGATAAATTCCGACGATCACAAGCATAACCAAAGTCAGTCGTAAGGCGGATAAAATATGGTTTTTCATTGTTCTAAATTTTTGTTGTTATGGAAAGGATGGGTGATGGAAGCTTGATGATGGAAGTCACTTTAGTTATAATTAATATAAAGCCTTTATCTTATTATCATTTAATAAATTAAAACGGTATATTATCAACTTCCAGCATCCATCACCCATCTTCCATCTTTCAGCTTTATTAAAAAAACAGGCTGATCACCAGATCGATGAGCTTGATCCCGATAAACGGGGCGATAATCCCGCCCAGGCCGTAAATCAGAAGGTTTCTTCTCAGCAGGGCACTGGCGCCGATCGGTTTGTAGGCCACGCCTTTCAGAGCCAGCGGAATCAGGATCGGGATGATGATCGCATTAAAAATAATCGCCGACAGAATAGCCGATTCGGGGCTGTGAAGGTTCATGATGTTCAGTTTTTGCAAAGCCGGGATAAAGGTGATGAACAAAGCCGGGATGATGGCGAAATATTTGGCCACATCATTTGCGATACTAAAGGTCGTAAGCGTTCCGCGGGTCATCAGCAGCTGTTTCCCGATTTCTACGATCTCGATCAGTTTCGTTGGGTCGTTATCCAAATCCACCATGTTTCCGGCTTCTTTGGCCGCCTGGGTTCCGCTGTTCATGGCAACGCCTACATCGGCCTGGGCAAGGGCGGGCGCATCATTGGTCCCGTCGCCCATCATGGCAACCAGCTTCCCTTCCTGCTGTTCCTTTTTGATGTAGTTCATCTTGTCTTCCGGTTTCGCTTCGGCAATAAAATCATCCACCCCGGCTTTTTCAGCGATAAATTTTGCGGTTAAAGGGTTGTCACCGGTAACCATCACGGTTTTTACACCCATTTTTCTCAGTCGTTGGAAACGTTCCTGGATCCCGGTTTTGATGATGTCCTGAAGTTCGATGACGCCCCAGACTTTTTCATTCACGGAAACCACCAGCGGCGTTCCGCCGTTTTCCGAAATTTTGGTAACCGCTTCTTGGGTTTCCTGCGGGAAAATATTTCCTGCTTTCTCCGTTAATTTCTTAATCGTATCATACGCTCCTTTACGGATTTTTGTGTTTTCAAAATCAATGCCTGAAGTCCGGGTTTCTGCCGTAAAATCGATGTATGTGGGGTTGGGAACCAATAGATCTTCGGGTTTCAGCTGGCTGAGTTCGATAATGGACTTTCCTTCCGGCGTTTCATCGGCGACTGAGCTCAGCGCAGAAGCTTTGATGAATTCTTCCATCTGGATATTGTGGGAAGGGTGGAATTGGGTGGCCTTACGGTTTCCAATCGTGATGGTTCCTGTCTTGTCCAGCAGGAGAACATCAATATCGCCGGCTGTTTCCACGGCTTTACCGCTTTTGGTGATCACATTGGCTCTCAGGGCACGGTCCATTCCCGCAATCCCGATCGCAGAGAGCAGGCCGCCGATCGTTGTCGGGATCAGACAAACGAAAAGTGAAATAAATGCTGCGATGGTGATCGGCGTCTGCGCATAATCTGCAAAAGGTTTCAGGGTAACCGTTACGATGATGAATGTCAGCGTAAATCCGGCCAATAATATAGTGAGTGCGATTTCGTTGGGTGTTTTCTGCCGGGAAGCGCCTTCTACCAGCGCGATCATTTTGTCGAGGAAAGATTCTCCCGGCCGGGTGGTAACTTTCACTTTAATTCGGTCCGAAAGGACTTTGGTACCGCCGGTAACGGAACTTTTATCACCGCCGGCTTCCCGAATTACAGGGGCACTTTCCCCGGTGATGGCCGATTCGTCGATGGTCGCCAGTCCTTCGATAATTTCACCGTCCATGGGGATCTGGTCTCCGGCTTCGCAGAGAAAGATATCACCGAGCTTCATGTCGGCTGATTTTTTAAGGATGGTTTCTATCTGGAACCCCTGTTTATTATCAACAACTACTTTGGCCGGCGTTTCCTCACGCGTTTTTCTCAGCGTATCGGCCTGGGCCTTACCTCTTGCTTCGGCAATGGCTTCGGCGAAATTGGCAAAGAGGACCGTAAAAAACAGGATGATGAATACTAAAAAGTTATAAGCAAAGCTTCCCTGGGAGGTATCTCCGGTAAGGCTGAACAGGCTTACGACCAGCATGACCACCGTTCCGACTTCCACCAGGAACATGACGGGATTTTTAAACATGATTTTCGGATTCAGTTTAACAAAAGACTGTTGGATCGCTTCGTTAACCAGATCTTTCTGAAACAATGTCTGTGATTGATTTTTCATTGCTTTGAATGATTTTTTATTTTGAACCATTAAGATCTGTTAAGGAGTTAAGCTTGAATTAAGAGAATATTCAAAGAATATTGTTTGGCTCAATTATTTAAGAGCTTAGTGTTCTTAACTTCTTAAATAAAATCTTAATGGTTTAATTAATTATTTGGAAAAATGTTGTAATTGTTCTGCTATCGGTCCTAATGTAAGAGCAGGGAAGAAGGACAGGGCGGCGATCAGAAGGATGACGGCCAAGGTCATGAATCCAAACGTAGCGGTATCTGTTTTCAGCGTTCCCGCACTTTCCGGGATGTATTTTTTCTGGGCCAGCAATCCGGCAATCGCCACCGGGCCGATGATCGGGATAAACCGGGACAGCATCAGGACAATTCCTGTGGAGATGTTCCACCACGGGGTGTTGTCGCCCAGGCCTTCAAATCCGGAACCGTTGTTGGCAGAAGAGGAAGTGAATTCATACAGCATTTCGCTGAAGCCGTGGAATCCGGGATTGTTTAATGTTTTCGCTCCGAATTCGGGAAGATAAGCGGTTAAGGACGTTCCTACCAGAATTAAAAATGGGTGGAACAGAGCAACGATCATCGCAATCTTCATTTCTTTGGCTTCTATTTTCTTTCCTAAAAATTCCGGGGTCCTTCCGACCATCAGTCCGCTGATGAATACAGCCAGGATGATGAAAATAAAATAGTTCAGGATCCCGACTCCGCAGCCGCCGTAGAAGCAGTTGATCATCATTGCCAGGAGTTCGTTCATTCCGGAAAGCGGCATGGTACTGTCGTGCATGGCATTTACGGAACCGGTAGAAATCACGGTCGTTGCAATGCTCCAGTACGCGGACGAAGCACTTCCGAACCGGATTTCCTTCCCTTCCATCGCTCCGAGATGCGGATCGGTTCCCATTTCGGTAATTAAAGGGTTTCCGTGGGTTTCATTGATGATATTCGGGACAGTCAGGGCCAGGAAACCGATGGTCATGACGGTAAAGATCGTCCATGAAAGCTTTCTTTTCTTTAAATAAAAACCAAGCGCAAACACCATGGCAAAAGGAATGATCATCTGGGTCACCATCTCCGTTACATTCGTCAGGTAATTCGGGTTTTCAAGCGGATGCGCCGAGTTGGCTCCGAAGAATCCGCCTCCGTTGGTTCCTAAATGTTTAATGGCAATAAATGCCGCGGCCGGACCTCTGGAAACATCTACTTTCTGTCCTTCCAGTGTCGTAATATGGTCTTTATCCTCAAACGTCATCGGACTTCCATTGGCAGAAAGAATAAAAGCGACGATAATACTGATCGGGATCAGGATTCTGGTCATGGACCTGGTGAAGAAATCGTAAAAATTTCCCAGTTCTGTCGTAGTCTTATCTTTAAAGGCTTTAAAGAGCACGGCCATCGCTGCCATTCCCGTCGCCGCCGTTACAAACTGCAGGAACATCAGATACAGCTGGCTGAAATAACTTACGCCCGTTTCCCCGGAATAATGCTGTAAATTACAGTTCACCAGGAACGATATAGCGGTATTGAAGGCCAGATCCGGCGACATATCCGGGTTTCCGTCAGGATTCAGCGGAAGCCAGGACTGATTCAGCAGGATGAAAAATCCGATGACAAACCAGACGAGGTTGATGGCTAGCATGGCAAACATATTCTGCTTCCAGGTCATCTGTTTGTTCGGATTGATTCCTGAAATCTTGTAGATGAGATTTTCGAGAGGCTGGAAAATACTATCCGGAAAGGTTTTTTTATAGCCATACACACCGGCAATATACTTTCCGAGGAAAATACCGATCACCACTGTAATGGCAAACATGGTAATAATGCCCAAAATTTCTGTATTCATTAGGTTAGTCAGTTAAAATTTTTCGGGTTTGATGAGCACATAGCAGATGTACCCAAAAGCGAGGACGGACAGGAAAAATAAACTCCACATAGTGTTATATTTTATCAAAAAATTCAACGGATTTATAAGAGATCCAGAACAGGACGGCACTCAGTGCCAATAAACTTATCAGCATCATATCGCAACAATTAGGGTTAATAAAGTGAAAACTACGTAAGACACCATCAGCAGGCTCAGTTTCGAGTGCTTAGGTTGTGGGGACGTTTTTCTTGGAATGGTCATTTTTAAATATTTTATTCTGAACCATTGATGCCAAAATAAAGTCCAATGTGTTTAAATTTGGATTAATTAATTGATAAATAATCTGTTGTGTTGTTTCGTAAAAGATTGTAAAAATAAAAAAGCCTATCAAAATGATAGGCCCGTTATTAAAATGATAGGATGTGTAAATTAAAAATGCTGAGGTTTTATAATTTGATTTTAAGTTTCCATCAAGGTGGCTTTGACTTCGTTCAACAACCGAATTACCAGATTTCCTTTATGTTACAATACAAAAATCAAAGATTTTTGAAAGCTTTTGTGTGCTTTCTTTAGGATTAAGCATTTAACTTATTATGAGGTATCAATATCTTTTGTGACTTTTGCGGTAAAATCTCCGCGGATTGTACGGATTTTTACGGATGATATTTGTCTTTGTTAACCAGTCACTTTCATTATACTTAATAGAAAAGGGCAACATCATCCCGAGTTTGTTAAGGAAGTCGTTTTTATAACCGCATTTTCAAACGGCTTTAGCCGAAACTTAAAATCAGCAGCGATTTCAGCCTTTGTCTCAACCTCAATCTCAGCTTTATTCTACCTCAAATGATATTCTTCCAGCTTACGGTACAGCGTCGCAATCCCTATTTCAAGAAGTCTAGCGGCTTCTGCTTTATTGCCTTTGGTGTATTCCAAAACCTTTTGGATGTGTTCTTTTTCCAGAGATTTGATGCTTAATGAATCTTTTTCCGCCGGAACTTTTTCAGAATAGTGGGGAAGGCTTTCGGCATCCAGGACACGGTCATTCATCAGGATCATGCTTCTTTCCACGGTGTTTCTCAATTCGCGGATATTTCCTTTCCAGTCGTTTTTTTCGAGGGTTTTGTAATAATCCGGGTTCACCTCTACATCGGAAAGATGCAGCTTCTGAACGAATACCTCTACGAAATTTTTAGCCAAGGCTTTAAGGTCTTCTTTTCTTTCTCTGAGTGAAGGAAGCCGGATTTCAAAAATATTAAGCCTGAAATATAGGTCTTCCCGGAAATTCCCCTGCCTGATTTCTTCCTCCAGGTCACGGTTGGTTGCGGCAATCAACCGGAAATCGGATTTAGATACCTTGGTTTCTCCCATTTTGATAAATTCCCTGGTTTCGAGGACCCGCAGCAATTTGGCCTGAAGCTCGATCGGCATTTCACCGATTTCGTCCAGGAACAGGGTTCCTCCGTTGGCTTCCTCAATCAGACCTTTTTTGTCTTTAACAGCTCCGGTAAAGGCTCCGGCTTTATGCCCGAAAAGCTCGCTTTCCAGAATGTCTTTGCTGAATGCAGAGCAGTTGATGGCGACAAAGCTGTTTTTTTTCCGGTCACTGCCTTCGTGGATGGCATTGGCAAAAACCTCTTTCCCGGTTCCTGTTTCGCCGGTCAGGAGAACGGTGGCGTCGGTTAAAGCTACTTTTTCCGCCAGCTTTTTAGCCTGGAGGATCAGCGGAGAAGTACCGATGATGCTGTCGAAACCTTTTTTATTTGTGGCTTTCTGAATGATTTTAGAACGGTTGTCCTTCGCCTTTTCCATTGCTTTATAGGCCAGCGGAATAATTTTATCGTTGTCGTCACCCTTCACCAGGTAATCGTAGGCTCCGTTTTTCATCGCCTGAACAGCATCGGTGATATTCCCGAAAGCGGTCATCAGAATAATTTCCAGGTGCGGATATTTGGTTTTGATGGATTTTACCAGATCAATTCCGAAAGCATCGGGCAGCCGGACATCACTCAGGACGATATCAAATTCGTGCTGCTCCAGCATTGTCATAGCCGAGCGTGCGGTAGAGGCTTCTTTTACGTTAAAATTTTCCTGGGAAAGGATCATTCCTAATAATTTCAGGAGTTTGATCTCATCATCGATGATCAGAATGTTTCCGTGCATGGTGCGATTTTGTAAAACCGGTACAAACTTATAGAATTTATTTTGGATTAAAGTCACTTAAAAGATCAAGATTCTTTGGCCCGGATATTCTTTACAAACAAAACGCTTTACAGAGAAGGAAATTTCTGCAGGCATCATGTTTAAAATGAAACATCTTTTTTAAGCTAAAACTAATGATCTTTTTTCTCAAGTTTCAGGATGATAACCGAATCATCAGAATAAGATAAAGGTTTATTGATTTCAGCAAATCCAATTTTTTTATAGAGGGAATAGGCGCTCAGATTGATTTTTTTTACTTCCAGGTAAATATCAAGATCTTTAAATTGATGGTAGGCTTCTTCAATAGTTTTATGTATCAGACCATTTCCGATATTATTCCCCTGAAACTTCCTTTTAACATACATCTGATAAATATGACCTATATCATTTTCGTCCTTTACGAAAGTACAGATTCCTATCAGCTGATGACCTTTAAATGCCCCAATTACAAATCTTTCCCTGGTTTGGTTTTCAATATCCAGCTCCATTTTTAATTTTTCATATTTTAGGGCTTCTTCATATGTTACGCCAAAAGATTCAGGAAATTGCTGTAAACTTTCCAGGCGTACGGTTCTGTACATTTTGCTTTCTTCCGGCAGCAGTTTCCGGTATTGGATGTTCATAAATTTTGTAATTCTAAGCAGGTGAACATTTATTAATTAAAACTATAGATGCAATAATAAGGAAATTAAACATTCTTCCTTCACGATTGCTTATCTTTGTGTTCACTCTGAATTGTATGGGTGAAAATTGAGATTTATGATTGAAAAGAAGTTCAAGGAAGAAATTCATACAGATAAAAATAATTACGAATATATAACGGTTTCCCACGACGAAAATAAAGTAAGGATTTACACCTTAAAAAACGGATTAAAGGTTTTCCTTGCCCAAAATGCCGACGCACCGAGGATACAGACTTACATCCCGGTAAGAACGGGAAGCAATAACGATCCTGCTGATAATACCGGACTGGCCCATTACCTGGAGCATATGATGTTCAAAGGGACTTCAAAACTGGGAACCCAAAACTGGGAGAAGGAAAGCGAACTGCTGAACCGTATTTCAGATTTATATGAAAGCCATAAGGCAGAACAGGATCCGGAGAAAAAGAAAGAAATTTACCGTAAGATCGATGAAATTTCACAGGAAGCCAGCCAATATGCTATTGCGAATGAATATGACAAGGCGATTTCTTCACTGGGCGCAACGGGAACCAATGCCCATACCTGGTTCGATGAAACCGTTTATAAGAATAATGTTCCGAACAATGAGCTGGAAAAATGGCTGAAAATCGAAAAAGAACGTTTTTCGGAACTTACTTTACGGCTTTTCCACACGGAGCTGGAATCGGTATACGAAGAGTTCAACAGGGCACAGGATAACGATTCCAGACTGGTGCAGTATGAAATGATGGATGCCCTTTTTCCGACGCATGCGAACGGGCAGCAGACGACCCTGGGAAAGGCGGAACACCTGAAAAATCCTTCCATGAAGGCCATTCACAAATATTTTGATGAATATTACGTTCCCAATAATTATGCGATGGTCCTGGTAGGAGACCTCGATTTCGAGGAAACCATTCAGCTGGTGGATCAGTATTTCGGAGCAATTCCTTACCGGGAACTGCCGAAGAAAACACCTGTTGTCGAACAGCCGATTACCGGAATTGTAAAAAGAACGGTAAAAAGTCCGACTACACCCCGTGTTCAGCTGGCTTGGAGAACGGAGAGCTACGGGACCCGAGAAGCGATATTAGCCGATATTGTTGCCAATATTTTAAGCAACAGGGGAGAAGCCGGATTATTGGATTTAAATATCAACCAGACCCAGAAACTGCTTTGGGGACAGGCTTATTCGGTAGGGCTGAAACAGTACGGCTACTTTTCTATTGTCGCCGTTCCAAAGGAAACCCAGACGCTGGACGAAGCAAAAGAATTGGTACTGGAGCAGGTAGAGCTGGTAAAAAAAGGGGAGTTCCCGGACTGGATGCTTCCTGCCATCATTAACGATTTCAGACTGCAACGGATGAAGTCCCTGGAAACCGCGGACGGACTGGCTACCAATCTTTACGATACCTACATCAAAGGCAGGACGTGGGAACAGGAGCTGAATGAGCTGGACGATTATGAACAGTTCACGAAAGAAGAGGTTGTAGCCTTCGCCAATGAGTTTTTTCAGGAAAATTATGTGATTGTTTATAAGGAAAAAGGCATTAATGAGAAGCTGATCCGGGTGGAAAATCCGGGTATTACACCGATCAAAATAAACCGTGAAGCACAATCGGAGTTCTTGAAAGAAATCCTTGCGGAAAAAACGGAGGATATTCAGCCGGCATTTATTGATTATCAGAAAGAAATTAAAACCGATGCGGTAAAAGGCAAGAAAATAAGTTTCGTTAAAAATAAGTACAATGATATTGCCCAGGTGCACTTTATTTTCCCTTTCGGAAGCGACCATGAACGTGATCTCGGAATCTCGATGCAGGTGCTGCAATACCTGGGAACCGATCGGTATGCTCCGGAAGAGCTGAAGAAAGAATTCTTCAAAATAGGAGTGACGAATGATTTTAAAACCACCAATGACCAGCTTCTAATCTCTTTAACAGGACTGGAAGAAAATATCGAGGCGGGAATTGCCCTTCTCCGGCATTGGATGGAAAATGTACAGCCGGATCAGGAAATTTACAAAGATTTCGTGCAGACGGTCCTGGAAAACCGGGCAGCCATGAAGAAGGACAAAGGCAGGATCATGACGGCACTGACGAACTATACGAAACTGGGAGCTTTTTCCCGCTTTACGGATGTAATTTCCAAAGAGGAACTGGAAAGTTTCGGTGTTGAAGTGTTTACCGACCGGATAAAAAAGTTACTCAGATTTCCATACGAGATTTTCTTTTATGGCAGAAACTTTGAGAATTTCACGGCATACATTGGAGAATATACAGAGCAGGAAACGCTTCAGATCCCTGAACCGAGGAAATATCCCGAGCCGGAAACCGGAGGGAATGTCTATTTTACCAATTACGATATGGTACAGATGGAAATGAGCAAAGTAGGAAAGGGGAAAGAAGTGGTTCCGGAAAACTTTGGGAAAATCAATGTATTCAACGAGTATTTCGGCCGTGGGCTGTCGTCGATTGTTTTTCAGGAAATCCGTGAGAGCAAGAGCCTGGCGTATTCTGCGTATGTTTCTTATGCTGCGAATTCGGAACTGAACCATCCGGATTATATTACGACTTATGTGGGGACACAGCCGGATAAGCTTCAGATTGCCGTAGATACGATGACGGAACTGATGGCTGAACTTCCTGAAGTTCCGGTGCAGTTTGAAAATGCTAGAAATTCGGCCCTAAAGCAGATCGCTTCCCAAAGAGTAACGAGAACCAATATTTTCTTCAATACGTTAAGGCTGAGAAAACTGAACATCCATCATGATTTCAGGAAAGATATTTATCATCAGATCGAAAGTCTGACATTTGAAGATTTAAAAACATTTTACAACCAATACATCAAACCTGTCGATTTCAATACCGCTATCATAGGTAAAAAAGAAAACCTGAACAGGGATGCCGTCGACAAGATGGGAACGTTTAAAGAAGTAAGTCTGAAGGATATCTTCGGACATTAAAAAAAGAGGCTTGGAAAAGCCTCTTTTGTTTTTTACGTCATGGCACAGTCGCCGTCGCCGTCCTGAAATCCGGGGTTGAAGTTTTCAGGAAGATGGCTGATGAGGTTTTTGTGGAACATGTACCTTCTTTCGATATCCCGTTGATGAATGGCCGGGAATTTCTTTGAAGTTTCGATAAGACGGTTTATATCAGTCTGATAGCTGGTCAGTGTTATCACTTTATTTTTTAAGATATAATAACTGAGAAAATCGATAAATCGTTCCGGCTCTGCTGTTGAAAAGACATACGGGATTTTTAAATGGCCGTCCCGTAAAAGCAGAAGCGAACCGGTAACCAGCTCATTATTTTCATTAAAGATTTTGATCCAGAAATACCGGAACTGCTCCGAATAACTTGAAAACAGGTAGTTCTCATCTTTCAGCTTTCCTTCGAGCACCCAGGGATGGTCGATGAGACCGTTTATTTCGGCCGCATTACGGTTGCTTTTAAACTGAGAAATAAAAATGTTGCTTTCCTCATCGATTCGGTTCAGGATTTCAAACCGGAAATCCGGTTTTTGAGCAAAACTATTTTTCACTGAAACCAGTGAATTGATCAGTGAATCTGCAACCCCGGAAAACAGGCTGTACAGGTTTTGTCTTAGGCTTTTTAGACGGAATTATATGCGCGAGATCCGTTCTGAAATAATATCTTTTTCCGTGCTTGGACTGTATATATTCAAAAACGCCCATTTTATTATACAGGCCTTCTGCTTCTTTGGTAAATTCGGTGATGGCGATATTTCCGTTATACTCTTCAAACGCTTTATTCAGTAGGCTTTGGGCAATCCTTTTTCCGCGGAATTCATTGCTGATGAACAGCGTGCTCAGCCAGGCGTAACGGAAGGTTTTTCCCTCTGTTACAAACTGGTCGGGAAAGCAGCCCAGGTAGCCCGCCAATTTATCGTCATCAAAAGCAAGGATCAGTAATGTCTGATCTTCGTTTGCTTTCGGATTGTTGATATGGGAAACCGCGCGGTGCTGAGTTATCGGAAGAAAATCGTATTTTTTGTAATCGCCGGATGATACAAATGCTTCGAGCTGTTTTTTATTGAACGTTTTCAGATGGATCATGGTCTTACAATTTTGTTTTTATTCAACATTTTTTTCAATCTGAAATAAGCGATTTCTTTTTTCAGAATCGATTCGGCCGGGTTACCGTTTTCCATAGGAACTCTCTGAAAGTTTCTTTCCGCACTATCGAGTTTTACGCCGGCAGATCCGAAAGTGCAGAAGATATCTTTGTTCTTAAACAGACGGTCGAAAAATTCTTTTTTCACTCCAAAATCGGTGAAGGGAAAAGCAAAGCTTTCATACAGGAATCGGTGCTGTTTCAGATAACGAAATGTTTTATCCGTAGTTTCCAGCTGTTGGCCGACGGATAGCTCGTGATACAAAGGGTGATCCCAGCTGTGGGAAGAGATGCCGAATCCTTTTTGGGTCAGACTTTCGAGCTGATTGAAAGTCAGGTATGGTTGCTGCTGCTGCAAAAATGTACTGAAATCGACTTCCAGAATTTCAGCCAGCCGGTCCAAAAGGTGCTGCTGTAAATAACCGATCTTCAAAATATGATTTGTCGGGTTGCTTTTAGATTGCAAAACCTTGAAGATCTCAGGATTGATTTTTTTACTGTCCTTTAAATTTTCAGCCAGCAGGCTTGCCTTGCATCGGAACATCAGATTTTTATTATCAATGAATTCCGGGTTGATAAAGTTGGTGGCATAGATGCCCTTCCGTTCCAGAATGGGCATCACAACCTCATAAAACTCCCTTAATCCGTCATCAAATGTAAGCAGTGCAATTTTCTTTTTAGGCCGGAAATTACCATGCACAAAATCTTTAAATTCCTCCCAGCTGACAAACTGGAAATGTTTGCCTAAAAAATCAAGATCCTGCTCAAACTGTCTAGTATTTTTATACGGAATAATGTTTCTAAGATGTGGAAGGTTTTCATCGGAAACACAATGGTAAACGGGCAGGCAATAGTCCAGAGGAAATGTGTCTGCAATATTTTCACTTTCAAAATTTGACAAAAAATTGATGATTCCGTTTTTCATTCAGATGTTAAAAATAAAAAAGAATCTATTTAAATGGTTGAAATATTTAAATAGATTCTTCAGATATGTTGTTAAAATTTACTTTACAATCTTCATTTCATCCACCAGCCATTTGGAATCGGCAAATTTATCGATGATGAAAAGAATATACTTCGTATCTACCATAATGTTCCGGCTGAATCGCGGATCGTAATTGATATCGCTCATTGTACCTTCCCACTGACGGTCGAAGTTCAGTCCTACCAGGTTTCCGTAGGCATCAAGGGCCGGGCTTCCGGAGTTTCCGCCGGTGGTATGGTTGGTCGCCGTAAATCCTACCGGAACGTCACCTGTTTTGTCTTTATACACGCCGAAATCTTTTTTGCTGTACAAGTCAATCAGTTTCTTCGGAACATCAAATTCGTAATCTCCCGGTACATATTTTTCCATCACCCCTGCCAGGTGCGTCTGATAGTTGTAGGAAACGGCATCTCTCGGTGAAGAACCTTTTACTTTTCCATAGGTTACCCGAAGGGTAGAATTGGCATCCGGGAAGAACTTTCGGTCTTTATCCGTCTTCATTTGTTGTGCCATATAGGTTTTCTGCAGGGCATCAATTTTAGTCTGCAATGAAGCAAACTGCGGATCTGCTTTCGTCATATACGTGTCTCTCATCGACAGGTAAAGCTGATAAACAGGATCTTTTTTAATGGTTTTGATTAGCTTGTCCTGATTAGAGAAAGCCTTATCAATATCTTGGCTCAATGAAGCACCATTTACTTCGCTTCTTCCTGTAATCACGGAGTTTTTGGAGATATCTTCGATGGTCTGGATATTCTTGGTCTCGTTTTTATATTGATCAAATCCGGACGGCAGGAATTGTGGTGCTGTTTTATTGGTGTAAAGGGCCAGTAATTTGGCTGTTACTTTAGCGTCCAGCTCCGCATTGTAATCTTTGTAGAAAGAAGTCAGCCTGTTCTTGAATGCTGCTGTACTTTTTTCGTCTGCTCTTCCGGCTTCCACGGCGGTAATGTATCCGTAGTACAGATTGGCCAGCATCAATGTTTCCGCATTTCTGATGGTTTCAGAATAATACGCATTGTTTAAAGCATAAGGAGCCTGCTCCGTGTATAGCCTGTTCAGCTGATCGATGGTGGATTTGATCTCCGGATTTTTAGCAGCTAACGAATTCTCATACGCCACTTTTTTCTGTACGGCATTGGATTTTTTCAATCCTTCCACTTCACCGATCCATTTTTTCCAGTAATTGGCTACTGAAGCATATTTTGAAGCATATTGGATCCGCGTGGCAGCATCCGTACGCATTTTTTCATCCAGTGTTTTTAATGCAACGTCCCGTACTGCAATTCTGGCAGGATCAATTTCCGTCATGATCTTTTCAACGGCGATCGCCGGAAGGTATTCCGTAGTTCTTCCCGGGAATCCGAAAACAAAAGTGAAATCATTTTCATTTTTATCTTTGATGGAAACCGGAAGGTAGTGCTTCGGAACATACGGTACGTTATCTTTGGAATATTCTGCCGGTTTGTTGTTTTTATCGGCATAAATCCTGAACATGGAGAAATCCCCGGTATGTCTGGGCCAAACCCAGTTATCCGTATCGGAACCGAATTTTCCGATGCTTTGCGGCGGTGCCCCCACCAGACGGATGTCCTTGAATGTTTCTATCGTATACGCGTAAAACTTATTCCCATAATACATGGACTTTACGGAAATCGACTGATACGGCTCGGTTTTCTGGGAGTTTTTATAGACCTCGATATTTTTGGCAATCTGCTTAGCCAGTTCCGGCTCCTGAAGATTATCTGTTCCCTGCAGTATCTGAGGGGTAACTTCTTTGATGTCGACAATAAAATCTACTGTCAATCCCGGATTCGACAGTTCGCCTGTCATATTTTTAGCCCAGAAACCATTGGATAAAAGGTCGTTCTGAACCGTAGAATGCGCCTGGATCTGTCCGTATCCGCAGTGGTGGTTGGTCAGCAGAAGACCTTTAGGCGAAATAATTTCTGCCGTACACCCGCCGTTGAACTGCACTACAGCATCTTTAATGCTGGGTTTCTGCGGATTGAAAATGTCTTTGGCCGAGATCTTCATTCCTAAATCTTTCATCTCCTTTTCATTAAGCTCTGTCGGAATCCACATTCCGCCGTATTGCTGTGCAAACGTCATTACAGCCGGCAAAAGAAATACAGATAAGAGTATCTTTTTTGTCATAATCAAAATTTTGTCCCAATTTACGAAGAAAATTTCAGCTTTAAGAGGTTAAAGTTCCGGGTTAAATTTACAGATGAACTGAACTCGATTTAGACTTCGGATTGAAAGGCTGGAAGAGGGATGCTGGATGCTGGAAGTTTATAGCTCGAACCTTAGCCCGAATTTTGAACCTTGAATTTTGAATTTTTCGTTTTCCCCCGGCTTAATTTTTGCTGCTGAAAAAGCATTCAACACCAAAATCACTCATTATGAAACACCCGATGCAAATACTAGGCATGGCTGCCATTACACTTTTAGCTTCCTGTACCCAGAAAGATAAAAATCCGGAAATTGATGTCACGGCAAAGTCGGATCCGATGGCAATCCAGGCTCCTGTTGACAGTACCGATACGACAACTTCAGCAAAAGGCGATACGTCCGAAAATGCTTTGGACTGGGCGGGCACCTACGAAGCGGTGGTCCCATGCGCAGACTGCCCGGGAATAAAAACGGATTTAACATTAAATAAAGATAAAACCTTCAGCATTACCGAAGAATACCTCGAACGAAACTCCAAAAATCAGGACAAAGGAAGCTTTGAATGGGATGCCGCCGGAAAAGTGATTACCCTGAAAGGAAAAGATTCCAATTACAAATACAAAGTGGGCGAAAATACCTTAACCCAGCTGGATATGAGCGGTCAGCCGATCGACGGTCCGAATAAGGATTTATATGTATTTAAAAAGAAATAATACAAGAGGCTTGAGGCCTCTTTTTTATTAAAATTCATAACTGATGATTTTTTTGTCCTCCATTAAGGTTTCCGTGAGAGCCTGATGGTGTGCATTTTTTCCGACAATGATCCAGGAAGTAGTCAGTTTTCCCTGCTCGTATTTCTGTTTTGAGATCATGAACCTCAGCTGGTATTTCTTAAAGATAGCTTCACAATGGCTCAGGTCATGATAATCCGCAATTGCTATGGTATACTCCCGGATTTTATGTTCCCGGTCAATCAGCTTTTCAAAGCGGGTTAGAGAGCTTAAAATGATCAGCACCAGCAGCGTTCCCAAAACGGCCAGGTAAACATAGCCGGAACCTACCGCCATCCCGATGGAAGCCGTTGCCCAGATCGTGGTTGCCGTGGTGATCCCATCGATCTTATTATCTCCCTTAAAAATAACGCCGGCCCCCAGAAAACCGATTCCGGTAATGATGTTGGCCGCAATACGGTCGGGATCATCCACACCGATCTTGATTGAAAGAACCGTAAAAAGGCAGGAGCCGAAACAGATCAGGATAAATGTACGCAGCCCAGCTGATTTATTCCGGTATTCGCGTTCGGCACCGATCAGGATTCCGAGAACCACGGAAATGAAAATAAGCAGCAATTCGTTCTGAATCGAATGATCATTTAAAAATTCCATTGTTAAAATCTTTACTTCTCACCTAAAGGTACATGAAAAAAAGCAGTTGTTTTATGACTGTAATTATTTTTGATAAAAAAGACTGCCTTGTGAAAGACAGTCTTTATTGATATATTGTTTAAACTTTTATTGTTTTTCCACGAGATCCAGAAACTGCTGTTCATCCAGAATCTCAATAGTTCCTATAGTCTGTGCTTTTTTCAGCTTGCTGCCGGCTTTTTCGCCAACCACTAAGTAATTTAGGTTTTTAGAGACCGCAGAAATGTTTTTTCCGCCATGCTTCTCAACCATTTCTTCTGCGGCTTCCCTTGTAAATAGAGATAATTTTCCGGTAAACAGAAACGTTTTTCCATCCAAGACATTAGACAGAACTTCATTGGTGCTTTCCCCTTTTTCAAGCTGAACGCCGTAAGATTTCAGTCTTTCCAGCATCAGGATATTTTCAGAATTATGAAGGAAATCGTAGAGGCTAATAGCGATTTTGGTACCGATGTCTTCTACCTGGCAAAGCTCTTCGACGGTTGCATTTTTCAGCTCTTCGATGGTCGGAAAATTTTTCACCAGCTTTTTGGCAACAGTTTCCCCCACATGCTTAATGCCGATGCCGTACAACACCTTTTCAAACGGGATTTCCTTTGATTTTTCAATTCCTGAAATAATATTCTGAGCGGATTTCTCTGCCATTCGTTCCAGTGGAAGAAGCTGTTCTTTTGTCAGGACGTAAAAGTCGGCCGGGTTTTCAATCAGCCGTTCCCGGTAAAGCTGTTCGATGGTCTCGCTTCCGAGGTTTTCAATATTTAAAGCTTTCCTGGAAACGTAATGGATCATTCTTCCCACCACCTGCGGCGGGCAGTGGAGTTCGTTCGGGCAGAAGTGGATTGCCTGGTCTTCGATTTTTACCAGTTCCGTTCCGCATTCCGGACAATTTTTGATGTATTCAATCTCCCTGCTTTCCTCCGTTCTTTTTTCCGGATTCACGGCAACGATTTTCGGGATAATTTCACCGCCTTTTTCTACATACACAAAGTCATGCTCATGCAGATCCAGCTTTTTGATGATGTCTTCGTTATGCAGTGATGCTCTTTTTACAATCGTTCCGGCCAGTAGAACAGGTTTCAGGTTGGCCACGGGGGTGATCGCTCCCGTTCTTCCGACCTGGTACGTCACTTTATCCAGCTGGGTTTCCACTTTTTCGGCTTTAAATTTATAAGCCATGGCCCATCGTGGGGATTTTGCGGTATAGCCAAGCTGTCTTTGCTGTTTTAACGAATTTACTTTCAGAACAATACCGTCGATTTCAAACGGCAGGTTGTGCCTTTCGAGATCCCAGAAAGTAATAAATTCCTGTACTTCAGCCATAGTCTTGCACAATCTGGCCTGTTGAGAAGTTTTAAAGCCCCAGGATTTGGCCTTTTCAAGAAGCTCCCAGTGCGATTCGGCAGGAATTTCTTCTGAAATATACTGATACAGCACGGAAGACAGTCCGCGTTTCCGCACTTCACCGCTGTCCTGCATCTTCAGGCTGCCGCTGGCCGTATTTCTTGGATTCATGAAAGGATCCAATCCGTCCTCTTCACGCTGTTTATTGATCTTGTCGAAGTTTTTCCGGGTTAAATAAATTTCGCCCCGCATAAAAAAATGTTGTGGAAAATCGCCTTTCAGCTTCAGCGGGACATCCGAAATGGTGCGGACGTTCGCCGTGATTTCATCCCCCTGGAAACCATCGCCGCGGGTAACCGCCTGTACCAGCTTTCCGTTTTCGTACAGAATGGAGATCGAAGCCCCGTCGTATTTCAGCTCGGCTACAAACTCTACCGGCCCGTCGGTGGTTTTGATGATCCTTTTCTCCCAGTCTTCAAGATCGTCAAAATCATAAGAGTTGTCGAGGGAATACATCCTGAATTTGTGCTGAACCGTCGGGAAAACCTTGGTAATGCCGCCGCCAACCCGCACCGTAGGGGAATTTTCGTCATAGAATTCAGGGTGCTTGGCTTCCAGATCACGGAGCTCTTCCAGCAGCATGTCGAAATCATAGTCTGAAATCGTCGGCATATCGAGGAGATAATAATTTTCGTTGTGCTGGTGAAGCTCTTTGCGGAGATCTTCTATTTTCTGTTGGATATTTTCAGGCATTGGGTTTCTGTCTTTTCAGCAAAAATAACTAAATCCGACGTAAAAAATAAGACAATTACCCATTCTGAGAAAATTAAAAAGACGTAACATATTTCAACCGGCTGAGTATCTACCGGATAAATTTGTTGTTAAAATTTATTTAACATAATGTTCCTATATAATTTAAAAAATGTTAAAACTCCCTTAAACAGAGGATCCTGAAACTCAAAATACCTTTGCATGCAGCTAATTTGAAAAAAATGAAAAGAGTAAAAATTGTATTGGGACTGTTGTTCCTGAGTTTCGGGACACTGGCGTATGCGCAAACTACACAGGCTTCCATTACCGGTAAAGTAACCGGTATCGGCAAAGCACCGCAGGAAAAACTGAAAGTAACGATCATTAATGAATCCACAGGGTTCAGAACAGAAACGGAAACGAATTCCAAAGGGGAGTACATCTTCAAGGAAATTCCTTTAGGCGGCCCTTACACCGTAATCGTAAATGACGAAAAAAGAGAAGGCTACAACGTGAACTTCGGAGACCAGGTAACGGTAAATATGGACCTTGGCAACGAAAAATCCATTGAAGAAGTAGTGGTCATAGGAAACCTGAAGAATAAGATCGGAAATTTAGGAGCCGCTACCGCAATCACCACAAAAAATATGGGGATTTTGCCGGTGAACGGAAGGAATTTCGCCAACCTGGCTGAACTTTCTCCTCTTAGCGGTAAAAACGGGAGTATTTCCGGGCAGCTGGGTTCTTCTACGAACTTTACCATTGACGCGGATGACGGCCAAAAACCCGACTTCCGCCGGTGCAACAACAAGCCGAAGCGGTGCCCCGTTTTCTATTTCCATTGAAGCGGTGCGGGAATTTAAGGTAACTACCAACCAATATGATGTTACGTTGGGAAGAAGCGGGGGTGGAACCATCAGTGCCGTTACAAAATCCGGGACCAACAAATTTTCGGGAAGTGCCTGGGAATACCTGAGAACCAACTGGCTTTCGAGTCCTTATGACATCCGGGGGAATAAGAGAAATGTGGATTTCTCAACTTCTCAGTTCGGATTTTCTTTAGGCGGGCCGATCATTAAGAATAAACTGCACTTCTTCGTTGCATGGGACCACCAGCTGGATTCCAGGCCGTTACAGATCGCAGACATCCAATCGCATGAAGATGAATTGAGACTGAACACCACAACAGCTACTTTAAATAAATTTTTAGATGTTGCCAGAGCGAAATACGGCGTATCCAACAGCCCTCAGTTCGGAAGCTTCGATAAGGTAAGAAATTCCGATGCTGCCTTTTTACGTTTAGACTGGCAGATCAATGAGAAAAACTTATTGACGCTGAGAAACAATTTTACCTATGATTTAAATAAAAACGGGTTGGCAGACAACACCGCCATCACTGCATTTGAATCGTATGGAAATGATAAAAACCTGGACAACAGTTTATTGTTGACGTTGAGATCCAACTTGAAGCCGAATATGACCAATGAATTGAAGGCGCAGTATCTTTACACGTCCCAGGACAGTTACCAGAACGATCAGCTGGGACATCCGGTACCGAGAGCTATTGTGGAAAATATTGTTACGAGTATCGAAGGAAAAGATAGGGCAACCAACATCCAGATCGGGGGACACCGTTTCGCGCAGGAAAGCTTCAGAAACAATGTATTCCAGCTGGTAGATAATTTATATTATAATACCGATAAAATTAAATATACTTTCGGGGCGGATCTGATGTACACCATGGCCAGATCGGTTTACGGAAGTGAAGTGAACGGAAGGTTTCATTTCAGGGAGAATCCTGCGCAGACCGGCGATAACCTGTATAATTTCAACAACCAGATTGCTTACCGGTTTTACAGGGAAGTTCCTCTGATGGATGACCCGTCTGTAAAATCGAATATTTACAACCTTGGGGTATACGGTCAACTCCAAACGAAAGTGGCTAAAGGACTTGATTTAATGGCCGGCTTACGATTGGATTACGGCGGTTATCCTAAAGCCGGATTCAACCAGAAGCTGTATGATGAAATGGGAATCCGAACCGATAACCAGATCAAATCGTTCATCATTCAGCCAAGATTCCAGTTTGACTGGAACATCAATGAAGGAAATAAGGACTTCTTAAAATTCGGAGCCGGTATTTTCTCATCTGACATCAACAACTATATGATCATCAATAACTTGGTATTTGATGGAAGACATTTGGCAACCGTAGATGTGAATCCTTCACAAATCGGCCTGAAACCGGATTTCATCAGCTACCGAAACGATTACGGAACAGTTCCAACCCTTTCCCAGTATCAGCTTCCGACCATCAATTATACCGGAAAAGATGCAAAAATTCCGGTAGTTTATAAAGCAAATATTTCCTACACGCATTTCTTCAACGAAAGATTCAGGGCAGGAGTTGCCGCTTACATGGCCTTGGGAAGAAACAACTATTTCTATTACGACAGGAATATGGTGGCCAATCCCAATTTCACGCTGGATAATGAAGGCGGAAGAGGGGTATTTGTTCCGGCAGCAACCATCGCCGCCAACGGAACTCTAAACTGGAAAGAAGGAAGAATCAACAAAAACTTTGGAAGAGTATTGGAATTGGTAAGCGACGGAAAAGTAAACCAGTATTCTTTTGTAGTGGATACCAGTTACCGGTACTGGAAAGACGGGGAAATTACGGCGAGTTATACCTGGGCGGATATTAAGGACAATACTTCCTACAACGGAAACGTAGCCAACTCGGCGACATTATCCACACCAGTGGCAAGTGATCCGAGAAATCTGAGAATGTCTTATTCTGATAACCAGTTCAGGAATAAAGTGGTGATTTACGGAAATTCACCGACGATTGCCGGATTTACCCTCGGGATCAGATATGCAGGAATGGGCGGAACCCGTTTCTCCGTACTGGCGGGAGGAAATGTAAACGGGGATTTTGTGGATTCCAATGACCTGGCCTATATTTTCCCGAACCTTACCCAGACTTTGATTGATAATCCCGAAGTTGGAACGGCACTGAAAAATTACATTACCGATTACAACAATAAAATTGCGGAAAGAAACGGCGGAAAGAACGGCTTCTACGGAATATGGGATGTTCGGGTGGCGAAGAAGATCAAATTTGAAAAGATCGGAGCCTTTGAACTTTCAGTGGATATCTTCAATGTAGCCAACCTGCTGAATAAAGAATGGGGGGTCAACAAATCCTATAGCAATATGTCGCTGTACAGAATTACAGGATTTGACCAGACGACCAAGCAGTTTAAATATAACCTGAATACCAGCGGACTGGAACCGTTAACAGGAAATCCGTACCAGATCCAGATCGGAGCAAAGTACACGTTCTGATAACGTGAATGGTGAATGGTCAATAGTGAATGGTGAATGTTTAACAATGAAATTTTAAAAAGTAAATTAATCAAATTCACCATTGACTTGCAAAGCAAATTGACCATTCACTTAAATTTGGTTACCTTTATCTGAAAGTTGAAAAGCTTTTGAGTTTAATATTTAATTTATAATATGAAAAATTTTATCTTAGGGTTAGCAGTTTTAAGCACAGTGGTTATGAAGGCACAAACCCAAGTTATTGCCCATAGAGGGTACTGGCAGACTCAGCCGCCGACGACGGAAAATTCCCTGAAGTCGCTGGAGAATGCACAGAAGTTAAAGATTTACGGTTCCGAGTTCGATGTACGGATGACGAAAGACGGGGTTCTGGTCGTAAATCATGACGAGCATCACGCAAAAATGGAAATCTCCGAGACCGATTTTAAAGACCTGGAGAAAGTAAAACTATCCAACGGCGAAGACTTTCCTACCTTAAAAGATTATCTGAAACAGGGAAAGAAAGATAAGGCGTTGAAACTTATCGTTGAAATAAAGCCTGACAAAACAAAGGAAAAAGAAGACGAGTTGACGGCTAAGACGATTAAAATGATCAAGGATATGAAGCTGGGAGCCCAATGTGAGTTTATTTCTTTTAGCTTAAATATCTGTAAGGAAATCAAAAAGCTTGAACCTTCCTTTAAAGTACAGTATCTGAAAGGTGAGCTTTCTCCGGAGCAGATCAAAGATGAAGGATTGGACGGGATCGATTATCATTACAGCATTTTCCAGAAAAATCCGACTTGGATTGCCGATGCAAAAGCTTTAGGACTGATTACCAATGCCTGGACGGTAAATGATATAGCCGTTGCCGACGAACTGAAAAAGCAGGGGATCGGTTTTATCACCACCAACATCCCGGATCAGCTTAAAAAGTAAATCCGGTTATATTTAACCTTAAAAATAAGCAGCCTGTCTCATTTGAGGCAGGCTGTTTTTTTATATGATAACGGAATTTTAGATAGGATTTAATAACAAAATAGTATCATCAGGGGATTAATTCCTATTGGATTTTGTGTAGAAAATAAAAACTTTCAGCATCCAGCTTCCCTCTTCCAGCCCATAATTCGTTTTGTTAAATACATATTAATTCCTATATAAGCATGCTTCGTGGTATTCATGTGGTATATTTTAATATCTCATAAAAAGACAATAAAAATACGTAAATAAAACCACCTTATCATATTAAAAATACGTAACGGCTTTAACGGGCTGTTAACCAAAAGTGTATCTATTCTTGTTAAACATAAATTAATAAACCGTTTAATAATTCTTTAATATCTGTTAAAATCATGTTAAAGCTATACTCATATTGTCGTTTTATTTTTGCGCAAACAATAAGGATATGCGTAAAGCAACACAAAAAGTACTCATCTTATCATTATTAGGACTCGTCAGTGTAGAAATGGCAGCCCAGCAGAGGGCCAAAAAAGACACCATCAAAAATATCGACGAGGTTGTAGTAACGGCTTTAGGAATCAAAAGGCACGACAAGTCATTGGGATATGTGGCAGAAACCATTAAATCCGAAGAATTGTTAAGAACCCAGAACAACAACTGGTCGCAGGCACTTGAAGGAAAGGTGGCCGGTCTGAAAATCCAGACCGCCGGAGCCGGACCGTTGGGAAGTTCGATTATCAAGCTGAGAGGAGACATCTCCATGAATCCCGATCAGAATAATGCCCTGATCGTAGTAGACGGAATTCCGTTGAACAACAATACGACCGGTACCGGTTTTTCCGCGTACGGAGCAGGGTCTAAAGCAGACCTTCCGATCGATTACGGAAACGGGATCAATACGATTAACCCTGATGATATCGAATCCATCACGGTACTGAAAGGAGCCACGGCATCGGCTCTCTACGGATCCAGAGGAGCAGGCGGAGCGATTATGATTACCACAAAATCAGGAAAAAGCAAAAAAGGAAAGGTACAGGTGACTTTAAACTCTTATTCCAGCTATGATACCGTATTAAAATGGCCGGATTACCAGTATGAGTACGGACAGGGAACATTGCAGAAAGATGCCAAAGGGAATTTTTATTATTCCTACGGAGCATCGGCAGACGGAGTAAACACCGGATCTACCAGCAGTGCTTTCGGTCCTAAGTTTGCCGGGCAATCCTATTTTCAATATGATCCCACAATCGAAGGGCAAAGTAAGGAGCGTCAGTTGTGGAGACCCTACAAAGACAACATCAAAGGATTCTGGGAAACCGGAGCGACCTTCTCCAATAATATTGCTTTGGAAGCTTCCAATGACAATACCTCTTTCAGATCATCTTTAACTTATCTTAAAAATGAATGGATGATGCCGAATACCGGTTTTGACAGGTTCACGGCCGCTTTCTCCGTTGATCACAAATTAAATGAAAAGCTGAAATTCGGAATCAAGCTCAATTACAGCAAGACGAAAAGCGACAACCTTCCGGCAACGGGATACAGCAATCAATCGATTTCTTATTTCATGATTTTCCAAAACCCGAACGTCGACCTTTCATGGTACCGGCCGATCTGGAAAGCCGGAAAAGACCAGGTGGAGCAGATTCACCCGTTCAGTTCATTTATCGACAACCCTTACCTCATCGCTTATGAAATGCTGAATGGGGTCGATAAGAATTTCATTACCGGAAACGTAAATCTCAATTATAAAATTACCAAAAACTTTGAAGTGATGGTGCGCTCCGGGATGGAACTTACCAATGAACTCCGTACCCAGAAAAGACCGTGGAATTCCGCCAACTACCTTCAGGGAATGTACCGGGAGCAGTATGTGAAACTGATGGACATGAACAACGATGTGTTGTTTACCTATAAAAACAAATTCAACGATTTCGATTTCAGCGCATCAGCCGGGGGCAATATCCGCTATATGGAATATGTGATGAATGATTATATTGCGGAAGGTCTTCTAAAGCCGGGAGTTTATACTTTACCGAACGGAATCTCGAACATTAATAAATTTGCCAGGCCAAACGATAAACAGGTGAATAGTGCCTATGCTTTGGCAACGCTAGGCTATCAGAACAAAATATTCCTGGATCTTACGGCGAGAAACGACTGGAGCAGTACGCTTCCGGAACAGAACCGATCGTATTTCTATCCTTCGGCGGCTACCTCGTTCATCCTTTCCGATATTTTCAAGCTGACTTCCGACCGTTTCAACTTCTGGAAGCTGAGAGCATCATGGTCCCGTGTAGGAAACGATTCAGATCCTTATCAGCTGATCAAATATTATAACAACAGCGATTTCCAGGGTTCCGTAGAATCACCTTCTCTATATCCGAATCCGAACCTTCGTCCGAATATGATTACCAGTATCGAAGCGGGAATGGATTTCAGCATCCTGAAAAACAGAATAAGTTCTACGGTAACGGCTTACCAGAACAACTCCAAAGACCAGATCGTACGAATTCCGACCCTTTGGGAAACCGGATTCAGCAGCAAAGTGATCAACGCCGGAGAAGTGAGGAACCGCGGACTGGAAGTTACCCTGAATGCTTTCCCGGTAAAGAACAAGAATTTCTCTTGGGCCATCAACGCCAACTGGTCGATGAACAGGAATAAAATCCTTTCGCTTCCTGAAGAGTTCAACGGCGAACCTTACACAATGGGCAGCGTAGGAGGGGTCGTTTACTTTAATGCTTATGTAGGCGGCTCTCTTGGGGATATGTACGGTTACGGGCTGATGTATTCCCCGGACGGGCAGGTAATTTTCAATTCAACAGACGGATTGACGGCAAAACCGACGCAGATGAAAAGAATCGGAAACGCTTATCCGGAGTGGAGAGCAGGACTTCAGAATGAGTTTAGGTATAAAGGATTTACCGTAAGCTTCTCCTTCGACGGTCAGTACAAAGGAATGGCCTATTCGCAGTCTCATCATAAAATGACCGAGCAGGGAAAACTGGAGCATACGTTAGCAGGAAGAGAAAATCCGAACGGGATGATTATCGGAAGCGGCGTTGTACAGAATCCGGACGGATCATTCTCGCCCAATACGAAACCTATTTTGTTATCAGCTTACTACGCCGATTATTACAGAAGGGCCAACGTGGAAACCAATACGTTTGATACTTCATTCATTAAACTCAGAGATGCCCGTATTTCCTACACCTTTCCGAGAAGCGTAACCGAAGAGCTGAAACTTACCGATCTTACCCTGGCGCTATTCGGAAGAAACTTGTGGATGTGGACGAAGTTCCCGCTCTTTGATCCGGAAGCCGCTACCCTGAATGACAACCAGATCACTCCGGGCGTCGAAATCGGACAGCTGCCAACGGCAAGAACCGTGGGGATTCAGCTTAATGTTAAATTTTAAAATCTTACAACATGAAAAAATTACTTTTAAATATCCTATTGGTTGCAGGAATCGGTTTAATTCCGGTTTCATGCAGCAGGACGCTTGATGAGGTAAATACTGACAACAGCCGGATCAGCGAGCCTGTGGCTTCAAAACTGCTGGTACCGGTTCAGTATAATATGTCTGCTGTAAACTATATGAGGGCCAACGATTTCACCTTCGACCTGATGCAGGTTTCCCTGGATTTTCCGAATGAAGGAAATACCCTGAGCCGGTACAACATCACCGAAAACACGGGTGCCGGATTCTGGAACAACAGCTACAAATGGATCAAGCAGGTAAAAGACATGAAGTTTGCCGCAGAACGTGACAACGATCCCAATTACCTGGCCATTTCAATGGTGCTGAATGCCTGGATCTATTCCAATCTTACCGATACCTATGGTGATGTGCCGTTCTCTGAAGCTTCCAGCCTGGAGGAGGTTATTTCCCAGCCCAAATTTGATCGTCAGAAAGATATCTATGTTAAATTGCTGAACGATTTAAAAACTGCCAATTCCCTTTTTGTAACAACAAAGACACTGAGTGGACCGGATATTTTTTATAAAGCGGAAAGTGACGCTAACGGAATCACCAACTGGAAGAAATTCTGCAATTCCCTTTCATTGCGTCTGTTAACCAGGATCCTGAGCAAAGACGGTGAGGTAAATGTAAAGGAAAGAATTCAGGAAATTATCAGCAATCCGACAACGTATCCGATCTTTCAAAGCAATTCGGAAACTGCAAAAGTAGCGGTAACGGGAGTGGCGCCGCTTCTTCCTCCGATCACGAGACCTCAGGATTTCACAACAGGAAGGGCTGCTTCGACCTTTTTCCTGGAAACTTTAAAAGCGAATAACGATCCGCGGATGTCTATGTTTTTCAGTCAGGCAAAAAATCTTTCCAATGTGAATATCGGGTATAAAGGAGCACCTTCCGGTTATGCTTATGGAACCACCTTCGATTACCAGCCGTCCAATATGAACCAGAACCTGGCTAAAGCGCCGCTGAATATCCTGGTGTATCCGTATGCGGAGCTGCAATTCATTCTTTCTGAGCTGGCTTTCAAAGGAGTTATTCCCGGAAGTGCCCAGACTTATTATGAAAGCGGGGTAAAGGCAGCCATAGAACAGTGGGGTGCTACGATGCCATCCAATTATTTTAGCAATGCCAATGTGGCTTACAACGGAACCCTGGAAAGGATCATGCTTCAGAAATATGTTGCTTTATTCTTCGTCGATCAGCAGCAGTGGTTTGAAAAAAGAAGAACCGGATTTCCGGTACTTCCCAACAACGGGGGCCTGCTGAACAACGGAATCATGCCGTCAAGACTTATGTATCCGCCAAACCCGAGAGTATTGAATACGTCCAATTATCAGGCTGCCGTACAGCAAATGGGCGGAGACAACATCAACGTAAAAGTATGGTGGAATAAACCATAATTAAATAATAAAATTAAGTAATTATCATTAATCCATTGCTGATTGGTAACACCCTTACGAACGAAAAAAATTAACGGTTTTAAACAAAATCCTTTGCGGACGTAGCGTTAAAAACCGGCAGTCACAAACAAATTAATCAAAATTAAATGAATATAAAATTTTTAATGCCCTGCCTGCTGATCTCGGCCATGGCATTTTCACAGGCTTCCGTTTCAGGATATGTGTATGAAGACGGTAATAAAAACCAGAAGAAGGAAAACCGGGAAAAAGGCATCGAAGGCGTAGCGGTCTCTAACGGAGCCCAGGTCGTACTTACGGATAAAAACGGGAGGTACAGCCTGCCGGTTCAGGAGGGGCAGACGATTTTCGTGATCAAGCCTTCCGGATACATGACGCCCGTAAACGGAAATAACCTTCCGCAATATTATTATCAGTACAAACCGAAAGGGTCGCCGGCGGACTTCAAATACAAAGGTTCCGCACCGACGGGAGAGCTTCCGAAAGAAATAAACTTTGCCTTGAACAGGCAGAATGAAAGCAAGAATTTCGATATCCTGGTTTTCGGAGATCCGCAGCCTTATACGGAAAAGCAGCTGGATTATTTCAGGAGAGCCATCGTAAACGAAGTAAAAGGAACCAAGAAAAATGCGGTATTGGGAATCAGCCTGGGAGATTTGGTAGGGGACAACCTCAGCTTACAAAAGCCTTATGCGGATGTGATGAAAGAAGTTGGACTACCTTGGTATAACGTGATGGGCAACCACGACATGAATTACGAAGCCAAAGAAGACCTGCTTTCCGACGAAACATTCGAATCCAATTTTGGCCCGGCCAACTATTCGTTCAATTACGGAAACGTTCACTTTATGGTGCTGGATGATATCCTGTATCCGGATCCGCGCGACGGAAAAGGCTACTGGGGCGGTTTCCGCGAAGACCAGCTGAAATTTATTGAGAACGACCTGAAGCTGGTGGATAAAAATAAATTGATCGTCGTTTCTTTCCACATTCCTTTAGAGCATACCAACGAAGATAATTTCAGGAATTCCGACCGTCAGAAACTATTCGATTTCCTGGCGCCTTTTAAAAATGCTTTGCTTTTATCGGCACACACCCACATCCAGCAGCAATTATTCTACGGGAAAGAAGCGGGCTGGAACGGTTCCAAAGACCTTCACGAATACAATGTCGGGACAACCTGCGGCGACTGGTGGTCCGGAACTTCCGATAATCTGGGATTACCGACCTCTACCATGAGAGACGGTACGGCCAAAGGATATTCCTTCATCAGCTTCAGCGATAACGAATACAAAGTAAAATACAAAACGGCCGGAAAACCGGAAGATTACCAGATCAACTTATACGTTCCGAAAATCATTCCGTTCCCTTCAAAAACTTCGGCAAAAGTATTGGCCAACTTCTTTATGGGAAGCAGAAAAGACAAGGTGGAATACAGGATCGACGGTGGCAAATGGGAAGACATGCAGTACGACGAAACCGTAGACCCGAGTTTTGCCATGTCGGTTTTCAAATGGGATACTACCGAGACCATGCTGGCGGGCAGAAGGCCTTCCAATCCGGAAATGTCCAAACACATCTGGACAGGGGAATTCCCGAAAAAACTTTCCTTAGGAAAACATAAGGTTGAGGTAAGAGCAACGGATATGTATGGAAACCCATTCTCCGCAACGGAAGAATTTGATGTCCAGGACCCAATCCTTATTCCTTAATTTTCATTTATTACTATACTTTCAAAGAAACCGGCCCGCTTTTGGGCCGGTTTTAATTTTAACCTAAAATGAATTAACTGTATTTAATTTATTGCAGTCGCTTATTTAAATGAAGATTAGGTTTCATTTCGATAGTCAGGATTTTAAATAATTTTCCATTGATAAGTAATACACGATTCAATTGATGCCTTTGGTAATAATATTGACAAGAGAAGCTTCCGGCATCCAGCTTCCTTCTTCCAGCCTGTTGTACTTCGAGTTCACATTAAATCTAAACTCTAAAAATTTATTATATCAATCATTACCATATCACTTGAGGTCTGTATTTCCGGATCATCTTTCGTAAATTTGCTGACACGAATAAAAAATTCTAAAAAATGAATATCAACGGAAAAAATGCCATCGTTACAGGAGGTGGAAGAGGATTGGGAAAAGCCGTAGCACTGGCACTGGCAGCAGAAGGGGTCAACATCGGAATTACGGGAAGAAATGAAGAAAACCTGAAAATGACGGTTGATGAAATTCAGAAGCTTGGCGTGAAAGCAGCATACGCGGTTTTCAGCATCGATAATGAAATCCATGTAAAAGCCGGTATCGAATCGATTGCGGAACAGTTGGGAGGAATCGATATCCTGATCAACAACGCGGGAATCGGAGATTTCGGATCCATTGAGGACATGCCTTCCGAAACCTGGGAGCAGGTGATTAAGACCAATCTTTTCGGCGTATATTATGCGGCAAAAGCGGCTCATCCGTTCATGAAGGCAAAAGGCGAGGGAGATATTGTCAATGTTGCTTCAACAGCAGGGTTGAAAGGCGGACCAAACATGTCGGCTTATGCAGCATCCAAAGCAGCTGTGGTTTCTCTGTCGCAATCAATGATGGCGGAATGGAGAAAGCAGAACATTCGGGTGATTACACTGACGCCGAGTACCATCGCTTCGGATATGTCGATCCAGGGCGGATTAACGGACGGAAACCCTGAAAAAGTCCTTCAGCCGGAAGATTTCGCAGAATGGGTACGGGACATCCTGAAAATGAACCGACGCGCACTGATTGCCAACGGTTCTATCTTCTCGACCAATCCGTAAGGGATTGAAGTTTAAATTTTCAGGTTCAAAGTTTTACCTTAAACCAGATTATATATGTAAAGCGGGCTCCGGCCCGCTTATTTTATGAATATGTCTTTAGATAAAGCAAAGCCACTAAGGCTATCAACACGCTATTAACTATCAACCATAATCAATCAATCATCAACCATCAATTATCATTCATCAATCATTGTCCATCGACTCTCATTCATGTTTTTTTTGAGCTTTTTCCCGCTTTCTGTTGCAATCTTTTTTTTCAAAAAAGGATTTCCACGGCAATCGGGGCTAGGGAATGGGTAGTAAGGTTCGACATTATGGCGTAAATCAGCAACCACGTTAATTCTTCCACGGATTTGCTGGAAGCAGGATGTTGAATGACTATTGATTTTTGTTGACCACAGATCTGCCTTTAGATTTGCAAAAGGATTTAGTATTAAATTAGAGTATAAATTATATTCTGAAGAACCAGAGAAAATAAAGTGAACTAAACAGATTTCTAGAACAGAACTATTCTGTGTATCAGACTTTATTTTCTCTTTTGAATTTCTGCCATTTAGAATATTAAGCATTGCGGCTTATTAAAGGTTTCAGCATGATTCAAATTGGTTCATCAGGATCAATCCTAAATCCAAATTTATGAAAACTTATTTTATTGGAATAGATATTTCCAAAAACACATTGGATATCTGTATGATTAATGATTCGGACAAGCAGGAAATTTTCTTTACGGTGGAAAATACGGTAAAAGGAATAGAAAGTATACTGGATAAGACTTTTTGTGAAGATGGTGAACTTCGGTATTGTTTTGAAAATACAGGGAACTATGGTTTACTTTTAGCAGGCGTGCTTGAGCAGAATGAGAAAACGTATTATCAGGTTCCGGCCCTTGCTATAAAGCTAAGTCAGGGAATCCAGCGGGGTAAGAATGATAAAACGGATGCCTTCAGGATAGCCCGTTATGCCAAGGTTCATTCCGATGAGCTTGTTGCTTCCCGGCTTCCTAAGAAAGGTCTTCTTAAAGTAAAGCATCTTCTCACTTACAGGAATCATCTGGTAAAGATCAGAACCCAATTTAAAAATCAGAAAAAGTCTTTTCAACATGCTGGAGAGGTTGCGGATGTAAGTTACCAGACAAAGCACATAACAGCCTATATAGAACAGCTTAATAAAGACATTGCCTCAACAGAAAAAGAAATACAGGATGAGATTGAAAACAGTGAAGATATCAGTAAGAATTTCGAAAAGATAACTAAAATAAAAGGAGTAGGCTTTCTTACAGCAGCTTATATGGTCGTACTGACTGATAATTTTACAAGTTTTAAAAATCCAAGGAAATTCAACTGTTATGCCGGCCTTGCCCCTTTTGAGCACAGCTCAGGATCAAGTATCAAAGGTAAAACGCAAACCTGTAAGCTTAGAAATAAAACAATAAAAACCATTCTCTTCAGTGGAGCCAATGCTGCTGTCATCCATGATGAGGAACTAAAAGCTTATTATAAAAGAAAAAAACAGCAGGGAAAGCCACATAAATCAATTATTAATGCGGTTTGCTGTAAATTAGTATACCGGATATTTGCGGTGATAAAAAGAGATGAACCTTTTGTAAATTTAATAAGATATAATTTGCATATGTCTTAGAATACACAGATTTTCACGGATGATTACGTATATTTTGACCTTTGAATTAATTTTATAGGTTTTAACCACCTTGTTTGTCCATCCCGTAGGAATCTCAATATAGTATTAGAGATAAACATGGATCGTGAGATTTCTTCTGGTATACCACACAAAAAATCTCTGATTTTTAAAAAACTTATGTGCGCTTTCTTCAGCATGAATCATTCAGCTTTTTTATACAGCACCAATGTCTTTTGCCTCTTTTGTGGTTGAATTTTTTGATCATTTTAACCACCGATGTACACAGATTTTTACAGATTTTTGTGCATATTGGATACAGTATAGTAAACTAAATCAAAGGTCTAGTCACCTCATTTGTCCATCCCGCAGGGATCTCAACATAGTATCAGAGAATCATGAGGAAAGATTTCCACTGAAACCGCAGACTCAAAATAATCAATAAAATGGAAAGCACCATCAATGAAAATCTTTGATTTTCTTTCTAATGTGCTCTAAAATATTTTCAAAGTAGAGCAATCTAAATCTAATGTGTCTTATGTGTCAAATTTTATGAAGTTGATAAATTAAAAGTTATATGCTAGCCAAATTCACCCTCCGCAATATTTATTAAACCTTATCCAAGCAATGTTGACATTTCAATTTTTTAAATATTTATTTTTGCAACAAATTATTCACATGCAAAATTATTTAGAATTCGATTTCAAAATTACCCCGCTTCAGCCGTGGAACGAGATCCTGATGGCCGAGCTGATCCAGATCGGTTTCGACAGTTTCACCGAAGAGCTGGAAGGGATCTTAGGATATATCCAGAAAGACCTTTTTAATGAAGAAGAACTGAAGGCACTGCCGCTTTTTGAAAATGAAGAAGTAAAAATCGAATATACCTTCAAAGAAATGCCCAACATCAACTGGAATGAAGAATGGGAAAAGAACTTTGAGCCGATCAACATCGATGATAAAGTGCTGATCCGTGCCGAATTCCACGAATCGGTTCCGGGAATGCACGAGATTGTTATCCAGCCTAAAATGTCTTTCGGAACGGGGCATCACCCAACCACGCACCTGATGATCCAACAGATGATGGATATCGATTTTCAAGGAAAAAAGGTGTTGGATATGGGCTGCGGGACTTCCGTATTGGCCATTTATGCCAAACAGAACGGTGCCGGAGAAACCAAAGCCATCGATATTGACGAATGGTCGGTAGAAAATTCAAAAGAAAATGCTGTCCGGAATAACGTAGAGTTGGACATCGAGCTGGGAACCGCTGAAAATCTTGGAAACGAAAACTATGATATTATCCTGGCCAACATCAACAGGAACATCCTGATTTCCGATATCCCGACCTATGTAACCGTATTAAATGACGGAGGAAAACTTTTGCTTTCCGGATTGTGCTTCTTCGATGTGGACGATATTCTGGAAGTCTGCAAAGAAAACGGCCTGGAGCTTAAAAAACAGCTTCAGCGGGAAGAGTGGGTGAGTCTGCTTCTCGAAAAATAAATGCCCACAAAATATTAATATGAAAACCTTTTTTACCGCCTTATTGCTGCTCATCATACAACTTTTGCCTGCGCAGGAGGAAGTATACGCCGATGGAATCTTTAATTTCGAAGAGAACAAGGCTCAGAAAATATTTACCACCGGTACGAGGATCCGCCAGTCTCCCGGTGTGAATGCGCCGGTGCTGGATTCGTTACAGGCCAATCAGCAGGTATTCATCCTTAAAAAAGAGGAAACAGTCCTGAAACTGGGCGAAAGGGCGGCCAACTGGTATAAAATCTCTTACGATAAAAACGGCCGGAATTCCGAGGGTTATATTTGGGGCGGGAACCTCTGCACAGGCTATCGGAATAAAAGCGGCTATGATTTCCTGCTGGGTCTTACAAAGACCATTACTAAAAAAGATCCACACTTTCCCACCGAAACCATTCAGCAGAACATCGCTGCCGTCAAAATGATGGAGGGCAATACCGTAATCGATGAGGTTTCCTTTGAAACGGGCTCTGGAGAAAGTTTAAGCTATGGAAGTTTCACGGTAGAAGGCAATCACAAACTCAAAAATGTCGAATTTACTTTAAGAGCCACCGTTTCCGGGGAAGCATGCGGAATTCCCGGGTATGACCAATACATTTTGTTTACCGGTAAAAAACTCATTGCCCTGCCTCAATTGATGAGTGTAGGAGATGCCGATGTCTATTACCATCACGAAGAATTTATTTTCCCCAATGACAAAGGAGGGATCCCCAATGCGTTCGTGTACAAAATGAAGGAAATGGAAAAAGATGAAAAAGACCGCGAGAAAAAGAAGAAAGCTTCGAAAACTTACCTTTGGGACGGAGTTACTTACCGACTGAAATAAACCCGTAACTCCAAAACAGGACTAATGAAAAAGAATACAAGCCAGGGTAACGAAAACCCTTTTCCAATTTTAACCACCGAAAGACTGCTGCTGCGGAGATTTCAGCCGGATGATATAGAATCGGTCTACAGAGGTTTGTCTCATCCTGAAGTTATCAAATATTACGGAGTAAGCTATACCAGCCTCGAAGCTACGCAGGAACAGATGGATTGGTTTGCGGCAATTGAAAAAGAAGAAAGAGGAATCTGGTGGGCAGTCTGCAACAAACAGGATCAAACCTTCCTCGGAGCCATCGGATTCAACAACTGGAGCAAAGAAAACCGGAAAATTGAGATGGGCTACTGGCTGCTGCCTGAGTTTTGGGGTTCCGGAATAATCAGGGAAGCAGGCCTCGCCGTCTGCGAATACGCTTTTCAAAAGATGTCGGTCCACCGGATCGAAGCCTTAATAGAAACGGAAAATGCCAACAGCAAAAAAATAATGACGCAACTGGGCTTTGAACTTGAAAGGGTAATGAGGGATTGCGAAATAAAAGACGGTAAATTGATCAGTCTTGAGATGTATGCTAAACTAAACCGGATTTAAGAGTTTATTTCCTGACCTCTTGTTTCAGATCATAATCGGAATTCTTTTGATAATGAATTAACGGTCACAAACCTAACGGGTTTCAAAAACCCGTTAGGTTTATTTATCAACTGAATTCATTGATTCTGTTTTTAGGCTTATGCTAAAAATTAGGATATTTAGTCTCGTTAAAAACAAAAAAAACAAAGATTATAAGGCTTAAAGTGAGCGCGAAAGGATTGATTCCATCGAATCTCCGATTTCGAGCCTTTGCCAGTCCCGATTTAAAAATCGGGATGCTCTGTCTGATGAGCCTTGTTCAGTGAAAACAAAAAACCTCACAACAAAAGTTGTGAGGCTTAAAGTGAGCGCGAAAGGATTCGAACCTTTGACCGTCTGCTTAGAAGGCAGATGCTCTATCCAGCTGAGCTACGCACCCTAAAATGTCTTTTTGATGTCGGGGCGGCAGGATTCGAACCTGCGACCTCCTGGTCCCAAACCAGGCGCGATGACCGGACTACGCTACGCCCCGATTGAGGTCATCTTATAACAAGAATTACCTTGTTTTTTGTGGGTGCAAATATAGAATTTTTTTTTGAATTATAAAAATAAAATGATAATAATTTTTTCACGTAATGTTCGGAAAATCTTTTTTCTGAATTTACCGTATTCATAATCATTAAATTAACACGATTGTAAAATTTAAAACAATAAATAATTCTTACTGCTTCATAAAGGTGCATAGAGTAATATCCAAAATCGCCTAAAAATTTATAGTCTCTATTTCGTGAAATATGGTATGTGTTAGTAAGGAAAAATGCTTTTTATATCAATTTTATTATTATATTTATCAGCATAACGATTTATTGTTAATAGTATGAATATTTATCCGATTCCAGATAATGAAAAAGAGAGAATCAAAAGGCTCGAGCTCCTAGATTTATTAAACCTCTCTAAAGATCCTCAGTTGGATATCTTTACCGAAACGGCACGTCTGATTTCCGGGTGTCAGATTTCTTTTATCGCCATTATGGGAAGTGAGACCCATACGGTCAAGAGCTGTATCGGAGCCTCTATCGATGTTCTTGAAAGAAAAGATGCAATCTGTCATTATCCTGTAGCTACCGGACAGATGGTAATTATCGAAGATACCTTGCTTGATGAACGGTCCTCCGGAAATTCGGTGGTTCTCGAAGCAGGAATCCGTTTTTACGCAGGCGTTCCGCTTGTTGATGACGAAGGATTTGCCCTTGGTACTCTATGTGTTCTTAACAATGAACCGAAAATTTTATCGGAAGAGCAAATTTCTACGCTCAAAAAATTAGGAGAAGCGGTTACCAAATTGCTTATTGCCAAGAGAAAAAATATTCAGGCCGAATACTTTCAGCAAATCTTCGATGTTTCAAACAACCCGATTTGTGTCCTGAGCGATAAGCTGGTGCTGAAAGATATTAATCCCGCTTTCGAACAGGCCTTTCTAATAGGCCGGAATCAGCTTGCTGCAAAGCATTTTATGGATGTCTTGGGAGATCAGCCTAACGATATTAGCGAAAAAATCAACCATTTTATTGAAAATGATGAAGAACTGATGGTGACCACTTCTTCCAAAATAAATGGTGCCCATAATGTGATCATCGAATGGTATATGACGCATAATGATAATCATTCTGAAATCTTTTGCTTCGGAACCAATATTACCCAGCATACTGAAGAGAAAATGCAGCTGGAAAGCTCCGAACGCCGTTTCAGACGCTTTTTTGAAAATGCAATCGGTTTGATGAGTATGCATGATATGGAGGGCAATATTCTCGAAGTAAACAAAAAAGGAAGGGAAACCCTGCATTATTCGGAAGAAGAGGTTGAAGGGCTCAATTTAAAAGACTTGGTTCCTGAAAAAAATCACAAAGGGCTTCAGGAGTATTTGCAGTATATCAACCAAAATAAGGAGCATCTGGGAACGATGATCCTGAAAACAAAGGAAGGTGAAGAACTGATCTGGATGTACCACAACCGTGTTGAGTATGATAAAGAGGGAAATCCTTATGTTCTGAGTACAGCCCTGAATATAACAGAAAGGATGCTGCTGGAAAAAGATCTTCTGTATACAAAGAAAATCCTGGAACAGACCAGTGCCGCAGCCCAGGTTGGAGGATGGGAAGTAGATCTTAAGAACCAAACCGTATTCTGGTCGCAGACCACTAAGGAAATCCACAAAGTATCCCCGGATTATCAGCCTGAGTTCCAGGAGGCGGTGCGTTTTTACCGCGAAGAAGACCGGGCAAAAGTAGAGTTTTTATTCGGCAGGACGATATCTGAAGGAGTAGGGTACGATGAAGAATTCCAGCTGGTACGGCAGGACGGCGTTATGATCTGGGTGAGGGTAAAAGCAATCCCTGAGTTTGAGGGTGACGTCTGTGTCAGGGTTTTTGGAATTATTCAGGATATCGATGCATTTAAAAAGCTTTACCTTGAACTGTCGAAAAAAGAAGCGATGCTGCAGTCTTTTGTAGCGTATGCTCCGGTTGCCGTAGCGATGTTCGACAAAAACCTGAATTACCTGTCGGCCAGTAATTGCTGGAAGGACGAGTTTAATATGAACGACCTGGAACTTGTAGGTGAAAACATCTTTGCCGTTTCACCAAACGTTTCCGACGAAATCCAATCCATTTACCGGAATGCCATAAGCGGTAAAGCTTACAAAAACGATGATTTTATACTTAAAGTCAGCCATAAAGAGGAGGAGCAACATTATGACCTTGAAGTAAGGCCGTGGTATTTGTCGGATGGTGTAATCGGCGGTGTTATTGTTTCGGTACAGAACATCACGAATAAGGTAAAAACCAACAACGAACTGAAGGAAGCCAAAAAGATGGCCGATATTGCAAGCAAGGCGAAATCTGAATTCCTGGCGAATATGAGCCATGAAATACGGACGCCGCTGAACGGGGTGATCGGCTTTTCGGATCTTCTGCTCAAAACACCGCTTAATGAAACCCAGAAACAATATCTTAACTACATCAACGAATCAGGAGAAAACTTACTGACCATCATCAACGATATCCTCGATTTTTCTAAAATCGAATCCGGTAAAATGGAACTTGTTATTGAGAAATGCAATGTGTATGATCTGGTAAACCAGGTGATCAACGTTATTCTTTATCAGTCCCAGAAGAAAAATATTGAACTGTTACTGAATATCGAGCCAGGACTGCCTAAAACATTATGGATCGATGAATCCAGACTGAAACAGATCCTGATCAACCTTTTAGGGAATGCCGTGAAGTTTACGGAACAGGGCGAGATCGAACTTAAAGTAGAGAAACTGCACATACACGAAGAAAAAATAAAACTCCGTTTTGCCGTACGGGATACGGGCGTTGGGATTGCAGAAGAAAAACAGCAGTATATCTTTAATGCTTTTACCCAGGAAAACAGCTCGATCAGTAAGCGTTATGGCGGAACAGGGCTTGGACTCACCATTTCCAACAATATCCTGGGATACATGGGAACCCATCTTCAGCTAAACAGTGCTCCGAACAAAGGTTCCGTGTTTTATTTTGATATTGAAGTGCCTTTTGAATTCTCTGAAATAAACGGTGATGAGGATCTGAAAATAAAAAGAGCACTGGTAGTAGATGATAACGAAGCAAACAGAATTATCCTTCAGCACATGCTCGCCTATAAAAACATTGATTCCAAACTGGCAGCGAACGGAATGGAAGCATTACAGATCTTGCTGTCCGGTGAACGTTTCGATATTATTCTTATGGATTATCATATGCCGGTAATTTCAGGACTGGAAACGATAGAAAAGATCAAGGCTTTGTTCAGTAAGCAGAACGAAACCTCTCCGCTCGTGGTTCTCCATACTTCTTCGGAAGAGCACGATGTCATCAATTCTTTCCGTCAGGAAGAAAACTCTTATTTCCTGCTAAAGCCTATTAAATCGGAAGAATTGTACAGAACCCTCAGAAAAGCGGTGGACAATAATGAAAAAGAACTTCCGGGACTGACTCCTCAAAATACGGAAGAGCAGGTTTTGGCTATTCCTGAACTTCAGGTGCTGTTGGTGGATGATAATCCGGTAAACATGATCCTTAACCATAAAATGATGACCTCGCTGGTGCCTGATGCAAAACTTACAGAAGCCGTAAATGGTCTGGAAGCCTTGGAACAGTGCAAAAGCGGGAATTTTTCTATTATCCTGATGGACGTTCAGATGCCGGTAATGGATGGTATGGAAGCAACAAAGAGAATTCGTCAGCTTCCGGGCTATGAAGAAGTGCCGATTATTGGAGTAACGGCCGGAACGATAGCCGGCGAAAAAGAAAAATGCCTGGCCTCGGGGATGGATGATTTCCTTCCCAAACCATTGCGCCAAGCCGATCTTTTGGAAATGCTGCAAAAATACCTGACTAAGGAAAATGCTGAGGCAGAAAATAGTGTAAATACGGAAGGGATTATTGATATGAATCTCCTTCATGAACAGACCGGAGATGATGAGGATTTTAAACAAATGTTTTTACAGTTGGTAATGAGCGAGATCAGCCAGGCGGAAAGCAGTATCCAAACAGCCGTTGCAGAAAAAAATGCCGGCGAATTGGGAAGAATACTTCATAAACTCAGGGGAACTGCAGGTACGGCCGGATTGGTGAAACTCGCCAAAACAGCCTTGCATTGGGAAGAAAAAAAAGATCAGGAAATCGATTTTCTTTCCCTGCAAAAGGAAATTATCGGCGAAATAACCGTTGGATTAAACATGATTAAATCTTTGATTAAATAAAAAAATAAAAGCTATGCTGATTCTGATTGCAGAAGATGATGAACTGATTTTAAAAACGATAGAGCATAAATTGCTGAAAGAAGGGCATGAAGTTATTTTAACCCGAAATGGCAAAGAAGCCATCGAAAAATTAAGAGAAGAAGAGGTAGATCTGGCCATTACCGATATTATGATGCCTTTTGCTTCAGGAATTGAAATCCTCTCTGCCATACAGTCTATGGGAAAACAGATCCCTGTAATTATGCTGTCGAGCATGGGGCAGGAAGAAGTGGTGCTGAATGCTTTCGATTTGGGTGCTTCGGATTTTATTGTAAAACCTTTTAGTCCTAATGAGCTGATACTGAGAATTAAAAGGTTTATGAAAAACTGAAATCGATATGGAGACAATCACTTCTGTGCACTTCTTTGTGCTGGTATTGCTCGCGATATTGCTGCTGGTGGTGTTACTGATCATAGGAGTGCTTCTCTACGGTTTTTTTCAGTACAGAGAAACTGTGCGCCTGTCCGGGTGGTTACAAATCATCAATGAGAAAATATCGGAAGTCATTGTATATGACGAACCGGATCAGCCGGATAATCCTGCTTTCCAACAGTTTTCGGCCAATCCTTCTTTCAGAAACCTGCTTTTACAGAGGCTGGTAGACTCGGAAAAGAAATTTTCGGGGATGGCGAAAGACAAGATTAAAGATTTATTTAACAAATATGGTCTTCATCGTGAAGCGGAAAAGAAGCTGGGCCAGAAGAAAGCTTTCCTGATTGCGGGAGGCATACAGGAGCTTACTGTAATGGATTCCGCAGATGCTCTTCCCCGGATTTCCGGTTTTCTTTCACATGCTTCATCAGAGGTTTATCAGGAAGCTCAGTATGCGATGGTAAGTTTAAAAGGATTTGAAGGATTGAGTTTCCTTGACACCGCAGAAGGGAGGATTTCAGAATGGCAGCAGCTCAGGCTTCTGCTTTCCATAACGAGTATTCCCGAAGATTCAGGATCTTCCATTGAAAAGTGGCTTACCAGTACCAATGATTCCGTCATTATTTTCACTTTAAAGCTGATCAGAAAATTTCAGCTGCTTTCTTTCTATCAAGAAGTAATGGGACTGCTGGAACATGCCTCTTCCGAAGTCAGGATACAGGTGGTACAGACGCTTCTGTCACTGGATAATCCTTCTACTGTAGGTGATCTTATGGAAATTTATCCGCATCAGCCTCTTGAAGTACGGATCGAAATTCTTCGGGCCATGAAAGTTTCAAAAGACCGGAGCATCACGGATTTATTAAAGAAAGAATTATTGGAGAACCCTTTTCCGGCTATTAAAATTCACGCCGCAGAAGCCCTTTTTTCCTTAGGGTATCACGATTACCTGATCCGGCTGGAACAGGATGAGGATGCTCCTGAAGAATTGGTTCAAATTATTAAACACGCGCTCCAAGAAAGAATATGACAGAATTTTCGCACATCATCTACGAAATTGTGATATGGTTGTTCCTGTTGTATGGTGCAGCCGTAGCTCTTATTTACGGCTGGATCGGAATCTATGCGCTGGGAGCGGTAATCCGCTATAAAAAAGTAAATACATTTACCGACTACAGCATCATCGCTGCCAATCCGAATGCTCCGGTTTTCAGTATTATTGCACCGGCTTATAATGAAGGAATGACGATTGTGGAAAATGTGAGGTCCCTGCTATCTCTTTATTACCATAATCTGGAAATTATAATCGTGAATGATGGGAGTAAAGACGATTCTTTACAGAAATTAATAGAAGCCTACGAGCTGGAATGGGTGTCTTTTTTTGTTCAGGGTACCATTGAAACCAATAAGGTAAGGGGAATTTATAAAAGTAAAAATCCGGCTTTTAAAAAGCTCATCATCGTTGATAAGGAAAACGGAGGAAAAGCTGATGCCTTAAATGTAGGGATCAATGTATCGTCGGGAGAATATCTGGTTTGCATCGATGTCGACTGTATCCTGGAGCAGGATGCCATCTTAAAGCTGGCAAAACCTTTTCTGGAACAGACTGATAAAAAAATAATTGCCTGTGGCGGGATTATCCGCCTTGCCAATAATTGTGTGATCGAAGACGGGAAAGTGGTCAGTGTAAATATGCCCCGGACGCTGTTGGGCAGAACACAGGCTTTGGAATATATCAGGGCTTTCGTACTGGGTCGGATGGCCTGGTCAAGGGCATCCGGACTGATCCTGATTTCCGGTGCTTTCGGTGTCTTTGACCGGAAAATTGTATTGGAGTGTGGCGGTTATGACCGGAATACGGTAGGAGAGGATATGGAGCTGGTAGTGCGGATGAGGAAATATATGGAAGAGCAGAAAGAACCTTATCAGGTCGCTACGATTCCTGATCCTTTATGCTGGACGGAAGTTCCGGAAAGCAAAGACATCCTCAGAAAACAGAGAAACAGATGGATGCGGGGAACTATGGAAACCCTGTGGAAGCACCGCAAGCTGATGTTCAACCCAAAATATGGAAAACTGGGGATGGTAAGTCTTCCGTATTGGTTCTTTTTTGAATTTTTGGGTCCTTTGGTTGAGTTTTTAGGATATATCATTTTTATTGTTTTCCTTTTTCTGGGCATCATCAACTGGCCTTTTTTCATGATTCTTGCTGCGTTGGTAATTTCATTGGGCTTCCTGTATTCAATTTACGGGATCCTGGTGGATCTTGTAAGCTACAAAGTATATACAAAGAAAAAAGACTTCCTAAGTTTGATTGGAACGGCATTTTCAGAACCCTTCTATTTTCATCCGATCGTGGTGAAGGCGGGAGTCAACGGGTTTATCGATTACTTTAAAAAATCTCATGGCTGGGGAGAAATGAAAAGGCAGGGCTTCAGCCAGACCGTTGAGAACTTGCCTTTTAAAGCCAGGATTTCAGCAATTCTTCAGAATGGTCTCAAAAAATGGGGAGTCATTTCTTCGGTTTTTCTGCTCCTGTTTATGGTAGGGGTAACCGCTGAATGGCTTTGGTACAGGTATTATCTTCCCGGATTGGATACAAGCCGTATCGCGAGCGGATTGTTTCTTGGAAATATCTTATTTGCCTTTAGAATGATATTCGGAATAGGAATCATTTATCTGATCATCAACTGTATAAAGGAGAGCTGGGCAAGATTTATAGCCTTGGTCGCATTTGCACTGGTGGCCATCATGCAGTATATTCTGTTTTTGTATTTCTCGGAAACCCAGAATATGCTCGGAGCAGATGTCCTGTATTACAGCAAAGAAGAAATTAAAGAAACATTACAGGCCAGCGGAATGCTGAGCATTAAAAACTTAGCATTACTGATAATTCTGGCCGGCGCGACAGTGGTGCCTTTATGGATGGCGGGGAAATCGACCTTTAAATCCATGTATGTCGGAATAGGATTCTTAGGTATCGGTCTGCTTTCATTTTTTATTCCGGATGGTATCTTGTCCGGAGGATCAGATGATACCAATCTCTTCAGCCGGACCGCTGCCAAAAGCAAGTGGGCCTATTTCTTTAAATCCAATGAAGATAACTTTTTAAATGACCATCCGGAAATCAGGGATCTGTTTGAGGATCGGGAAAGCTTTGCTGCAAGTGCGGAAACCCTGGATAAAGCATTCCCGTTCTGGCGTAAAGAAAATACACCGGACTTTTTAGGTGCTTACTTCAACCGTTCCGCTGAAACGCCTAATCTTGTTTTTGTCGTTTTGGAGGGGTTCGGCCATGCTTATACTTCTCCTAAGGGTTACATCGGGAATTTTACCCCTTTCCTGGATTCTTTGTCCCGGCAAAGTCTGTACTGGGAAAATGGCCTGAGTTCGGCGGGACGAACCTTCGGTGCGCTCCCTTCGCTTACCGGGTCACTTCCTTTCGGCAGGAACGGCTTCCTGGAAATAGGCCAGACGCCGGAGAACTTTAATCTTTTCAATATCCTGAAACATAACGGTTTTGAAACCGGATTTTATTACGGGGGCGATGTCTCATTCGACCGTTACCGGGAGTTCCTGGAATACAGCCGGGTTGATCATATTGTAGATGAATCTTCATTCGGCAGTCCTTACCAAAAGCTTCCGGCCCATAACGGATCGAGCTGGGGATATGAAGACCAGGCCGTTTTCAGTAAAATGCTTGATATCCAGAAGCCTCAGCAACAACCCTATTTCAATATGGTTCTTACGCTTTCCACGCACAATCCGTTTTTAATTAATAAAAGCAGTTATTACGAAAGCCTTTACAATAAAAGGCTGCAATCCAATATCTTGTCTCCGGAACAGAAAAAGATGGCGGGAGCGTTTAAAAATCAACTGATCTCAGTAATCAACGCTGATGACGCCTTGAGACAGTTTTTTGAAAACTACCGCAAACGTCCGGATTTTGCAAATACCATTTTTATGATTACGGGAGACCACAGTATGCCGGAAATTACCCTGGAATCTCATATCGACCGTTTCCATGTGCCCCTGATGATTTATTCTCCTTTGCTAAAAGAACCGAAGCGCTTTCAGAAAACCGCGAGTCACTTTGATGTGGCTCCTTCTCTCTTAGCTTATTACAGGAATAATTATCAGTTGAAGACTCCTGCGACGGTTGCCTGGGTAGGAAGAGGATTTTCACCGGATTCGGACAGGAATAAAGTTGATGTTCCGATCATGCAGAGCAAAGACATGATGATCGATTTCGTTTCAGGAAAGCATTATATTCATGATTCTGAACTGCTGATCATTAATGAATATGGTTCGGATCCTTATCAGAATGAATCAACGTTAAAAGAAGTCAGTCAAAGATTTAACCGGTTTAAAAATATGAATGCAAGCTTTTATGCTTCCGGAAAACTCATGCCGGATGCTGTCATCGCTAATTTTTTTAAAGATAAAAAATAATAATAGATTTTAAAACCATTAATATCAAAGGATTAAATTCAAATTATTAATAAATAACAAGTCCGAATACTTAAATTTCAATAGATTAACAGGCAATATTATGTAATACTTTGAGCGGTTGGTTATATAGAATATTGACTGGAAAACTTCCAGCTTTCTTCATCCAGCAGAGTTAATCGGATTATTTCAGATTAAATTTAAACAGGTCTTAAAACTTCACCGTATAGCCTAAATTCACATCAAACTGGCTTCCTGTTGTATGGGGAAGATATTCTTGGTTGTAATACATCGTACCGATCGAAAAGAGGTTTGATTTGACTGAGAAATTGTATTCCGCCCCAATTTTAAATGTTTTAAGCTTATAAGCATCATTGCCAAGAAGATTATTGCGGTTTTCTTCCGGACTGATCCCCGATCCGATCTGAAAAGCAAAATAGTCCTGTGCGCTTCTGGTATAGTATCTTACGGTTGCCGTATAGGATTGGGAAATATTGCTGTTATCCGGTGTAAGGTAAGCACGGAGATTAAACCAGAAGTTTTTGTAATATTTACCCACGGAAGCAGTATACAACCAGATGTTATCGGTAAAGTACAGCTGACGGTAACCGATTTCTGCTTCAAAACTGTGCGGAAGATTGGCATTCAGCGAAACACCGGTACGGTACTTCGGAAATATACCGACATCACCGGAATAGGCGCCGCCTACATACAGGTAAAACATGGGCGATAATCTGGGATAGGCTTCCAGCTCCAGCTGGGTACCGCTCTGCCCGAATTTACTGGCATAATTTCCTCTGAGGATCACCGAACCGATAGGTGTTACTCTTTTATAGCTTACGCCTACAATATGCCAGTCATGGTCGAACTGCTTATCGAAATGAGAATAATTGTAGGTAATACCGATGGCATTTTTGGAATTAAGCTCATTGATCCGGACGGCCAGGTTAACCGCTTCGGTATTTTTGTTATTGATTTCAAGAACTTTTTTTACTGCATTTTCGGCTTCTGCGTATTGCTTGTCGGCAAAATAAACCTTCGCTTTCAGAAGCAGGAGTGCCTCAGACTGGGGATGGTAAGACAATCCCTGATCCAGGATCTCAATGGATTTCGTATACTGATCGTTCCAGTACTCCAGGGAAGCGTAGGCTATGAAATAATCCTCGTCCTGAACTCCTCTTTTGGAAAGCCCTTCAAAAACAGCTCTTGCAGATTCTGGATCTTTGTTCCATGTATACACTCTTCCCAAAAAAACAGAGATATCGGTATAGTTGGGTGCCTTTTCCAGCGCTTCTTTAGCCAGTGCAATAGAAGTAGGATAGTCTTTATTTTCAAATGCTGCCGTTCTTGCTTTTAGAAATAAGTCATCAGCTGATAAAGTCTGCTGGCTGTATATCTGTAATGGAAGGAAAATAAATAAAACTAAAGAACCAAGAAATGTTTTCATGAAATGGAGCGTTTTGGTTTATAGTGTAAAGGTATTTGTCTTAATTACAAATATATTGAACTTTTGAATAGGGAAAAGGGTAAGTGAGAATTTATTTGTACCATATTTTCAGTAATAACAACAGAAATTTTTGTCATAAAGTTGCTGTTTGATCAAGAGGAAATTAGATGTAATCTACTACCTGTTGCTGTGAATCAATATAATAAAACGACAGACACTTTTTTCACAACCATTATCTTATTTTCATAAGCACGAATTAGAATAATGAATGATATCTTTTAATGAGTTAATTATTAAATAGATGTGGTTATTTATCAGGCTTTAATATCTTGTAAATGTACTGAGGGATATCCTTTAAACAGCCTGACTTATTCCGTCCGATGTCCATTGATTTTATCCATTCTGAAAAAGAACTTATCTTGCCTTCGGAAAGAGTCGAATTGAATTGTTTCGGAACAGACTCTTGCCGCGGTATTCCACATCCGGGAACGAAGCTATGTTGTTTTATAGCAGGTTCAAGTACCTTAATAATTTCAGATATAAGACCTTGGCCGAGGTCCGAATCGTAAGTACTTACATAAAAAAGTCTGGAAAATAGTGGAATTTACTTACTGAAGCCTGAAATCTTAATGTTTCCCAGAAACACTTTTGCACCGTTATGGTATTCCCAGGGAGCAGACAGGTAGAAATGCTTAGCGGCCGAAGGCACAAAGAAAATTCCATCTGCCAGTTTACGGTTATTGAGGTAAATGGTCATCCTTTCTCCTTTTACCTCAAGGCTTACATGCAGGATTTTATTGAGATAAGGTTCAAGATCGAATGTGTGATTGGCATATTTTTCAGGGTTTTTGCTTCCGGTATTTACCATATCGCTGTCATAATACTGCAGTTCTACATACGCACCGGAAATGCCGAGGTATTCTTTCGTACTGTTGTCCGGGGCAAAGCCGAATGATAGCGGTGCGATATCTTTAATCTGGTCTCCTGCTGCAAGAAGGTCGAATGTTACGGTAAAATGATCAGGCAAGGACAATGCTTTTGAAAGTTTATACGTTGCTTTGTCTTCAAGAATCATCCATTTTCCGGGATAGCCTTTTAAGATGCTTACGGCAGCCAATCCGTTGCTCTTTATCGAAGAAACGGAAGAACCTGCTTGGTAAGCTGAAAAATCTTCAGAAAAAAGCGGAATATCTCCCATCGTGAAATCGTCAGCAGCCTGGACTTCTTCAACACGTTGACTGTTTTTTTTAGTGGTCAGCTGATCCACGGTCTTCTCTGTTTTTTCCTTTGCTTTATTCCACAATTCTCTTGGCTGTGCCTGAGAATTCAGAGATAGAAGGGTAAACGGTACACACAGGAAACAGATTGAAAACTTTCGATGTAACATAAATAAATGTGATTTGGTGTTTGAGATTTAACTAAAATATATGAGGTGATGGTGTGGTAAAATAATTAGGCTTGCCTGTTGCGCAGATTTTAGTAATAAGATCTGCGCAATCGGCAATAAACTAGATTGAAAAAGAATGATGAGCAACTTTTAGTGCAGCCGTACTTTTACGACTTCTCCATCTTCTTTTACTTCAACAAACTCTTCAATCCGGTCTTCATGGTTAACTGCATATTGTTTAAGCTCATAATAGTTGGTACGGCCTCCGTAGCTGTTGTATCCTGCACCGGTGTACTCATGGTAGTATCCATTTTTAGTGTAGGGAAGAAAGCCCTGCAGAAAATATTTTCCCGGTTTCATTTCCGGAAAAGTAAACTCTCCGTCACTGTTGGTAACAGCTTCCAGCCTGTACCGGTAAGCATTGTCCGAAAGATAGACGTACCGTCTTTTCCTGAAATTCTCTTTTTCCTTTCTCAGCTGGTACCATGCATTAAAATAAGGAGTTACCGGAAGCAGTATCACTTTGATCTGATTGGCGTAAATACGGTTTCCGGCCTTAATGCCCATATTATTGCGTGTTTTTGTAAATGCTACTCCTTTAATGGTAGATTTACCCCTGGCGAGCATTTTCTTGGCTCCAAGGGAATCGAAAACGGTTTGAGGATAAAAAACTTCTTTCTTATCTTTTTTCTCCGGTTCTTTGTATTGCGCAGGCAGGGGAGAGGCAGTGCCTGCAGCGGCGATCAGGATTAAAAGTATCTTTTCCATAATCTGGTTTTTATTAAGGATTGATAATTTCATCATAAGGAAGATTGAAAGATCCTTCTGTAACATCGATGACCTGGCCTTCCATTGATCTCACTTTTCCTGAAAAGGTCCCTTTGATGCCGTCTTTACCGATGGATTCTATATGAAGTGTGAAAACATCATCAGTTACAGAAGTATTATAAATTAATGTTCCGTTGTTGGTTTGTACAGCATACCGGGCAATCATTCCCTCTTCTGCCGGAGTCGTATAGGTACCTGCTTTGATGTCGCCACCCTGTCTCCATATTTCGAAATCGAGCGAAGGCGAGGGCAGGCTGCCATCGGTAGGAGTGGATTTTTCATTTCCTCCAACTACGATATGCTCCCAGCGGTTATCATTGCCGCTGCCCTGAAATATCACGGAATGGAAATCTACCTTTCTGTTGTCTAAAGATGCCCTGAAATAATAGTTTTGCGGATGATCCGAAATATCATCACCGTTCGAACAGGAAGATGCTCCCATACTTAATAAAATCAGCAGGAGAAAGACTTTGCATACCCTGCTGGTAAAAGAAACTGCATTCATACTTTTGCGTATTTGGATTAGGTGTATACAAAATTAAGCTGTTGAAAAACGACATAAAATACCCGTTTATATGTAATTTTTTCTACTGGTTTTTGAGTAGTTTTTTTATTAAAAGCATGAAAATGAGAGATGATATTAATTTTTGCTGCATATTTACATGAAAGTTAATGTCAGTCATGAATGGGCGCCTTTCTTTGTATCGCTCCTATGATTAAAATTTAACACTAATTTTAAAACGTATTTGCGTTTAAAATTTAAAAGAAATTATAGGTTTAACAGATGATCAGATTTAAATTGATGATCAAAAATTCTGATCTGCACCTGTTTCTGCGATTACCTTTTATGTATAAATATGCTCATATGTTCAGGAGTACTAAAAAAATAAAATTAATAAACCATTACCGGATTTTGATCTGCCTTTGCTTTCCTTTCGGGTTGTGCGCGCAGCAACAGATCCCGCTCGATGAAAAAAGATATGTCGACAGCTTGGAGCATGTTTTATTATCGGATAGGGCCGATACGTTGAAAGCCGAAGCACACTTCATGCTGGTGGATTATTGGAAATTTAAGGATACTTTAAAAAGCAAAACCCATCTGACGGCAGGAAAAAAGTTAACAACAACATCTCTTTATCAGCAGGCTGTCATTCCCTTTTATGAAGGACAGTATTATTACAATTCAAATCCGGGAAAAGCATCGGCAGCATTTAAAAAAGCGATCAGTAAATTGACTCCTTTCCATGATAAAAGAGCTTATGAAAAACTGGCGGCCGCCTGGTACAATTACGCCCTGATGAATAAAGATGCGAAAGGATATGATTTCATCATGAAAATCACCCTGGAAAAAGCTATTCCATATGCAGAGCGTGCCCATAATAAAGTGATGGTCGGTCACTATTATACTCAGCTGGCTACCATACTTATGAATAATGCCCAGTTTTCCAAATCCCTGATGTATAATCAGAAGGCTGTTGCCATACTTGAAAAAACGGCTCCGAAATCCAGCACCTTGCTGTTTGCCTATCTGAACGGGGTAAGTATCTGCTGTTATACGGAGCAGAGCGAAAAAGCACGGTACCTGCTTCACAAGGCAAAAAAGCTGTTGGCGCCATATCCGGACTCGGTGAACAATACCCTGTATTATTATAATGAAACTTTATATTATACGACGGTTAATGATCTGGATAAAGCTTTGGCAAGTGCAGATCTGGGAATTCTTATGGCAGGAAAGTATCATCAGGACCAGATGGTTCAGCAGCTGTTGTTCAGAAAATACGATATCTACAGGCGGCAGAAAGATTTTCGGAATGCCCGTAATCTCCTGTTGGATATCGTTAAAGATCAGACACTCATGCGCAATCCTATTGATAAAGCCATGATCTACGGTGAACTTGCCAGGACAAGTGCCGCCCTGAAAGATTACCCATCGGCTTATTCCTGGCTGGAGGTACAGAAGAAATTGAACGATAGCATTAATACCGGTGAAAGCAGAATAAAAATCAATGAGCTGGAAACCCGCTACCGCACAGCTGAAAACAGGCGAAGAATTCTGGCCCTTCAGTCGCAGAACCGCCAAGCTGCGCTGAATTCGAAAAACGAACGGCTGTATAGCGGTATTTTGGCCATTGGATGTCTCCTGTTATTTGTAATACTCGGTTTTGCTATTCTCAATGCCCGCAGCAAGCGAAGGCTGGCTGAACAGAAAGAAATCAATTACCGGCAGCAACTCGAAGAATTGGAAAGAAAACAGCAGCTGAAAATCACTAAGGCCATGCTGGATGGAGAAGAATGTGAACGTGAGCGCGTTGCCCGTGATCTGCATGACGGATTGGGCGGAATGCTTGCCGGCGTAAAGATCAACCTTTCTTCATGGGCCGGAGATCAGTCTCAGGTATGGGAAGATAAAAGCTTCAGGAAAACGGTCGATCAGCTGGATTCCGCTGTCAGTGAGCTTCGGCGCATTGCCCGGAATATGGTTCCCGAAACCCTTTTGAAATTCGGTATGGAAACCGCCCTGAAAGACCTTTGCGAATTTTATATGCGGGAAGGGCTGGAAATTTCCTATGAATTTTTTGATATACGGAAGGATATTCCGTTGACTATACAATTGAATATTTACCGCATTATCCAGGAACTCGTCTCCAACTCCATACGTCATGCAGATGCTACCCGGATCCTGGTGCAGTGCAGCCAGAACGAGTCTTTTATTTTTATTACTTTTGAGGACGATGGAGCAGGGTTCGATCCTGCCTCGTTCAGGAACAGCAATGGAATGGGCCTCGAAAACCTGAAAAACCGGATTGCCTACCTGAAGGGACAGTTGGAGATCATTTCTGCACCCGGGGAAGGAACAACGGTTAATATTGAACTTAATACTGTTACCGATGAATAAATTACGTACCGTAATTGTTGATGATCATCCTATTGTGATTGAAGGTCTTAAAAACCTCCTTTCTCATGAGACCAATCTCGAAATTCTCAAAGGATTTTGCAACGGCAATGAACTGCTGGGATTTTTAAAAAACAACCGTGTTGATCTTATCCTGTTGGATATCACCTTACCGGACATCAGTGGGATAGATCTTTGCCTGATGATAAAAGAAATATCCGAAAACACTATTGTTATCGTTCTCAGCAATCATACGGAGCGTAGTATTATTCTGCAGACGATCCAGAACGGGGCGAGCGGCTACCTGCTTAAAAATAGTTCGCTTCATGAACTAAGGAACTGTATTGCCGGTGCATTGGAAGGTAATATCTGTTACAGCCGTGAGGTTATCGAAATTATCAGCCGTCCTTCCAAAAACGGATCAGACAGCCATCTAAAGCTTACCCGTCGCGAAAAACAGATTCTTGCCCTTTTGGCAGAAGGAAAAACAAGCCGGATGATCGGAGAGGAACTATTTCTAAGTTCCCTTACGGTAGATACCCATCGCCGGAACCTGATCCGGAAATTTGGAGTAAAGAATTTAGCGGAGCTTATTATGTCTGCTGTAAAGATGGGATTAATATAAGTGACGATATCAAACGATCGAATTTGTTTTAAATTTACGTATTAGTGATGAAAAATAAAATTTTCCGGTTGATTTTGGGATTTCTCATTGTTTCTTTTAGCATCAACTTTTACATTGAACAAAAGTTAAATCATACTTTTCACTACCTGAAAATTGATAATATTCGGGATCTGGAACATGCATCCAATAAAAATTTTTATAAATATAAAATCGAGAATATTGGTGAACATTTGAAACGGGAACTTATAAAAGTAAATGTTGATGAGTGCAGTTTTCTTGTAAGAAAAGACTATTTCTATGTTTTTCAGAACAAGGTTATTTACATCAAGAATGATAAAAAATGTCTGAGAGTAACCGTACATTATAATCTTATTGAATCTTTATTTAAAATAAAAGGATTTCAAAACTGCCTTCTTTAAAAACGGACAATTATTGATTCAACTTGACTGTTAAATAGCTGACTTCATCGAATCTCCGATTTCAAATCTTTGACCATATACCGATTTGAAAATCGGGATGCTCTGTCCCATAAGCCTAATTCAGTAAAAGCAAAAAACCTCACAACAGAAGTTGCAAGGTTTTTAAGTGAGCGCGAAAGGATTGATTCCATCGAATCTTCGATTTCGAACCTTTGACCGTCCCGATTTAAAAATCGGGATGCTCTATCAAGCTGAATCTTTTATTAACTGCTGAATCCTAAATGCACTTTTCCAGGATTTTATTTCTCGTTCTCTTGTGTATGCATTTGATTTCGAATCAAATTTTTCAGAGTATATGATTTCCCAATCTTTAACCTTTGAGGTAAATCCTTTATGATTAGAAAGGTGCTTTCTCAATCTTTCCTGTAAAGTTTCACAGGAATGGCCAATATAAAATTTATTTAAAGATTGGGAATAAAGTATATAGCAATAACACATAAGGCTAATATAAAAATTTTACAAAAAACTGCAAAGTTTAGTGGACACGAAAGGATTTGATTTTATTCTATTGAATCTTTGACTTTCAACTTCTGAGGGGCACGATTAAAATCGGGATGCTCTGTCCGATGAGCCTTATTCAGTAAAACAAAAAACCTCACAACAGAAGTTGTAAGGTTTTTAAGTGAGCGCGAAAGGATTCGAACCTTTGACCGTCTGCTTAGAAGGCAGATGCTCTATCCAGCTGAGCTACGCACCCATTGTAAAGTTGATTCCCGCTTAGTTAGTAAATAAGCGCGTTAAAAAAAGTCGGGGCGGCAGGATTCGAACCTGCGACCTCCTGGTCCCAAACCAGGCGCGATGACCGGACTACGCTACGCCCCGAAAAGATATATAAGAAAGCGGAGGGTAAGGGATTCGAACCCTTGCGACACTTTCGCGTCGACAGTTTAGCAAACTGCTCCGTTAACCACTCCGGCAACCCTCCTGTTTATCTTTGTTTTTTAATGATCGTTACTCCGTTATTGCGAGTGCAAATATAGAACAGATTTCTTTATTTACCAAATATTTTTCAAGAAAAATTTCCGTATTTTTGAGGTAATAAACGACTAAAAAAAATAACTCATGCGTAATACATTATATATCATCGGATTAAGCACCCTTGTTTTTTCCTGTACCTCGCAGCAGAATGCTAAAAAAAAACAGTACATCCCGAGAACGCCTGTGGTACAGCCGAAAACGGCAGGAAAAACACAAACGGGCGATAAGCCGAAACCGAAAGTTACTACCGATCATGGTGTTGAGTTTTTCACCACCAATATTGCCGATATTACAAAAAATGACAACACGGCAAGCTACGGTTCCATTGTTTCTGCAAAGCCTGCGGGCTACAAAGTGGTCAAGACTTATTTCCCGGCCATTGCGCAGAATTTCAGACAGCGATATCTTATTTTACACTACACGGCATTACCGGACGATAAATCCATCACCGTGCTTTCCCAACAAGCGGTGAGTGCCCACTATTTGGTAAACAATACCGGCGATAACGAAATCTACCAGTTGGTGGACGAAAACAAACGTGCCTACCACGCAGGGGTAAGCGCCTGGAGAAACGACCGCAACCTGAACGATAATTCTATCGGGATCGAAATCGTGAATTCAGGATTTACCACCGATGCTTCGGGGAAAAGAATTTTTATGCCTTTTGACGACGCTCAGGTAAGGAAAGTGGCTGCTTTGGTAAAAGACATTGTGACGAGATACAACATTCCGGCAACCAATGTTCTTGCCCATTCGGATATCGCTCCTACCAGAAAGCAGGATCCGGGGCCGTTGTTCCCATGGAAAAAACTATACGACGAGTATCAGATCGGGATGTGGTACGAAGATGCGATTAAGCAGGGATATTACGATCTGGCTACTTCTACGGATTACCAGGCCACGTATAATGATGCAGCTTTTATCCTGAATGTCCAGTCACAGCTTCAGAAATTCGGTTATGCTTTGGATCTGACGGGAAAATGGGATGACGCGACCAAAAAAACAATCGAGGCTTTCCAGTACCATTTCCGTCCGCAGAACTACGACGGGATTATGGATGCGGAAACATATTCTATCCTGCAGGCATTAAATCAGAAATATTCTGTAAAATAAAAACAACAATTTAAAATGTAACAATGGATCAATGTAGCAGTCTAACAACCTTTTTTTATTGTTAAACTGGTACATGGTTATATTGGTATATTAATTAAAAAAGTATGGAAGATTTCAGAAAAGAAAGCGATTTATTGGGCGAATTAAATGTCCCGATTAATGCTTACTATGGAGTACAAACTCAGCGGGCGATCGATAATTTTAAAATTTCAGGACAGCTTTTATCATCCTACCCGGAATTTATACGTGGACTGGCGTTTGTGAAAAAGGCCGCGGCAAAAACCAATTATGAACTGGGACTGCTGGATGAAAATTTATATTTTGCCATTGCGGAGGTCTGTGATGAGCTGATCAATGGCGAATTGCACGACCAGTTTCCGGTAGATATGATCCAGGGAGGAGCAGGAACTTCAATTAATATGAACGCCAATGAAGTTATCGCCAACCGCGTGCTTGAAAAATTAGGTAAGCATAAAGGACAGTATGAATTCTGCTCGCCAAATGACCACGTCAACCTTTCTCAGTCGACCAACGATGCGTATCCCACAGCCATTAAAATGGGACTGCTGGAGATGAATGTTACGCTGGTTGAAAAGCTGGAGAAAATCGTTGAGGCTTTCCGTGCAAAAGGCCGGGAATTCCAGGATGTAATCAAAATGGGAAGAACGCAGCTTCAAGATGCCGTTCCTATGACACTGGGCCAGGAATTTGAAGCATTTGCCGCAACCCTTGAAGAAGATATTTCCAAACTTAACAGCAATGCCGACCTTTTTGTAGAAGTCAATATGGGTGCTACGGCGATCGGTACCGGAATTAATGCTCCGGTAGGATATGCAACACTTTGTGCGAAAAATTTAGCTGAGCTTACGGGATTTCCGGTAGTTTCGGCACCGGACCTGGTTGAAGCAACGCCGGACACCGGTTCGTATGTAATTTATTCATCGGCCATGAAACGTCTGGCGGTAAAATTATCAAAAATCTGTAACGACTTGAGACTATTGGCTTCAGGACCGCGGGCCGGGCTTTCGGAGATCAATCTTCCGCCGATGCAGCCGGGGTCGTCGATCATGCCGGGGAAAGTAAACCCCGTAATTCCGGAAGTCGTAAACCAGGTTTGCTTTAAAGTTTTCGGAAACGATCTTACCGTAACATTTGCTGCAGAGGCCGGACAATTACAGCTGAATGTCATGGAGCCGGTCCTTTCCCACGCGATTATGGAAAATATTCATTTCCTGGGTAATGCGCTGGATACCCTCCGTGAAAAATGCATTATTGGCATTACGGCGAATAAGGAGATCTGCCTGAATATGGTGAAGCACAGCATTGGAATTGTGACAGCTCTGAATCCTTATATCGGATACAAACATTCTACCGCCATTGCTAAAGAAGCCCTCGAAACAGGGAAAAGCGTTTATAATCTGGTACTCGAAAAAGGAATTCTTTCCCAGGAAAAGCTGGACGAGATCCTCGATCCTAAGAATATGCTGAAACCACACAACAAATAATATAAGTGATAAGTGATAATTGATGGCTGATGAAAGATACTTTCAGATTTAAATTGTTGATCACTGCTTACAAATCTGTCGGTTTAAAATTTTTACCAACCAAAAAAGAGACAAAAAATACTCTAATTATCTTTTGTCTCTTATGCGTTTAAATTACAATTTTCAGGTTTATAGAATAATTAAATAAATAATTTCTTGAAATTTTTAATCATCATTCCTGCCCATAACGAGGAAAACAACCTTCCGTTTACCCTTGATTCCTTACTTCATCAGACTTACAGGGATTTTAAAATCGTGGTCGTTAACGACGGTTCAACGGACGGAACCCGGGAGGTCGTGAAAAGATATACGGATCTGGATTCCAGATTTGCTACTATTAATCTTGAAAAATCGGCGCACCAGCCCGGATCAAAAGTGGTAAATGCTTTTAACAAAGGCCTTCAGACACAGGAAATGGAAAAGTTCGACATTATTTGTAAATTCGATGCCGATATTATTTTACCTGAAGATTATCTTGAAACCGTTAAAAATTCTTTTCAGAAGAATCCGCAACACGGACTGATCGGCGGTCTACTGTATGTGGAAAAAGACGGCGGGTGGGTGTATGAAGGCAATTCCAACAGGCATCATGTCCGCGGTCCGATGAAAGCCTACCGGAAAGAAGGGTTTCTCCAGATGAAGGGGCTTCGCGAGACGTTGGGATGGGATAATATCGATGCGGTTTTACTGGAAAATCTGGGCTGGAGAGAAGTGGTGCTGCCGGAATTGCACGTCAAGCTCATCAAGGTGAAAGGGGCAGATTACACCATTCGGCCTGCGGATTATTACGGCCGGTATTTCTACTTTTTAGGATTGCGGAGGCTGCTGGCTTATATTGCAGCATCAAAAGAAGCCCTGAAAAGCAGATCGGTCTCTTTTTTCTTTGCCATTGTAAAATCGTATGAACATTGCCGTTCTGAAAAATTAGAATTAAAAATTTCAAAAGAGGAACAAAAAATCATTAACGGGCAGCGCTGGAAAATGTTGAAGAAAAAATGGCTGAAAATATAATTAGCCGAATATTATTTTATTTGCCATAAACATCAATAGGGAACAGGCAATGGCATCCTGAGCTTGCCGAAGAAAATCCCGCTTGCCCAAAGATAAAAATCAAACCGGCTTCAGCCAAAACTTATCCACAGTGAAAAAAATCGCCTACATTGAAATCGATACCCATGCGGAAATTGCGCAGTCTTTCATGGAAATCATGGAAGATTCCCCGTCTTTTTCAGTGGATTATTATTTTTCAAAAAAAATCAGAGGCCAGGTGGCAGATCATGGTGAAACCATCATTTTATCAGACAGTTCCATGATTCAGGATCAGCTGAAGGATAAAAGGTATGACCTCATCATTATCGGAACGGTTCACCGGTATTTCAATACGTTTCAGGCTATTGTTGCCCAATATCATACTGCCGTGATTGTCCACAATATGAATTTTACCGGAGCTTCCAAAATGGAGCTGATAAAAAGCATCTTTAAAAAAGACCGGATCTACCGCTTAAAACTCTGGTGGAAAGAAGATTTATTAAGATCCCGGGAAGTATACCGGGAGGCTGGACATTTGCTGGTGTTGGATGAAAAATTAAGTGCTGAGCCATTCAGGTTCCTGCCGCTTTTCTATACCAAGACTTTTAGTAAGCCGGAAAATAAAGTTCTCACCATTGTTATTCCCGGAGGCGTATCTCAAAAAAGAAGGGATTATACAAAAGTTATTTCAACGATCAATACGATTGAAAACCTTATCAGAAATTCTGTTATCGATAATAAATCAATTGAATTTGTCTTTCTAGGACGCGCCAAAAATGAAGAATTGAAAAACATTGTCGATTTAGAACGTTCCTTGCAATATGTAAACATTACTTATTTTTCAGAAAGAGTTTCTCCTTCAGCTTTTGATGAGTGGATGCAGAAAGCCGATGTTCTCTGGTGTCCGATTCAGCAGGAAACGGAATTTTTCAGTCAGCAGGAAATCTACGGTAAAACCAAAATGACGGGAAACCTGGGCGACGCCATAAAGTTCGGGAAATGGGCCATATTCCCTGCAAATTATCGATCCAAATTAGATTTTATCGTCCCGGAACAGGAGGATATCATCAGTCAGTTTGAAAGGCTTAAAAACACGCCTTACGATTTTCAGGTAAATTATAACAAATCAGCAGTCCAGAAAAGACTTGAAAAGCTTTTAAATGAATTCTTATAAATAGGTGGAACAACATCATTTAAATAAAGTCACCAGCTGCTATATTTACAGAAAAACTCCCAGCATCTGGCTTCCCTCATCCAGCCTAGTAACCTGTAATTATTTAAACTTAAAAATACTCTTGATAAAATTCCTGTTCAGGTAATCTTCAACCGGAAAGATTTTGGTAAAATAATTCCCGACAAAAATCAATAGAAGAACCACGGCCGGCTTGTACACAAGGTTAATGAAATTGTTATTGAAATTCGGCAGGACAATGGCTACCGTGATCGCCAGCGTACAGATAATCGAAACAAAAATCATTTCAATCGTCAGCGGCGAAACCTTGAACATAAAATAATTAAATACGATTTTTACTACATTGTAGGTCGTCAGGGAAATAGCCGTTGAAAGGGCGATCCCGATCAATTTCAGGTCTGTATTTTTCAGGAAGTAAAAGTTCAGCGCAATGGTTAGTCCTGCCAGCAGGAGCATCACCAGGATATTGAATTTGTAGTACTTTGAAAGCGAAATGATATTTCCGTTAAATCCCGTGGCCAGGTCAACAAGAACTGCGGAACCCCAGATCCAGACTACCGGTTCATACTCGCGCAGCATCATCCCATTTTTCGGCATAAAATGCGTAAGGTAAGGAAACCCGACCATAATGCAGGAAAACAGGACTGCTCCAAGGAAATATAAAGAAAGTGATGTTTTCTTATGGAACCGGTCCAGCCCTTCCATATCGCCGTCCGCCAGGTGTTGGCTGATAATCGGAGCAGAGATATTGAACAGGCCGAGCTGTGGAATGGAAATTAAGGAAATCAGGGCGTACAATGTGGAATAAATCCCGTTTTCTTCCATACCCATATATTCGCCGATCATAAAGCTGTTGATTGCCAGGTAATTCCCGAAAGTTCCTAAAAACCCGAAGAAACTGTAATTGGTAAACTCTTTCCAGAAGTTGTTTTTCTTAAAATAATCAGTATTGAAATCCAGGTTGATCTTTTCCAGCTTATTGGTGTAATAGATATATCCGAAAAGCATCAGGGTAAAGATCCCGAAGAAAAAGGACAGGGCGATCTGCTGCGACATGGCAAAATAGAAAAACAGGCAGAAAGCTCCCAGATTGGCTATTTTTGGAAAAAGATTATCGAAAATATTGGAAACAACGATGCGTTTATAATTGGAAGTGTACTTATTGAAGATGGCGCACAACGATAATACCAGGATCAGTGGCAGAATGATCCCTTTGATATTCCAGGCCTGTGTTTTCAGGAACTTGGGATAAAAATAGGGGAGGATAAAAAATATTCCGCAGAAGATCAGAAAATTGATGACGACCGTGAGCAGGGATAAGGACAGCATATTCTGGTTTTTTCCGTCCTTCTGTACACTGTGGAAAAATTTCACATTCGCATACGAGATACCGAATACCACGAAAGGAACCAGCATTTCCGCGGTCTGCATACTGTACCGCAGCTTGCCGTAAAATTCGAAATCGTTTGGAAAAATAAAGATGGCTGAGACCGTACCCAGCAGAAAACCGATATAGCCAATAATAGAATATTTAAACCCCTGTCTCGCTACTACACTCATGTTTTATTGGCTTTTAGGAATAAAAATAATATTGTTGATGTATTCCGTTTTATTTTTTTCGTCGGCTGTGTTTTTCAGAAGAATCTCTTCCGTCAGCTTTTCAAGCTCAAATTGATGCCTGTTCAGGTATTTGGCATCATAGCCCCAGGATTCCACTTCGGAAATTTCCTTCCAGATCGGGGTTTCGTGATGCCTTTGCTCCATTTCCACCATCAGCGTCGGCGCAAACTGGCGGATAATTTCACGGGCTCCGAAAAGCGTTTTCATTTCGTTGCCTTCCACATCGATCTTGATGAAATCCAGCCTGTGGAAATGTTCAGTCGCTGCCCAGTCGTCCAGCTTTATTACCTTTACTTTTTCGGTATGGCTTTTCTCTTCGCCTTTTTCCTTGTACCCGGTGTTAAGTGTTCCCCGGGAAGCCACTGTTTTCCCGTTGATTACCGGAACTTTAAATTCTGCAGTTGTATTTTCATCGGAAAGTGCCAAAGGAAGGACCCTCATCGTTGGAAAGATTCTTTTTAGTCGGCTGTACAGTTTTTTATTCGGCTCAAAAGCATAAATGGCTTCATGGTCCAGCTTATTTTCCAGCTGGTACAGGAAAGTTCCTACATTGGCGCCGATATCCAGAATTACTGCATTCTCCGGCAAAAAATCTTTGATCCATACCAGTTCCGGCTCTACATTTCTGGCAGAAAAATTATCTTTGGTAAGATGATGTAAACTTTTAAAATACCTTTCCTTATAAAATTTCGGGCTGATATATTGCAGCTTTTCGGCGATTCTTTGGTACAGCGACATTGCAGGCTTTTTGACTAATCAGCAAATATAAGCAAAAATGTTAAACTATTGTTAAAAATTTAGAATTGTAACTGTTTGATGTTCAGTGTTTAATTTAATTAATCGCATTTATGGAAAAATCAGATACCACTCCAACCAACTGACCGTTAACCAACAACCAGCAACTATCAACCATCAGCTATTAACCATTGACCATCAACCATCAACCATCAACCATTAACCATTAACCATACACCATCACCGATCAACCACTCCCTTGCCCCAACGGCGCATTCAGGAAATCATTCAGCGGTTTCATCAGTTTAAAAATTCCGGTCAGCTTTTTTACGGCATTTTTATCTAAAACTTCTTCGTCTTTCAGGTTATACACGACGATAAAATTTTTAAGCTTGAGGTATTCTGCCATCGGATCTTCTTTTTCAAAGCCCTGCGGAACCTTTTTCAGTTTATCATCCTGATCCAGTTCCGGAAAATGTTTTTTAAACTCCTGATTGTTGATGACGGCAAGGAAATCTTCGGCATATAAAGAAATTTCTTTTCTCAGTTCTTTCAAAACGGAAGCTTCGGGCATATAGATCCCTCCGGCAATGAAAGATTTCCCCGGTTCCAGATGAAGATAATAGCCGCCTTTCTGGCTGCCTTTACCCATCCCGAGCGACGCTCCGAAATTGGTTTTGTATGGAATTTTATCTTTGGAAAACCGGGTATCGCGGTAAATTCTGAAGAGCGCCTTTTTCGCATCGATCTTTGCGAGATCTTCATCAAATCCAGCCATTTCGTTGATCAGGTCTTCCAGGAAGGCAATCACGTTCTGCTGCGATTCAACATACAGGTTTTTATGTTCGGTAAACCACTCGCGGTTGTTGTTGGTATTAAGCGTTTTTAAAAATCCGAAAACTTCAGGAGAAAGTGTTGCCGACATTAGTTTTGTTTTTTATTGGTTTTAACCAAACCGGACTGCATCAGGGATTGAGGCTCCGGCGGTGCGATCATTCAAAATTACAAAAACTATTTTATCTAATTTATTAGAACGGATAAACCACAATGATAAATTTAATCTTATGTAATAAAAAAAAATAATGGTTAACATCTTTTTAACATGGAGTGCCTTTTTTTGCAGTAAATTTTTAAAAAATCAGAAAAGTATTAAAGGATTCTGAATTTAAGTTTACATATTTGAAAATTATTCAAAAACAAATCAATATTTATTGTATCTTTGCAAAAATTTTAAAATATTTAATGAATTTATTTACGGAGACCAATTTAAGTCCTGATATTCTTAAGGCAATTGGCGAACTGGGCTACGAAAGCCCGACAGAAATCCAAAAACAGACTATCCCTTTTATTCTTTCAGATATTCGCGACTTGATCGCACTTGCGCAGACGGGGACAGGCAAAACAGCAGCATTTTCGCTTCCGATTTTGGATATGATTGACGAAACGAGTCGCAAAATCCAGCTTTTGGTGCTTTGTCCGACACGGGAATTATGCCTTCAGATTGCGAAGGACATAAAAAACTATTCCAAATACATGAAAGACATCAAAACGACAGCAGTTTACGGTGGAAGCAGTATTATGGACCAGATGAGATCGCTTAAGGATAAACCGCAGATTATTGTGGGAACTCCGGGAAGGGTAATCGACCTGATCAACAGAAAAGCACTTGATTTTTCTGCTATTCATTGGTTGGTATTGGATGAGGCAGACGAAATGCTTTCCATGGGCTTTAAAGACGAATTGGAAACCATCCTCAGCGAAACGCCGGAAACCAAACAGACTTTCCTGTTCTCTGCAACGATGAATAAGGAAGTGGAAAGAATTTCCAAAAATTATCTTACTAAACCTCACAGAATTTCAGTGGGTTCTATTAACGAAGTTAAGAAGAACATCAAGCACGAATATTATGTAGCAGGTTACCGTCAGAAAAAAGAGGCTTTGAAGAGACTGATCGATTCAAACCCTAACCAATATTCCATTATCTTCTGCAGAACAAGAATGGAAACCCAGGAGGTTGCCGATTTCTTAATGCAGAACGGATATGCAGCCGATGCGCTTCACGGAGATTTATCCCAGGCACAGAGGGACACGGTAATGAAGAAGTTCAGACTGAAAAACATCGATATCCTGGTAGCGACAGATGTTGCGGCAAGAGGACTGGATGTGAATTCACTGACGCACGTAATCCATTATTCATTGCCTGATGATCCGGAAGTATTCGTTCACCGAAGCGGAAGAACGGGTAGAGCCGGAAAAGACGGTATCTCTATCGCGCTGATCAAGCCTGAAGAAAGCAGAAAACTGAAGCAGATCAAATCGGTAACTAAAATCGAGATGAACGAAGGTAAAATCCCAACCGGAGAAGATATCATCAAGGCTCAGGTAGGAGGTGTTTTCGAAAGCCTTTTCGAGATCCACGAAGATTTCTTTGAGTTTGACGATTCTTTGATTCCGGATTTATCCGCATTCACGAAAGAAGAACTTGCTCACAAATTACTTCAGTTCCAGCTGAAAGATCTTGCATTGTATTACAAAGACAGACATGATCTTATGGAGCAGAAGCTGAGCAGCAGAGATGACGACAGAGGTTCCAGAAGAGACCGCGACAGAGGAAGAGACCGTGACCGAAGCGAAAGAGGAGACCGAAGAGAGCGTGGCGGAAAACCAAGAAAAAAGAATGAAAATATGGTAAGATTCTTCTTTAATCTCGGTAAAAAAGACCAATTGAAGAAGCTTGACGTCTTGGATATCATCAACAAAGCGACATCCAACGGCAAAACCAAGAAAAGAGCAGAAATCGGCGATATCGAAATCTTAGAAAAATTCTCTTTCTTTGAAATCGAAAAGTCGTTTAAAGGAGATCTTCTGAGCAACATTTCGACAATGAAATTCAGAGGAAAGGATATGCGTGCTGAAGAGGCCAATTAATTCCTTCCAGAAATGATATAAAACCGGCATTATTGCCGGTTTTTTTATTTGATAATCAGGACTTAAGCTAATGTTAACAAAACTTAATGTTGTATTGTTTCAGGTAAGGGGGTTTTTTAAGAAATTTGCACACGAATTATAAAAACTTTACAATGGGAATTGGTAATATTTTCCACGCTTTTCAACCGAAAGATAAAATCTTCTTTGTGCTTTTCGAAAAAGTAACAGAAAACCTTGTAGCAATGTCTGAGGAGTTCAACCACGGAATCAAAGATTTCGATCTTAACGACGATTCCATGTTGAAAAAGATGAGCGACTTTGAACACAAAAATGATGAACTAACCCACGAGATCTTCGTAGAGTTGGGGAAAAATTTCATTACTCCCTTCGACAGAGAAGATATCCACACTTTAGCGACAGGATTGGATGATATCGCAGATTATATCTACGCATCCACAAAATATATTTTCTTATACAAATCGCCTGAAATGAAGGCTTATTCGGATTTCTCACTGCTTATCCACAAAGCATGTCTTGAGATCCAGAACGCCATGAAAAACCTGAAAGGGTTTAAAAATATGGAGCAGGTAAAAGAAGCTTGTATCAAAGTAAACTCTATTGAAAATATTGCCGACGATTTGCTGTCTAATTCCATGGTGGAATTATTTGAAACAAACGACGCGATTAACATTATCAAAGTTTCATCCGTACTTAATTATCTTGAAGTAGTAACCGATAAGGCAGAAGATGTTGCCAATACGATTGAGAACATCATGATTAAATACGCTTAATTAATAATTATAATTAAACAATGGAATTTCCGATTTTACTTATAGTTATTATTGCATTGGCGTTAATATTCGATTACATCAATGGTTTCCATGATGCCGCCAACTCAATTGCGACTATTGTTTCTACAAAAGTTTTAACTCCGTTCCAGGCTGTTCTTTGGGCAGCACTCTGGAATTTTGCCGCTTTCTTTATTGCCGCTTACATTATCGGAGAATTTAAGATTGGTAATACGATTGCCAAAACCGTTAACGAAAACTTTATCACCCTTGAAGTAATTTTCTCAGGTCTGGTTGCGGCCATTGCCTGGAACCTTCTGACGTGGTGGTTCGGTATCCCTTCTTCCTCTTCGCATACACTGATCGGAGGATTTTTGGGAGCAGCCCTGATGCATGCCTTTATGATGGATTATCATGACGTGGCAGCAGCCCAGCCCGGTTTGGGAGCTTGGGGAACGATGAAAGAAGCCTTCAGCCAGGTGACGCATCAGAGTGTCGTAAAATTTGATAAGGTAATTCCTATTTTCCTGTTCATTTTTATGGCGCCGATCATCGGGATGATTATTTCAATCATTATTACCTTAATTATCGTTCACCTCTATAAAAAATCGAATCCTCATAAAGCCGATCAGTCATTTAAGAAATTACAGCTGGCTTCTTCTGCTTTATTCAGTTTGGGGCACGGTCTTAATGATGCTCAGAAAGTAATGGGGATTATCGGGGCAGCGGTAATTTATTACCACGTCAATATGCTTCAGGATCCGGAATATCTGAAGGTTGCTTCTGCAGACCGTTTTGATTATTTCGCACAGCATTACATCTGGGTTCCTTTGGTTTCCTTCATCGCGATCGCTTTGGGTACCATGAGCGGAGGCTGGAAGATCATCAAAACCATGGGTACTAAGATTACCAAAGTAACTTCTCTGGAAGGGGTAAGTGCTGAAACAGCAGGAGCGATTACTTTATTCATTACCGATCACTTCGGAATTCCTGTTTCCACGACGCATACCATTACCGGTTCGATCATCGGGGTAGGACTGACGAAAAGGGTTTCCGCCGTAAGATGGGGAATCACTGTAAGCCTTCTTTGGGCTTGGGTACTTACCATCCCGATTTCAGCTATTGTTGCAGGAATCACTTATCTTGCCGTGACATTTTTATCGTAAGATACTCTTAAATCATATATAAAACTTTGCTCATTCGGGCAAAGTTTTTTGTTTTATAAGGTTGATAAGATTTTCTTTTTGACCTTGATGTTATTTTAATGAAAATGTAATTTTTTGAATATATAATTACTTACATATTATCATAATATTAATATAGGTGTGGTATTTGTTAAGTTTTATGAAATTTTATCTATTTATGATGATTTAATTTATATATTTGCTATCGAAAACAAAATACAGGAAGCACAGGTGGCGCTTGATGACTAATATAATTTGTATTAAATATCATGCTACCATTACGTTGTTCCACTTTCTTGATTTCCGCCCATCACAAAATTTAATAGGTATACTTTCTGAGTGTATTGCTTCACCTAATAAATTAAATATAAAGGAACATGACAAATTTTAAAAAAGGGCAGAAAAGAATTGCCTTAACCGCTATGCTGGCTTTCGGTACGTTTTCCTACGCTCAGGTAGGCATCAACACGGCTAACCCAAGAGCCATTTTACATGTTGACGGAGCGAAAGACAACCCTGCTACAGGTACTCCTTCTGCTGCTCAGCAAAGCAATGATTTCGTCGTAACTTCTGCAGGTAATGTAGGGATAGGAACAGAATCACCTGCAGGAGCTTTGGATGTACAGAGTGTGACCGGTGGATTTATCCCGCCAAGAATGACGACAACTCAGCGTCAGAATATTACTTCACCTACAGCCGGAACAATGGTATACGATACCACATTAAGTCAGTTTTATTACTATTCGGGTGTTCAATGGGAGTCTTTAGTGCCGGTAGCACCGAGTGCAAAGATTTTCCAGATTGTCCGTAAGAATACGAACCAGACGATTCCTACGGCTGATACATCAGGGGATATTACTTTCGACACAACTTCAGGACAGGGTACAGGAGTTTCGGTAAACAATGCCATTATTACCCTTCCGGCAGGAAAAACATTCCTGGTTACAGGATATTTGGCGATAGGATCTACTTCAAACAGTACCCAAAGCTGGGCAAGATACGAAATTGTAGATGCTGCCCTCAACAATTCATCAACCTGCATCGTAGCTTCAAGAGGCTATAATGAGCCTTCTACCGAGACCAATAATGACTCCTCAGGCGGACCTGCGCTATGCGTTATAAATACAGGAACGTCTGCGAAAAATATCAAACTTCGTATTACGGCAAAAAGAAATGATGCGAATGTGGTGACGACATCGATTGCAGACCCTTATGCTGAAACTGCAGTATTGATTCAGGAGCTTTAATTTCCTGGCTGATAAATTTAAATAAACCGAACGGTGATCCCGTTAATGAAAGCATTCTTTAGAGGATGCTTTTATTTTTTAAATGTTGGGGAGAGTTGTTTTACATCCTCCAAAAAATTGTATTTTTGCTTAAACTATTAGAATTTATGGAATTTTTAGACCGATACCAGCAGATTGTTGCGGATGCCATTGCCAAATATACTTTTAAAGACAAACCTGCGGAATTATATGAACCGATGAACTACATCATTTCCCACGGCGGGAAGCGTCTTCGTCCGATCATGGTTCTTATGGCATGCGATCTGTTCGGCGGTGATCTGAAGGAGGCCATAAAGCCTGCGCTGGCCATCGAATTCTTCCATAATTTTACCCTGATCCATGATGATATTATGGATGAAGCTCCGTTGAGAAGAAACAAGCCGACCATCCATACACTTCACGGGATCAATGTAGGAATCCTTTCCGGGGACGGCCTGATGCTGAAAGCCTACAAATTTTTTGAGGATCTTGAGCCTGAAATTTTCAAGGCATGTATCCGGATTTTTACCCATACCGGGCTTCTTTTATGCGAAGGCCAACAGTACGACATCAATTTCGAAACCCAGGAAAATGTAACGTTCGACGATTACATCCGGATGATCACCTACAAAACAGGAGTATTAAGCGCGTCTTCATTCGAAATAGGGGCTTTGATCGCAAAAGCAAACTTCAAAGATGCCAAAGCCATTTTCAACTTTGGAAAACATATTGGGATTGCCTTCCAGATTATGGACGATTACCTGGATGTATTCGGTGATCAGGCACAGTTCGGAAAGAAGCATGCCGGGGATATTTATGAAAATAAAAAGACGGTTCTTTACCTGATGGCGAGAGAACATGCTACAGATGAAGAAAGAAAAGAACTCGATTACTGGTATTCTAAAAAGACGGATAATATTGATAAAGTATACGGCGTAGAAAAGATCTTCAGAAGAACGAAAGTAGACGAGAAGGCATTGCGTTTAATCGAGAAACATAACGAAATCGGGCAGAGCTACCTTCAGAAAATCGATATTCCGGAGGAAAAGAAAAAGCCTTTTGCAGAACTGGCTAATTATCTGTTGAGAAGAGAAAGTTAATACATAATGGGTCAATTCAGAATTTTCAGATTGGCCCATTTTCAAATTTAAACTGAGTTGATGAAATTCCGGACAGAAGTTGATATTAAAGAATCGAAGAAGAAGATTGAGGTTGAAGATAAAATATTTTCAATAGGATCATGTTTTGCTTCAGAAATGTCAGACCTGTTTCATCAGGGACAGTTACAGACCGTGAACAATCCTTTCGGAACCATCTTTAACCCGTTCTCGATCAGCAATTCCATCAAAAGGCTCCACGATTCCGAATTTTATGAAGAAGAGGAGCTGATCACTTTTGATGAAACCTTTATTTCGCTGGATCATCACACAAGTTTTGATACCCGGTACATCCATCAGACGTTAGATAAGATCAACTCCAGGATCACAGAAGGGAACCAATTTCTTCAGGAAAGCAATTGGGTGATCATTACCTATGGAACTTCATTTATCTACGAATTTGGCCCTAAAAACAAACTCGTGGCCAACTGCCATAAAATCCCGCAGAAGTTCTTTCAGAAAAGGTTACTAACGCATCAGGAACTTACCGATTCCATTTACAATACTATTTTAAACTTAAAAGATATCTGTAAAGACGATGTACAGATCTTGTTCACGGTGTCTCCGGTGCGTCATACGAAAGACGGGATGGCCGAAAACCAGCTGAGCAAATCAAAATTAATTACCTCCATCCATGAAATGACTGAAGAGCTGGACTATTGCCATTATCTTCCTGTTTATGAAATACTGATGGACGATCTGCGCGATTACCGTTTCTATAAGGAAGACATGATTCATCCTACGGAACAGGCCGTTAATTACATTTTTGAAAAATTCGGCAACGCTTATTTTTCTGAAGAAACGAAAGAGTTTATCAAAGAGAATTTTAAAATTTCCAAGGCGTTGGAACACCGCACCAGTGATGAAAAAGATCCCAAATACATTCAGTTTAAAGAGAAACTGAATGAAAGAATTGAGGTTCAGCGCAAAAAAGTAAAGCATAAAATATTTCCAGATGATTGATTTTACAGCCATTGATTATCTCAAAAACGGAAATGACAGACAAAAAAGAGCATACGAACTTCTTTCCAAACATCTGATTCTTGAAAAATTAAAAGAATATTCCCCGGTATTGGCCGGAACCATTCCCATAGAAATTGATATTGAAGAAAGCGATCTGGATGTCATCTGTGAGGTGAAGGATAAGGCTGAATTTAAAAGGCTACTGACGGACGTTTTTTCTGAATTCAATATACATATCGAGGAACTTGTCATAAACGGAAGGGAAGTTATCACCGGTAATTTTACGGTAGAAGAATTTCCTGTCGAAATTTTTGGCCAGGATCAACCGGTTACTGAACAGAATGCTTACCGCCACATGATCGCCGAATATAGAATATTACAGGAAAGAGGTGAAGATTTTAAACAGGAAATAATCGCATTAAAAAAACAAGGTTTCAAGACAGAGCCGGCTTTCGGACAATTGCTGGGACTTGAGAACCCTTATGAATATCTATTGAAATTGTAAAGAAATGATTGATACGCATACCCATTTATACGCAGAAGAATTTGATGAAGACCGAAAAGAAGCCATTCAGAGGGCTTTGGATAAAGGAATAACCGGATTTTACCTTCCGGCCATCGATTCGGAATCCCATGCAAAAATGCTTCAGCTCGAAGCGGAATATCCCGGAAAGGTCTTTTCAATGATGGGACTGCACCCGTGCTACGTAAAACCGGAAACCTGGGAAAAAGAACTGGAAATAGTAAAAAATTACCTTGATGAGAGAGCGTTTCCTGCCGTCGGAGAGATCGGAATCGATCTGTATTGGGATCAATCCACCTTAGATATCCAGGTGAGAGCTTTTGAGCAGCAAATCGACTGGGCCATTGAAAAAGACCTGCCGATCGTTATCCATACCCGGGAAAGCTTTGATGAAACGTTTGAAGTGCTGGAAAAGAAAAAGCATCCGAAGCTCCGCGGGATCTTCCATTGTTTTTCAGGAAATCTGGAACAAGCCAAACATGCGACTGATCTGAATTTTATACTGGGCATCGGTGGAGTAGTGACCTTCAAAAACGGGAAAATCGATCAGTTTTTGCAAGAAGTTCCATTGGATAAGATTGTTCTGGAAACCGATTCTCCATACCTTGCGCCCGTTCCCTACAGAGGAAAGCGTAACGAAAGTTCCTATCTGGATCTGGTTGCCGGTAAGTTGGTAGATATTTATGGTGTTGATTTTTCTGAAATTGACAGGATCACCACGGAGAATGCTAAAAAATTATTTGCGTACTGATTCAATAGGAGCGGGTTTTAGCCCGCTTTTCAATTATAATATCAGATTGGCTTAGCTCAACCATAAAAAAGGCCTTCCAGATCGGAAGGCCTTCATCTATTTCTTTCTTGTAAAATTCTTGTTCTTCGGCTTTTTGAAACCGACATTAGCGGCTGCACCTTCAGGCTTCTTTTTGTTGTTATTCGGCCTTGAGTTATTAGGTCTTGAAGATTTCGGTCTTTCTCCGCCTGCTGCCATCGGCTTGTTGTTGGAGTCTCTTTTCTGGGCAACAAGATCGTCAGTATGGAACGGGTGATCTTTAACGATCGGAATTTTCATCCCGATCAGCTTTTCCGTATTTTTTAAGTTTAATAAATCCAGTCCGTCTACGAATGAAATAGAAGTTCCTTCTGCGCCGGCTCTCCCGGTTCTTCCGATCCGGTGGACATAAGTTTCAGAAACGTCGGAAAGCTCGAAATTAACGACGTATTTCAGTTCGTCGATATCAATTCCCCTTGCAGCAATATCAGTAGCCACCAATACCCTTGTTTTCCCGGATTTGAAATTGCTCAACGCGTTCTGGCGGGCATTTTGTGATTTGTTTCCATGGATCGCTTCTGTTGTGATATTGTCTTTCTGAAGCTTACGGGCAATCTTATCTGCGCCGTGCTTCGTTCTTGAGAATACCAATACCGAATCTGAAATGTCGTTTTTCAGGATATGCGTCAGAAGATTCAGCTTGTTGTCTTTTTCCACAAAATACACCGATTGTTTGATGGTTTCGGCTGTTGAAGAAACAGGCGTAACCTCTACTTTTACGGGATTATTCAGGATAGAATCAGCCAGTTTCTGGATTTCCGAAGGCATGGTAGCAGAGAAGAACAAAGTCTGTCTTTTAGGAGGCAGAAGCTTGATCACTCTTTTTACATCGTGCACAAAACCCATATCCAGCATCCGGTCGGCTTCGTCCAATACAAAAATCTCAAGATGTTTTAAGCTGATAATTCCCTGGGCGATAAAATCCAGGAGTCTTCCTGGTGTAGCCACCAGAATATCCACTCCTTTTTTCAGGGCAGTTTCCTGATTACCTTGTTTTACACCTCCAAAAATCACCAGGTGTTTTAAAGGCAGGTATTTCCCGTAGGCCTGGATGTTTTCCTCGATCTGTATGGCCAGTTCTCTGGTCGGTGTTAAGATCAGGGCTTTAATATGGTTGTTCTGAAATTTATTCTTCGAAAGATTCTGAAGGATTGGGATGGCAAAAGCAGCCGTTTTTCCTGTTCCTGTCTGTGCACACCCCAGAAAGTCTTTACCTTTTGTAATTTCGGGAATTGATTTTTCCTGAATAGGTGTGGGGTTCGTATATCCTTGTTCCTGGATTGCCTTCGCAATAGGTTCTATTAAATGTAAGTCTGTAAAATTCAAATGAATTGTTTTTATAATTAAAACAAAATTCCCTCAAAATGAAGGAATTTTGTTTTGCAAAGGTAGTTTAAATATTTTTAATGGATTATTTTACTTTTGTCCACTGTTGGTTATGTCTCAGATCCTCAAAGAATTTGTATAATTCAGCGAGTTTTTCAGTGCCTCTTTTACCATAATCTTCTACATGTTTTGTCGTTCCATCAGCAAACTGTATTCTCAGATATGATGTAGGAAGGTCGGTAACGTTCCTTTCGCCATATTTTTCATTCAGGCTCTTTACATTAAGATTATTCAGTAAGGCAATAAGAGCATTATAATCCGTTTCTTTTATAGTTCCTTTAAAAGTTCCTTCCCTTGGCTTATCGAATTCACTTTTTGAAAAACCTTTGGAAAAGTTGAAATGTTCCGCTTCGAGTACTGCAGTCCGGTCCGGATTGATGGTTATTTTAAAAATAGGGCAGGATCCGAAGCACGCTCCGGCTTCATATTCAATCCTGGAATACTTGGAATTGGCTTTTTGTGATTGACAGGAAAATAGAAGAATCACCGCAAAAAGACTCAGGATATATTTCATAGCTTATATTTTTCCCGTATCGCTCAAGAATTGTTCCAAAGTCTCTGTTTGAGACCTTATTCATATGATTTAAAATAAAGGTTTTACGGCCGGTTGTTCAGGATAAAATTAAATTTTGAAAGATACTTCAGATAAATTTTTGTTATTTTGAAGTCAGAAAAATTACGCATGTATACTTTCCTTAAATCTGTTGTTAAAAATATCATTCCTAAAGAAACGCTCATCCGCCATGAGGATCAGTTGAGAAAACTTCTGAAACCGTTTTATCAGGGAAAAGATCATGAATGTAATATCTGTCAAACAAAGCTTAAGAAATTTGCCCGGCTGCAAAACGGACAGCTGATTTGCCCGGTTTGCGGAAGCTTACCCCGCACAAGACGACTGAATATGCTGCTGGAAAACGAATTTCTAAAACCGAACTTTTCCTTTCTGGACTTCTCCCCTTCAAGAATGCTCTATAAAAAATGGAAAAAGCGAGAGGATATTTCCTATTATCCCACCGATTTTGAAAATGAATTCCTTTCCGATTACCATTATGACATTACCCATATAGATGCGGAGGACGAAAAATTTGATCTGATAGTCTGTTACCATATTCTTGAACATATCACCGAAGATCAAAAAGCCATGGGTGAACTGTACCGTGTTCTGAAAAAGGGAGGTGTTGCTTTAATTCAGACGCCTTTTAAAGAAGGGGAGATCTATGAAGACGACTTGATCACAACCGAAGAAGAGCGGTTAAAACATTTCGGCCAGGAGGATCATGTACGGATTTATTCGGTTAAAGGGTTGGAATCCCGTTTGAAAAATGCCGGTTTCCAGGTGACGGTAAGAACTTTTTCGGAAGATCTGTATTACGGATATTCTCCGAATGAAAAAGTGCTGATCTGCAAGAAATAACCTATTTCACTTTTTTCCAGTCCTGATTAAACCTTATATCAAACAGTATTTGATATAATCTTTTTAAACCGTATGTGCCGGACAAGCCGTAATCTTTAATGGATTTCGTCTTTCCGTTGTCATAGGTAATGGTTAGTATAACCGATTGATCATCGGTCCAGTGTACGGCATAATTGTCCTGAAGTTCAGCGAAATTCAGATAATTCAGCAGATTCTCCAGATTTTGGAGGTCAGCTTCTTTTATCTTTGTTTCAAAGTTGCCTTCGCCTTTTTTAAAGGCTTTGTGCGATTTTTTTTCAAAGTCCGGATCGTTACTTTTAAAAAAATTATAATTCTCCGCAATAAATTTTGACAATCCCGATTTATTGAGTTTCAAAGTAAATACCGGACAGGTGCCATAACACATGCCGGTTGTAAATTCTATTTTCTGTATATAATGATGAGATGGATTAGAATTATATTCTACCAGTCCATCAAATTGATAATCCAGAATTTTTGACACCAGCTTATGGGTAGTAGCATATCGATCAGAATACAGGTCTTCTTCGATTTCTTCCGTAATGACTTTAAGATAATCCTTTCCGTCAATATTCAGGACTACAGGCACTGCAAAATCGAAATAGGTCGGATTTACGGAGGTAAGTTTATAATGCTTTCCAAAGTCCAGAAGCAAATTAATACTCGAATCATAGGAGTATGTTTCATGTGTATCCGAAGATACGCCCTGACAGCTTTGGTCGTCTCCGATAAATATCAGATCGGTTAAGCCATTGTGATCAAAATCGCCCTTGTAAAAACTTTTGGTTACTCCTAAACTGTCGGCGGCTCTTTTCAATCTATCGGTTATATCGGTAGAGGTTCCGGTAAAACTTTGAATTGTTTTTAAAATAAACTTGGAATAACGGTCGGATGTATCGAATTTACTGTTTCTTACAAAAGACTCAACCTCAGAATCTGTTCTGAGGCTGTCTATTTTTGATAAAGCTCTGCCTTGTGAAAAGCACAGCTGACTGATCAAAATAATGGTTAAAAGAAATACTTTTTTATCCATGCAATTGTTTCCAGATCGCATCTTTCAGTTCCATAAGCCCTTCGCCGGTAACGCCGGAGAAAAACAACGGCTGCTTATTTTCAGGGAATTCAGCGGCGATTTCTTTTTTCAGCTCCTCATCCAGAAGATCGGATTTTGAAACCGAAACAATGAAATCTTTATCCAGCAGTTCCGGATTGTATTCCTTCAATTCGTTTTCCAGGATTTTAAACTCCTGAAAATGATCTTCGGAATCGGCAGGAATTAAGAACAATAAGATGGAATTTCTTTCGATATGTCTTAAGAAACGGTGTCCTAAGCCTTTACCTTCCGCAGCTCCTTCGATGATTCCCGGAATATCGGCCATTACGAAAGATTTGTAATTCCGGTAATCCACAATTCCTAAGTTTGGCGTTAAAGTGGTAAATGCGTAATCTGCAATTTTCGGTTTTGCCGCAGAAACTGAAGAAAGGAGCGTGGATTTTCCTGCATTCGGAAATCCTACCAATCCTACATCGGCAAGGATTTTAAGCTCGAAAACCACATAGCCTTCCTGTCCGTCCATTCCCGGTTGTGCAAACCTCGGAGTCTGGTTGGTAGAAGATTTGAAATGTTCGTTTCCTTTTCCGCCCATTCCGCCTTCCATCAGGATGATTTCCTGTCCGTCTTCGAGGATTTCCCCGATGATTTCCCCGTCTTCATTTTTGGCAATGGTCCCGATCGGAACTTCAATATACACATCGGCTCCGTAAGCCCCGGTTAGCTGGTTTTTTCCTCCGTTTTCCCCGCGTTCCGCCTTTACGTGACGCGTATAACGAAGAGGAAGTAAAGTCCATTCGTTGGCATTTCCTTTCATGATAACGTGGCCGCCACGGCCTCCGTCGCCTCCGTCAGGTCCGCCTTTAGGAATATATTTTTCACGGCGGAGATGCGCAGAACCTGCCCCTCCGTGTCCGCTTTTACAATGAATCTTTACGTAATCTACAAAATTTGACATAATTTTAATTCAAGGTTTTATGTTTAAGGTTCAAAGTTTTAACCTTGAATTTGGAACTTTGAACCTTGAATCAAAAATTTATTTTTGAAACTTTTCTACTTCAGCGAAAAGCTTTTCAGAGATTTCACTGATGTCTCCGACACCGTTGATCTCTACATACTTGCCCTGCTGCTTGTACAGCTCGGCTACTTCTGCTGTTTTTGCGTAGTATTCTTTTATTCTGTTTCGGATGATCTCCACATTGCTGTCATCCGATCTTCCGCTGATTTCCCCTCTTTTCAGAAGTCTTTCTTCCAAAATAGAATCTTCAACCACTAAAGAAAGGCAAACGTCGATCTCGTCATTCAGCTCTTCTTTTACAATTTTTTCCAGCGCTTCCGTCTGAACTGCCGTTCTCGGATACCCGTCGAAAATAAATCCTGCCGCCTCGGTCGGTTTTCTGATCTCGTCGATCAGCATATCGGTGGTTACCTGGTCCGGAACCAATTCTCCTTTATCGATGTACGATTTGGCCAGTTTCCCAAGCTCGGTATCATTTTTCATGTTGAATCTGAAAAGGTCACCCGTTGAGATCTGCTTCAAATTGAATTTCTCGATTAAGTTTTGCGCTTGCGTACCTTTTCCACTTCCCGGAGGGCCGAACAGAACAATGTTTATCATAATGGTTTAGGGCTTCTGGCTTTTGGCGGCTGGCTTCTGGCTTTTACCGTCAGCGTATTTGCTTTTGCCTTTAGCATTTTTAAGTTATTATTAAATCTATTTCTATATTTTACTTTTTCAGCTAAAAGCTATCAGCCAATAGCCAACAGCGTTTTAATGGTTGATCTGTCCGTCTTCTAATTGGTACAGATTCGGTAAGTTTCTTCCCAATTCATCATAATCCAGGCCGTAACCCAACACAAATTTATTAGGGATTTCTTTTCCGATGTAATCCAGCTTGAAATCTTTCTTGTATACTTCCGGTTTCAACAGGAAAGATGCAATCTTTACGGATTTCGGACGCTGGGTCTCGCTGAAATATTTGAACAGGCTTTCTACCGTATTTCCCGTATCCACAATATCTTCTACTAAGATGATGTGGCGGTCCTTTACGTCTTTCGTCAGCTCCATTTTCTGGTAAACGATCCCGGTGGATTCGGTTCCTACATAAGAACTCATCTGGATAAAAGCAATCTCGCAAGGTCCCGGGTAATGCTTCAGCAGGTCTGAAAAGAACATGATTACCCCGTTCAGAACCCCGATGAAAACAGGAACCTCATCCTTATAATCTTCATAAATTTTTAAAGCCGTAGCTTTTACAATCTCCTGAATCTCCGCATCTTCCAGATAAGGAACAAAAGTTTTGTCGTGAACTTTAATACTTTCCATAAAAATTTTAGTAGGCGGCAAAGTTAAGGATTTTTGATGAAAGTTTCTTATGAGCAGTTTTTTAGGGTGAATTTTGATTTGCAAATGAATGGTGAAAGGTAAATTTCATAAAGCTTTTATGAACACAAAGCGCACAGAGGTTTTTTAGTGCTTACTGCTGCAAGTTTCACAAAGCCGTTACACTGTAAGAGTAATGTACGCTGGTTAAATATATTGCAGGTAATTGTTGGCAAGCGCAAACCCGCAAATGTTTTGAATGCTTCATGTTTTAAGTCGTAAAGATTTTATCTTCGATAAAATTGTGGATTGCCCAGGATCTTTTGCATTTAATTGGAGATATAATCTCTCGCAGATTTTGCAGATTACGCAGGTCGAAGTTGAAATTAAAGGGTATGAAATTCGACTCATTCGAATTCTTCGCGCCTTAAAGCATTGTGTTTCTCCATTCAATTTGCGCCTTTGCACATCCAAATAAAGTAATAACCTTCAAAAGTCTGAAGCAAATGTACTTAACCGCAATTCCCCTCCGGATCGGAGGGGTGTCAAAAATTCAAAGAATTTTTGACGGGGTGGTTTGGGAGGTGAATAGTTAATGGTGAATTTCGCTCCGTGAGTCAATTTTGCTCCGCCAGTAAATTTTCAGACTGAACTTAAATTGACCATTCACCAGCGCAGCGGATTGACTATTGACAAGAAGTGAATGGTGAATTTCGCTCCGCGAGTCAATTTTTCTCCGCAAGTGAATCTTCAGACCGAACTTAAATTGACCATTAATAAGCGCAGCGGATTGACCCGCAGGAATTGACCATTGACATTGAATGACCACTGCCTTAGCCCCGATTGCCGCGGCATCCTTTTTTTGCAATGGGAAAAGCCAGGCAAAAAAGATACAGCAGAAAGCGGGAAAAAGCTCCTGAAAAGAAAGGAAGCTGGATGATGGATGCAGGAAGTTTATACTCGCTGTGAAACGTATTGATCTGTAATCGGATACTGGAATCTGAAATTTTTGAAATAAATAAAAATTCCTAACTTTGCCATTCGCAAAACAAAAAATTATCAGGATGTAGGATTCAATTTCTTTCAAATATAATTAAGAGCAACCGCATTGGCGTTGCAGGTTTTAACTTTTAAAGAAAGAAATAATGATTTTTCTACACGATATATCCTTTGGGTTTCCGGCTGGAGACCTGCTTTTTAATTCTATTGATTTAACGATCCCTTCAAACTCGAAATCGGCTTTGGTCGGGAGCAACGGCACAGGAAAATCCACCCTGTTGAAAATAATCTCGGGCGTCCTTGAACCTCTGCGAGGAAGTGCACACCTACAAGGCGAAATGTTCAATGTTCCGCAAATGTTTGGGAATTTTGATGACTTTACCATCGCCGAATGTCTGAAAATCGATAAAAAGCTCGAGGCCCTTAACAAAATTACCGCTGGCGAAGTGGAGGATATTTATTTTGAAATACTTAATGACGACTGGGATATCGAGGAACGTTCCCGGCAGGCTTTGCAGTACTGGAAACTCGACGGTCTTCACTTTAACCAGAAACTAGGCAGCCTGAGCGGCGGACAGAAAACCAAAGTCTTTCTTGCCGGAATGATGATCCATGAACCAGAGGTAATTTTGCTCGACGAACCGACCAACCACTTGGATCTTGAGGGCCGGAATCTGTTGTATGATTTTATCGGTAAAACAAAATCAACCGTTGTGATAGTAAGTCACGACCGTGCTTTGCTGAACCTGGCGGACACGATTTTTGAGCTGAGCAATCAGGGAATTTCAACATACGGCGGGAATTATGATTTTTATGCCGAACAAAAGGAAATCGAAAATGAGGCGTTGCAGAACGACATCCATTCCAAAGAACGGGCCCTGAAAAAAGCCAGGGAAAAGGAGCGCGAAGCCCTGGAACGCAAGCAGAAGCTCGACGCAAGAGGGAAGGGCAAGCAGGAAAAATCGGGGGTGGCCAGGATTATGATGAATACGATGCGGAATAAGGCGGAGAACAATTCTTCCAAACTGAAAGCGGTCCATGCCGAAAAGATTGAGGGAATTTCAGGCGATCTGCGGGAACTAAGGTCTTCCGTGAGAAATGCGGATCAGATGAAAGTAAACTTTAACGATTCCGGTCTTCATTCGGGAAAACTCCTGATTTCGGCAGAGGAAATCAATTTTGCATATGATGAAATCAATCTTTGGAAAGAAAGCCTCAGTCTGGAAATCCGCAGCGGTGACCGGATCGTTATTAAAGGCCGGAACGGTTCCGGGAAAACGACCTTGATTAAGCTGTTGCTGGGCAATCTTCAGCTTTCCGCCGGGAAAATTGCAGGATCAGATTTTCAATGGATCTGCATCGACCAGGAATATTCTTTAATCGATAAGACAATGACGGTTTATAAGTTTTCCCGGCAGTTCAACGACCGTGCGCTGCCGGAATCAGAAATAAAGACCTTACTGGCAAGATTTCTTTTCGGAAAGGAAACCTGGGATAAAAAATGTGAAGTGCTGAGCGGCGGGGAACGCCTGCGCCTTCTGTTGTGCGGACTATCCATCAGCCAGAAAGCTCCCGATCTGATCATCCTCGATGAACCGACGAATAATTTAGACCTTCAAAACGTAGAGATTCTTACGGATTCGATTAAAGATTATCAGGGAACCCTGCTGGTGATTTCGCATGATGCGGTGTTTTTGGAGGAGATTGGGGTGAGGCGTGAGGTTGTGTTATAATTAAATATGACTTTCTATACAACCAATTGTGTATAGAAAGTCAATTTTTATTCTTCTGTTTGAACTTTTCCTGCGTATGTTCCATATGATTTCCCAGAGTAATCTCCTGTTTTAAAATAATCACATAATAGTTTAATGACATTATCAATATCCTCTTCGTTTTCGAATTGAATTTTGCCATCCTTTACATTAATTGGAGCATTTTTCTTTCTTCCTAATTTTTCTAATTTGTTTATAGTTCTAGGAGATAAAGCATTTAAATTTCCAACTTTTTGTAACTTAATTAATTTTTTATGCATTGATGAGTTTTTTTCGATTTTCTCCGATAATAATTTAATATCACCAAAGCATTCATGATTAGCCATAGAATTTGCTACTTCTTCGGCAACTCTTTTATACTCTTCTTGTAATCCAACAAGTTGTTCGAAGAAAAACTTTTTAAGTACATAAAATGTTTCTTCATAAAATATACAGTCAATCTGCTTATCTAAATATACTGTTTCGCTTTTAAGCAAAGACAATGTGTTAGTATTAGTATCAAAATAAGTTCTGATTTGAGAACCAATAGATTTTTTTTCTTGATCTTTTTGTTTTTCAACTCCTACTTTTCCAGGAGAAATTTTTCTAAAAGTATAGAATGATTTGTTACTGTCTAGTTCGAATTCTGTACAGTATGCCCATAATGTTTCATCTTGAAGAATTTCATTTAGATCGGTTATTTTTTGTGGGCTGCCATTTAATTGATTATATACAACATCAGAAAAAGAACCTACCTTATTTTCAATTTGATATGTAAAAAGGTGTTGAGTTTCATCGGCTACTATATCATAGTCAAAAAAATGTAAATCTTCATTTTCTTCAATTCTTTTAAATTGTTTTAAAGAAAGATCATAAAGATATTGCCTAACTTCATTAGTAATTTCTATTTGATATACTTTAAAATCAAATTTTTCTAAAACCCTTGAATTTGCCCTTATTCCTTCTTTTAAAACTCTAGTTACAAAATACATTTTTAAATTTTCAACATTTGCTCGACTTATAACATCAATTAATAAAGATTTATCCATAGTATATATTCTTAGTAATTAAATTTATTTTAATCTCTTCGTCATTTTCCAAATTTCCTTCTTTGGTTATTAGAAGAGCTTTTTTAGTTTTATTCTTTTTATTATATTCAATTTGATATAAAGTGTGAGTAATGCTTAATATTGGATTTATGACTATCATATTTGATTTTGTGTAAATAAAAAAAATCATTAGTAGTACTAAGAGAATTGAAGAAATATCAAAAAGGTTATTTGTATCTTGAAAAATAAAGGGTACAATATATGTAGATATATATCCTATACTCTCACTATTTTTATTTTCAACATCAATAACTTTGACAAGTTCTCCATTTGATTTATTTATGTTTAGATTGGCTAATAAAAATCTTAAACCTATATAGCCTAAAATTGAGATAAAAAGAAAGAAATAACTTAATCCGAACATTTCAAACGCCAATAAAAAATTTCCTTTTTTTAATCCTCCAAATTCAAAATAATCTATGTTTTGTTTTATTTGCCTTATAATTAGTAAACTAAACAATGGAATATAGGAAGTGATAAATAACACTAAAATTGCAATATTGTTTAATTTTACTTTTTTCATTATTAGTTTTTTAAATTAAATCAAATATAAATATAATAAATCAATCAAGAAAAAAGGGAAACCGTAACGATTTTAATTCCACTCCAAAATAAATTCCACTACAAATTTGCCCACCCAATTTTTTAAAAGTAATTTTGCATGAATCTAAAATAAAAGTAAAATATGTCAACTTACGTAGTTGTAGGTCTTCAGTACGGAGATGAAGGGAAAGGAAAAATCACGGATGTTTTATCGGCAAAATCGGACTATGTGGTGCGCTTCCAGGGGGGCGACAACGCAGGTCACACGGTGTATGTGGGTGAAGAGAAATTCGTGTTGCACCTTCTTCCGTCGGGAGTTCTTCAGTGCAAAGGGAAGTGCATCATTGCCAACGGCGTGGTGGTAAACCCTAAATCTTTCATTAAGGAGGTGAACCAGATCGAAAGCAAAGGCTTGAGAACGGATCATATTTTCATCAGCAGAAGAGCGCATGTCATCATGCCATACCATATCCTGCTGGATACGTACCGTGAGGAAGAGCACGGCGGAACGCAGATCGGAACGACCAAAAAAGGGATCGGACCATGCTACGAAGACAAGATCGCCAGAGTGGGCATCAGAATGATCGACCTTCTTAACCCGGAGATCTTGAGAGACAAAATCGAGAAAAACTTAAAAATCAAAAATTCTCTTTTCGAGAAATATTTCGGAAAACCGACCCTGGATGTTGAAGAAATCTACAACGAATACCTAGAAATCGGAAAACAGCTTCAGGATAGAATCGTAGATACCGAACTGGAACTGAACGAAGCCATCAGAGATGGTAAAAACGTTTTATTTGAAGGGGCGCAGGCTTTGATGCTGGACATCGACTTCGGAACATACCCGTACGTAACATCCTCTTCACCTTCTACCGGAGGAGTTTGTACCGGAGCAGGAGTGCCACCGACTTCCCTTCAGAACCTGATCGGGGTGGCCAAAGCTTACTGTACAAGAGTAGGAAACGGACCGTTCCCATCTGAGTTGGACAATGAGTTAGGAGAAAGCATCCGACAGATCGGTGGTGAATTCGGAGCAACAACAGGAAGACCAAGAAGAACTGGTTGGTTAGACCTTGTTTCTTTGAAGCACGCTTGTATGATCAACGGAATCAACAACTTGGTAATCACAAAACTGGACGTTCTTACAGGAATCGAAAATCTGAAAGTCGTTACCCATTATAAAACGGAAGACGGAAAGATCATCGATTATTTCACTTCTTCTACCGAAAAATTGTACAACTACGAGCCGATTTATCAGGATCTGCCGGGCTGGAACGAAGACATCACCAAAGCAAGAAGCTACGACGAACTTCCGGATACCGCTCAGAAATACATCGAGTTTATCGAGAAATATTTAGGAATCAACGTATACCTGGTTTCTGTTGGCCCTGAAAGAAGCCAGAACATCATCAGAAAAGAATTATTCTAACCGAAGAATTTTAAAATAAAGAAAGAGACTGTCACTGCGACAGTCTCTTTTTCTATTTCATGGATCCATTTTAAGCTTTAAAACCGATAATCACCTTTTAATCTTTTTTTCCATAACAGCCACTTATCAATTACCATTAACTATTAACCATTAACCATAATCAAATTTTACCCTCAACAGCCAACAGCCATCCGCTATTTGAAGTCGGGAACCTGCTTTCCGCTGTATCTTTTTCGCCAAACCTTTGCCTGCGCGGAAAAAGGATGCCGCTGCAATCAGGACTAGGGCAGCAGTCAGTATTATTAACCGGTTCCATAGCATCAACATTTTATTTGTTACAAAACTATTCAGTGGTGATCAGTACTCGCTGTAGGTAAGATCATCTAACATCTATAACTCAGCATTTCACTTCCATCTTCCAGCACCCATCTTCTTATCTTCCTATTCATAACATAATTAAAATTAAGTCATTCTCATACGATTTCATATAAAGTTACGTTTTAATTAAAGTAATGGCAGATGTTTTGCTATTAAGTTATTATTTACCACTAAATGGTAGAGAACTAATAATCAATATTAATGCTTAAATTTTAAAACAATGAAAAACATGCATCAGAATCAGGAATTTCGTTTCAATGAGATTCTTTTCGAACACCGCAACAAAGAATACGGTGCTTATGTCCTAAGAAATGAATCAGACCGGATTTTAACCAAAGCGCTTTTTATCGGCGTAAGTTTGCTGGCAGCAGTTTCTATTACTCCTGTAATAATGAATGCTTTTAAATCTAATAGTGAGAGGACTGTTATTTGCACCTATCCTGGTCCAATAGTGTTAGATGATGTTGACACTCCTGAAATTCAGGTTCAGGTAACTCCAATCAGACCCACTAAACAAGAAGTGAAAATGTATGATAGTTCAGTGCCGACACCGTCAAATCATGCACCTGACACAAATACCGAACAGATTCCGGATGATGCAGTAGCTGGTTTGTCAAACAATTTTAAAGCAGATCCTGCTCCTCAAAATACGTATGTGCCTACTGCTCCGACGATAGGAACAGGACCGGTAATTAGTACAGCTCCACCAGTGATCGTAACTAAAGAAGATCCGAATAAAATAACAACAGGAGACGAACTAGGCCAGGAAGCCGGTTTCATCGGAGGAATCGATGCTTTCAGAAATAAAGTAATGAATAATTTCGATAGCTCAGGTCTTGCATCCGATGAGGTAATGAAGACGACCGTTACCTTTATTGTTGAAAGAGACGGAACTATTTCTGCCATAAAAGCCAACGGTTCCAACACCGAATTTAACGATGAAGCCATCAGGACGATTAAATCTATTAAAGGAAAATGGATTCCTGGGAAAAATAAAAAAGGCGAATCCGTACGAAGCTATTTCAAGTTTCCGATCTCAATGAAGCTTGATAATTAACATAAAAACAAATCTTAAACACTTATCCACAAAGAATTTTTTTTGTGGATAATTTTTTTTATAGCTAAATGGCTTATTAACAATATTTTAACTCAAATTTCGTTTTATCTGTTCATTAAGGGCACGGAAAAATGTGTATTTTTGAAACCTAAAGTTCTAACAATGGCAAAAATCATAGGTATCGCTAATCAGAAAGGAGGAGTTGGGAAAACCACAACCGCTGTAAATTTAGCTGCAGCATTAGGGGTATTGGAAAAGAAGATATTAATTATCGATGCTGATCCCCAGGCGAATGCAACGTCGGGGTTGGGGGTGGAAGATGTACGGTATTCTACCTACAATCTTTTGGAGCATAGCGTAGATACGGCAAAATGCATCAAGCAGACGGCAACGCCGAATCTGGATATTGTGCCGTCCCATATCGACCTGGTAGCCGCTGAGATCGAACTGGTGGATAAAGAAGAGCGCGAATACATGCTGAAAAAAGCATTGGAAAGCGTAAGAGCAGATTATGATTATATTATCATCGACTGTGCGCCGAGTCTCGGTTTAATTACCGTAAACGCCCTTACGGCAGCAGACTCCGTGATCATCCCGATCCAGTGTGAATATTTTGCATTGGAAGGTCTTGGGAAATTACTGAACACCATCAAAAATGTTCAGAAAATCCACAATAAAGACCTGGATATCGAAGGTTTGCTTCTTACCATGTACGACAGCCGCCTGAGATTATCCAATCAGGTAGTAGAAGAGGTAAACTCCCACTTCCCGGAAATGGTTTTCGAAACCATCATCAGCAGAAACGTAAGGTTGAGCGAAGCACCGAGCTTTGGAGAAAGCATTCTGAACTACGATGCCGAAAGCAAAGGAGCCATCCAGTACATTCAACTGGCGGAAGAAGTTTTATTGAAAAACGAAAAATTAGTAAAGAATTAAAAGCAGCTAGCCGAGCTAAACGCTAAAAACAGATATGAAGGATAAAAAAAGAGCGATGGGACGTGGTTTGGGCGCAATTCTTAGTGCCGAATCCAAAGCAACAATCAACTCTGCTACCGATGAAGGGGCAGATAAGTTTGTGGGAAATATTGTAGAAATTGCATTGGAAGATATTTATCCCAACTCGACCCAGCCAAGAACTTATTTTGACGAAAAAGCATTGAACGAACTGGCATTGTCCATTAAAAATTTAGGAGTAATTCAGCCGATTACCCTAAGAAAAGACGGCGGAAAGTTCGAAATTATATCAGGAGAAAGACGTTACCGTGCCAGTAAAATTGCAGGCTTGGAGTCTATTCCGGCCTACATCCGTCTGGTAAACGATCAGGAGCTTCTTGAGATGGCCCTTGTAGAGAACATCCAGAGGGAAGATCTTGATGCCATTGAAATTGCACTGACTTATCAGCGTTTGATGGAAGAAATCGGTCTTACGCAGGAAAACCTGAGCCACAGGGTCGGAAAGGACAGAAGTACCATTACCAATTCAATCAGATTGCTGCGATTGAATCCGGATATCCAGAATGCCATCCGCAGTGGTGAAATTTCTGCAGGACACGGAAGGGCGATCATCAGTCTGGAAAGTGAAGAACACCAGCAGATTCTTTTCGAGCTGATCATCAAAGAAAAGCTGAATGTACGCCAGGCAGAACAGGCAGCCACAGCAATTAAAAACCCGAAATCTCCGGCTGCAAAAAAAGCAAAAGCAGAGCTTTCAAACAACTATAAAAGAGCGCAGAAGACCATTGCAGACATTCTGGATGTAAAAGTCGAAATCAAAGCCGCTCCCAACGGAAAAAAAGGGAAAATTGTTCTGGATTTCAAAAATGAAGATGAGCTGGAATATATTTTATCCCACATTAAATAAATGAAAAAAATACTGTTCACCTTTTTTCTGTGCCTCTTTGCTTTGGCCTCGTCACAGGTAAATCCCAACGATACGATCCGGGTCGATTACCGTCCGAAAGACAGTATAGGCGTGGAAAGAAACAATACCAAAACCGAAGCGAAAGTAGTTTCGGACCTGGAAAAAGCAAATGGGCCTACACAAAAAACCCTAAAGCTGAATCCTACAAAAGCAGGTTTATATTCTGCCGTTCTTCCGGGACTTGGGCAGGTATACAACAAAAAATACTGGAAAGTTCCCATTGTATTGGGAGCCGTAGGAACGGGAGTCGGGATCGCCATCTGGAATGATAATCAGTATAAAAAATACCGTGGATACTACATCGCCAAGCTCAACGGAACCCCGAATGAATTCGTAGATACCCATCCTTGGCTGGATAAAACAGCATTGGGAAATGCACAGGACAGGTCTAAAAGACAGCGCGATTATGCCATCGCCATTAGTGGGCTTATTTACATTCTGAACATCGTGGATGCCGTGGTGGATGCCCATTTATACGAATCCCGCCGTGATCCGGATCTTACCCTGAATCCTACTATGGTTCAGGACCAATACGGCATTGCTCCTCCGAAGACGGGTATCAGTTTAAGTTACAGATTTTAAAAAATAATATAAAACTGCTTTAATTACGCCGTTGTTGCGTGAAACGCCTTTGCGAGCGAAAAATGTGAAGAACGATTTTTAAACGATCTTTGCGTTAAAAATATAAGCGGAAAAACAAATAAAAATATGAAAATAGCATTGGTTGGATACGGTAAAATGGGGAAAATCATCGATGAAATCGCCACTAAAAGAGGCCATGAAATCGTTGCCCGGTTAAAGGAGACCCCAACTGCTGAAAACCTGAATAACCCGGACGTTGTTATCGAGTTTTCCCTGCCCGAAGTGGCTTATGAAAACATTAAAGCCTGTCTGGAAAATAAAATTCCTGTCATCTGCGGAACTACCGGCTGGCTGGAAAAGAAGCCTGAAATCGAAAAGCTAGCGGTGGACAATGGTATTGCCTTCCTTTATGGCTCCAATTTCAGCTTAGGCGTTAATTTGTTTTTTGCCTTAAATGAAAAACTGGCAGACCTCATGAAAAATGTAGACGAATATTCCTGCCAGCTGGAAGAAATTCATCACGTTCATAAAAAAGATGCTCCGAGTGGAACAGCAATTTCGATTGCCGAAGGAATCTTCAAACACAACCCAAAATTTGACGCGTGGAAACTGGAAGAAACCCAAGACAACCAGCTGGGTATTTTTGCCATCCGTGAGGATGAGGTTCCCGGTACACACAGCGTTTTCTACAGAAGCGAAGTGGATGAAATCGAAATCAAACACACCGCTTTCAACAGAAACGGTTTTGCATTGGGCGCAGTGGTGGCTGCCGAATGGATCAAAGATAAAAAAGGAAATTTCGCAATGAAGGATGTTTTGGGGCTTTAGTCTGTAACAAAATCCCTAAATTGCAGACCAAATAAAGTGAAAGATGAATAGTTGTTCAAAGATCATTGATCAATCATCATCCATCAATTATAGTATAGATTAGGCACAAAAATTTATGAATTATTTTTTAACATATGCATTTTATGTTCTCATTTTGTCAGTACTGATGGGAATTTCCACCTGGAAGCTGTTTAAAAAACTGGGGTACAATCCGTTATTTTCTTTTATCCCATTCTACAATTATTTCATTATCCTAAAAGAAACGAAACATCCGAAATGGTGGGCCATTCTATCATATCTTCCGATTGTAGGACCTATTATGATGTCTGTTTTTCATTTATATTTAATGAAAAAATTCGGGAAAACCCTCTTCAAAGACAGGCTTCTTACAGTAATTCTGCCATTCATTTACATGGCTACGGTAAATTACGGAAAAGATGTTGAGCTGGAAGATGAAAATGACCTGTTCCTTACAGACGAAGAAAAAGAAGCGAAGAAAAAAGATTCTTTTATCGGATCGGTTACTTTTGCCGTGGTTTTCGCTACCATTATCCACGTTTTTGTTACCCAGCCTTTCGGAATCCCGACAGGGTCTATGGAAAGAACGCTGTTGGTAGGAGATTTCCTATTTGTAAACAAATGGAGCTACGGATACAGGCTGCCGATGCGTCCTTTGGCCATTCCTTTCTTACAGGGAACCATCATGGATACCGGTGAAAAAGGAAACCCGAAAGATGATCCGAAATCTTACGTTGACGGAGTAAAGCTTCCTTACGAAAGAATTTTTCAATTCAATAAGCCTCAGAAAAATGATGTGGTAGTATTCAACTATCCACAGGACTCTGTACATACAGCAACCGACCGAAAAGATCCTTATGTAAAACGATGTGTGGCGGTAGCAGGCGATACTTTCGAGATGAGAGCCGGAAGACTTTTTGTAAACGGAAAACCGGAGACGGTTCTTGGCGACCAGGAAGTACAACATGCTTACACGGTAAATACCGGAACACAGTTGGATATTCCAAGTATGTATAATACGTATGGATTCCTGCCGGTAAGAGAAATGCAGAATGAAAAAGGCGGATTTACCTATATGTTCCAGGGACTTACTGATCAAACGGCGAAGGACATCAAAACGCTGCCGAATGTAATCAGTATGGAAGAAAATATTTATCCTAAAGATTCCGCAACGATTTCTTATAAATTAAATGCTGATAAAACCGCATATACGAAGAGTATCGATACGACCCAATCTATCTTCCCGATTAACAAATCTTGGAACCAGGATTGGTATGGCCCTTTAAAAATTCCTAAAAAAGGTGATGTAGTGACCATTAACCAGGAATCTCTTCCGACTTACCAGTGGATTATCTCTGAATATGAGCACAACAGCCTGGAAAATAAAAACGGTAAAATCTTTATCAACGGAAAAGAAACCAACCAATATACGATCCAGCAGGATTATTATATGATGATCGGTGATAATCGTGATGCGTCATTGGATGCGAGATTCTTCGGATTTGTTCCTGAAGAAAATATTGTCGGAAAACCGATGTTTACGTGGATGAGTATACAAGGGGCTTTCAAAGATGCCAGCTCTTCTTATCAGGCGCCATTCAAAGTACGTTGGGACAGGATGTTTAAAGCAACAAACACGGGAGAAGCCAACAAAACTTCTTACTGGTGGATTGCAGCAATGATCCTTATCTTATTCTTCGGATGGGAATATTTCGTTAAATTATTCAGAAAGAAAAAGACAGGCGAAGATTAATAAGTTAAAATAAATATAAATAGAATGAAGTATTTGAAAAAATACTTCATTTTTGCATTATGAATATGAAGAATGTATTATTACCGGTATTTTATTTACCGCCGATTTCATGGTTTTCCGTATTCCTGGATCCTGAAAACGAAGTCCTTTTCGAGCAGTTTGAAAGCTTCCCCAAGCAAACGTACAGAAACAGGGCAAACATCTATGGTGCCAATGGAAAACTTTCATTAATTATCCCCATTGCGCACAACGGAAGCAGGGCTTTTAAAGATATTGAAATCTCTCACAGGGAAGACTGGAGGAATCTGCATTGGAAATCTATTAAAACCGCTTACCAGAGTTCTCCTTATTTCGAGTTCTATGAAGACAAGCTCAGGAAAATATACGATCTGAAAGAAAAGTATGTGCTGGATTTTAATCTTAAAGCACTGGAAGTAATCCAGCAGATTCTCAAAACTGAAAAGGCATACTCTTTGAATCAGGAATACATCAAAATTCCGGAAGAGATCAATTTCAGGGAAAAGTTTTCAGCTAAACTTTCCTCAGAATTTGAAATGGATGAATACTATCAGACATTCTCAGACAAACTGGGATTTTTAGAAGATTTATCAATTTTGGATCTTATCTGTAACAAAGGCCCGGAATCGATGACTTATATTAAAAATATTAAACAATCATACTAGCATGAAAAAGGTATTATTAGCCGCTGTTTTTTTAGCGGGATTCGGTTTTTCAAATGCACAGGAAGCAAAATCCGGTGTTGACCCGAAAGAAAATAAAGATCTTATGACTTGGTATCATAAAGATTTTGCTGCAACCAAAGTATATGGGGTTAACACGGAAAATGCATATAAATTTTTAGAATCTAAAGGGCTTAAACCTAAAACAGTAGTAGTAGGTGTATTAGACAGCGGTGTTCAGGTAGATCATCCCGGATTGGTAAAGAATGTATGGACCAACCCGAACGAAGTTCCTGGAAACGGCAAAGATGACGACGGAAACGGATATATCGACGATGTTCACGGATGGAATTTCATCGGTGGTAAAAACGGCGATATCGATGTTGATAATATGGAAGTAACCAGAGTGGTCGCCAAATATAAACCGATCTTCGAGGGTGAGGACTCTTCAAAAAATAAAGCAAATCAGGCTAAGATGCCGGAAGAATTCGCAATGTACATGAAGGCGAAGGAACTCTTTACAAAGAAGAGTGTGGAAGCAAAACAGAGTTTCCAGATGTACAGCATGATCAGCGATGCGATTCCTACAATGGTAAGATTGCTGAACGGGAAAAATGTAACGCCTGAAACGGTAGCAGCGATAAAGCCGGCAGATCAGAAAGAAGCTATGGCTGCTCAGGTTTTGGCTCAGGTTTCACAAAGCCCTGAATTCAAAGGGAAAACTCCAGCTGAATTTGAAAAAGCTATTTCCGGTGAAATGAAAGAAGCGCTTGATTATTTCGGTCCTCAGTCAAAACAATATGATCTTACTTATGATCCGAGAAAAGAAATCGTAGGAGATAACTATGACGACTATTCGCAAAGAAATTATGGGAATAACCATTACGAAGGTCCTGATGCGGAACACGGTACCCACGTTGCGGGGATCATCGCCGGACTTCCAAATGGAAAAGAAATCCAATATGGAGTAGCTTCTAAAGTGGCTAAGATCATGTCCGTAAGAACCGTTCCGAACGGTGATGAGAGAGATAAAGATGTTGCCAATGCCATCCGGTATGCTGTAGATAACGGAGCGAAAGTATTGAATATGAGCTTTGGTAAACCGGTTTCTCCGGGTAAAAACGTTGTTTGGGATGCTTTCAAATATGCTCAGGATAAAGGGGTACTTTTGGTAAAAGCAGCGGGTAATGAAAACGAAGACGTTGCAGAACATCTGGCTTATCCTACCAACTTCAAAAATGTTACCGATGAAAAACCGTTTGTAAATAACGTTTTAGTAGTAGGAGCAAGTACGAACAAGAATGATGCATTAAGAGCAGGATTTTCCAACTATAACAAAAAAATGGTAAATGTTTTTGCTCCGGGTGAAGAAATTTATTCTACGGTTCCTCACAACGAATATAAGTACCTTCAGGGAACTTCAATGGCATCTCCTGTCGTAGCAGGGGCAGCGGCTGTTCTATTGGCTTATATGCCTTCACTAACGCCTGCACAGGTTATTGAATCTCTTGTAAAATCCAGCAATCCGAGTACGGTTAATCAGTTTGCAGATTATTCGCAGGCAGGAGGGGTAATTGATCTTGAAAAAGCAGCGGAATATGCTTATAATAATTTTTACAAAGGAAAATCTTCCTCTTCAAATAAGGCTGTAAAATCCGTAAAAAAGAAGGTTAAAAAATAGTTTATCTTCCTGTTTTTTAAGCAGAACCATATAAAGTCCGAAATTATCGGACTTTTTTTATTGCTATTATTTAATTTTTGGCACGGTTTTTTGTGACTTTATTCTAACAAAATAATAAACAACAAAATGAAAAAGTTACTATTTGCAGGGATGTTGGGAACAGCGCTTTTTGCAACGTCATGTTCCGGAGTTAAAAATGCTCAGACATCGCAGAACCAGAGATCAGAATTTCTTAAAATGAAAGGCGACTGGCAGATTGTCAGCATAGATTATGATAAAAATTTCAAAATAAAACCTTTTGATGACGGAGTAGATGCGCAGTGTTTTGTTGGAAGCCATTGGAGATTAATCCCTAACAACTGGACCGGTGCTTATACCCTTAATGGAGGTGGAACCTGCGGCGCAGGATTTACGCAGCCGATCAAGTTAAATGTAGTAAGCGGTAATACTTTTGAATTCAAAAAAATTGCTGAAGGAACAAAAGCAAAACAAAATACGGCTGGATATTCTTTAACGCTGATTAACCAGTCGACAGACCAATTTTCATTGGAACAGAACATTCCTTTCGACGGAGAAAATGTAAGAGTTGTTTACAACTTCGAGAGAGCAGGGATGAAGTAATTAATTTAAAATAATAAAAGATGAAACTTACAAAAACATATATCGGAGGGCTTTTCTTGTCATCAGCGTTATTGCTTACAAGCTGTGAAGCGGTACAGAATTCTAATCACCAGCAAAGAGGTACGGCAGTAGGTGTTGCATCGGGAGCGGTAATTGGAGGAATTCTTGGAAACAATGTAGGAAGAGGAGGAAACGGAGCGATCGGAGCAGTACTGGGAGGTATTATTGGTGGTGTTGCTGGTAACGTAATCGGTAATAAAATGGATAAGCAGGCAAGAGAAATTAAAGAAACATTGCCGGGTGCTGAAGTGGAAAGAGTGGGAGACGGAATTAAAATTACTTTAAATGAAAGCATTGTAAACTTTGATTTCGATTCATCTGCATTAACGACCACTGCAAAAACTAACTTAGATAAACTTGCTCAGGTATTAACCAATAACCCTGATACAAATATCAATATTTACGGACATACAGACAGCAAAGGTTCGGATTCGTATAATATGAGTCTTTCCGAAAGAAGAGCAAATGCTGTAAAAGCTTATTTATCCGGTAAAGGAATTGCTTCCAGCAGACTATTTGCTAAAGGAGAAGGGGAAAGTATGCCGGTAGCATCCAATGATACCGATGCCGGAAGAGCTAAAAACCGAAGAGTAGAATTTGCCATTACAGCAAATGAAAAAATGATTCAGGATGCTCAACAGGGACAGTAACAATTAACATATAAATATTTTCTTAAATAACCGCTTTTGCGGTTATTTTTGTATTTTTATCCGGATAATTTAGAAATCATTATTTTTGCATTTGAAACAACATAAATGAAGAAATATGTAAAGCTGCTCCGCGTGGAGCAATGGGTGAAAAACCTTTTTGTTTTTGTTCCTCTCTTTTTCTCAGGTAATATTAAAAACCTCGACTTACTTACCAAGAGCATTTTTGCTTTTATCATTTTTTCATTGGCCGCCAGTGTTGTTTATATTCTGAACGATTACAATGATATCGAAGCGGATAAAAAGCACCCCGAAAAAAGAAGACGTCCGTTAGCAAGCGGGGCCATCTCAAAATCGAAGGCTATAGGAATTTTCATTGGTCTTATTATTGTCGATATTGCGCTTGTATTTGTTGCCCAATCCTATTTTCAGGAAAGCTTATGGAAATTCGCTACCATTGTCGGATTCTATTTTGTAATGAATCTGGCCTATACCTTTAAATTAAAACACGTTCCCATTATCGATATCTCCATCATTGCTGTAGGATTTGTCCTGCGGGTTCTGGCAGGAGGGTATATTACCGGAATCAGTATTTCTCAATGGGCGATTTTGCTGACATTTGTTCTGGCACTGGTTCTGGCCATCGGAAAAAGACGGGGAGAACTGATCAATGCTCAGGTTTCCGGCAAGACAAGACGCGCTTTGGACGGTTATAACGTACAGTTTGCAGATATTGCCCTTTCCATTTCGGTTACACTTGCCATTGTCTGTTATTTAATGTTTACCCTGTCACCGGAAGTTCAGGCAAGATTCCATTCACGGGTTTTTTATACCGTGATTTTTGTTGTTTTTGCATTTTTAAGATATTTACAGCAGACGTTGGTATACAACAGAACGGAGTCCCCTACGAAAATCGTTTACCGGGACCGATACATCCAGGTTACTCTGGTGTTATGGGTTGCTGCATTTTTAATCCAAATTTATTTTAAAAAATGAAGCCGAATTTTATACAGAAAGTTACCAACTGGGGGAATTATCCCATAGTGGAAAAAGAAATGAGGTCTGATGACAGCTTCAAAAAAATAAAAGAATTTGTCCTCAATAACAATGAAGTAATCGCGAGAGGAAATGGAAGATGCTATGGAGACTCGTCATTGGGCGAACACATATTTTCAACAAAAAAATTAAATAAATTCATCAGTTTTGACCGTCTGAACGGAATCATCGAATGTGAATCCGGAGTTTTGCTTTCCGATGTTCTGGAAATAGCCGTCCCTCAGGGATATTTTCTGTATGTAACACCGGGAACTAAATTCGTTTCCGTAGGCGGAGCAATTGCATCTGATGTTCACGGCAAAAATCATCATGCCGAAGGCTGTTTTTCAGAATACGTCATTGAATTTAAACTGATGATTGAAAGTGGTGATGTAATTACCTGTTCAAGAGAGGAAAATTCAGATAAATTCTGGGCTACCATTGGCGGCATGGGACTTACGGGAATTATTCTGACGGCAAAATTTAAATTAAAAAACATAGAGTCGGCTTATATCCGTCAGGAAAGTATCAAAGCCGAAAATCTTGATGAGATCTTCACGCTTTTTGAAGAGAGTGAGAACTGGACGTATACCGTTGCCTGGATCGATTGTCTTCAGAAAGGTAAAAATATAGGAAGAAGTATCCTGATGAGAGGTGAGCATGCTTTCCAGCACGAATTGCCACAGAACCTCAAAGAAAAACCATTACGGTTGAAAAAGAAATTCGAGCCCACAGTTCCTTTTTATTTCCCGGGATTTGTCTTGAATGCTTTAACGGTAAAGATTTTTAATTTTCTGTATTATAAAAAACAGGCTAAAAAAGAGGTGAAAAGTTTTACCGACTATGAAACTTTTTTCTATCCTTTGGATTTCGTGAATGACTGGAATAAGATCTATGGAAAATCCGGTTTCATCCAATATCAGATGATGATCCCTAAAGAATCGGGTAAGGAAGGAATGAGAAAAATCCTTGAAACCATTGCCAACAGCGGAAATGGATCTTTTCTGGCTGTTTTAAAGCTTTACGGAAAAGAAAATCCGCAGGCTTACAATTCCTTTCCTTTTGAAGGGTATTCGCTTGCACTTGACTTTAAGGTCAATTCAAAACTTAAAAAACTGATCAGTCAGCTTGATGATATTGTAGAGCAGTACAACGGGAAGATTTATCTTACCAAAGACAGCATGAGCAGATCATCCCTTACCAATTACCTTAAAAATGTCCAAAGCTCGAAATTTGTGTCTTTGCAGCATAAAAGAATTTTAAATAATATTTAGCACGAATGATCGTTTTAGGAAGCACGTCGGAAGTAGCGCAGGCTTTTGTGGAAAAAGCTTTACAGGAAGGGGAGAAGTTTGAAAGAATTTATCTCTTTACCTCCAATAGGGAAACAACCGAAAGATTTGCCCGGCATATCGATGTGAAATTTCTCCAGCAGTCGGAGGTTATTGAATTGGATCTGATGAAGGAAATCGATTACAACCGTTTTGAACAGATTAATTCAGGGTTGCTGTTCTGTGCAACAGGATATCTGGGCGAAGGTACTGCAGAAGGCTTATACGACAATAGAAATACAGAGCGCATTATTGATATCAACTATGCAAGACTGATTCCTGTTATCAATTATTTCGCCCATAAGTTTGAAAGCAGACGATCCGGGACTATCATCGGATTATCCTCCGTAGCAGGAGACCGTGGGCGACAGAGCAATTTCATCTATGGAAGCGCAAAAGCGGCATTTACGGCTTATTTAAGCGGCTTAAGAAACTATCTTTTCGATAAAAAAGTTCATGTTCTTACGGTAAAACCGGGATTTATGGCCACTAAAATGACTGAAGGATTGCCTTTGAATCCTAAACTAACGGCAACGCCGAAGCAGGCGGCGGAGTGTATTTTTAAAGCCTATAAAAAGCAGAAGAATGTAGCTTACGTACTACCGATTTGGGGAATCATTATGATGATTATCAGGAATATCCCTGAATTTATATTTAAAAAATTAAAGCTTTAAAAACCGTTTTAGAGAAACTGAAAGCTAACCTATTTTTTGATTTTAATTAAATTGATTTTAGCTAATAGACAAAGCGTATAAAATATACCTGAAGTCTTTTCGTTTACCATAATATTGACAAAATTTAAAAATAAGATAAAGGAAGAACAATGAAAAAATTGTATTGTTTTGATTTTGACGGAACTCTTACTTACAAGGATACGATGTTTATGTATCTTAAATTTTACGATCCCACAAAATTCAGGCTGCAGTTTTTGAAGCATGTTCCACTTTTTGTTCTATTAAAACTAAGACTGGCAGAAACTGAAAAAGTGAAAAAAAGCTTTATCGGCTCTATCCTTAAGGGGCAGACCCAGGAAAAGATCGAAAAAAAATCCCAACAGTTCTTTGAGGCGCATTATCCTAAAGTGGTAAGAGAAAATGCTTTGGACTTTATTAAAAATATAGATCACGAAAATACACAGAGCCTATTGGTAACAGCATCACTCGACATCTGGGCAAAGCCTTTTGCTGATGCTTTTAACATGAAGCTATTGGCCACTCAGGCTGAGTTTAAGAACGGTGTTTTCACAGGAAACTTTATCGGGAGAAACTGTAACGGCAATGAAAAACTTGCCCGTATTCAGACAGAGATCAGGGATAAAAAATATGATAAGATTATTGCTTTCGGAGATACCTCAGGAGATAAGCCGATGTTAAAATGGGCAAATGAGGGACATTATCAATTTTTTCACTAATTTTGAACGGTAAAAAATGGAAAACCCGAAAGAGGTAAGAATCAGTCGGTTCAGATTCCATTTTTTATTGTACTGAAACTAATATTTTCAAAGTAAAAATGAATAAAATATACCTTGATAACGCTGCTACGACTCCGCTTTCGGAAGAAGTTATCGATGCCATGGTGGGTACCATGAAAATGAATTTCGGGAATCCGTCCTCAACACACAGTTTCGGTCAGGAGGCAAAAATTCTGATCGAAAACGTAAGAAGACAGGTAGCCGATTATCTTCATGTGACGCCGGCTGAGATTATCTTTACTTCATGCGGGACAGAATCAAACAATATGATCATCAAGTCCGCTGTCGACCATCTTGGTGTTGAGAGAATTATCAGTTCTCCCTTGGAGCACAAGTGTGTTTCGGAAAGCATCCTGGATATGAAAGCACGTAAAGGAGTAGAGGTAAACTACATCCGCCCGAATGAAAAGGGAGATATCGATCTTACTAAATTAGAAGAACTTTTAAAGGCATCCGATAAAAAAACCTTGGTAAGCTTGATGCATGCCAACAATGAAATCGGCAACCTTACCGATATTAAAAAAGTAGCCAAATTGTGCAAAGCGCATCACGCGTTATTTCATTCCGATACCGTACAGACGATGGCCCATATGCAGCTGGATTTCTCCGATATTCAGGTTGATTTCGCATCATGCAGTGCCCACAAATTCCACGGCCCAAAAGGAATCGGATTTGCTTTTATCAGAAAATCCAGCGGTCTGAAAGGAATCATTACCGGTGGACCTCAGGAAAGAAGCTTAAGAGCAGGTACTGAGAATGTAGCAGGAATCGTAGGTTTAGGAAAAGCTTTGGAAATTTCCCTTAATCATTTGGAGGAATATGCCAATCATATGCAGGCTATCAAAAGTTATGCTGCCGAAAAACTTACGGAAGCAGTTCCGGGCATCAAATTCAACGGAAGAAGTGCAGAGCAGGAAAACAGTCTTTATACGGTTTTAAGTGCTCTATTACCCTATAAAAACCCGTTAATCGGGCTGCAACTGGATATGAAGGGGATTGCAATTTCTCAGGGAAGCGCATGTTCGTCAGGAGCATCGAAGCCTTCCATGGTAATGATGATGGTTTTATCAGAAGATGAAATGGATCATTGTACACCGCTGCGAATCTCTTTTAGTCATTTAACGACGAAAGAAGATATCGATGCTTTGGCAGACGCTTTGATGGAAATCTCAAAAGATTTCGTTATAGAAAATACAAATGTTGAGCATAGATAGGCTTATTGCTCAAAAAGCGTAATTTTGACTATCCGATTAAAGGAAATCAATTAAGAAGAATATTAATTTAAATAAAAAAATAAAATGGCTTTAGAAATTACAGACAGCTCATTTCAGGAAACGGTTTTAAAATCAGATAAGCCGGTATTGGTAGATTTTTGGGCAGTATGGTGCGGACCGTGCAGAACGTTGGGACCAATCATCGAAGAGGTAGCAACAGACTTTGAAGGAAAAGCAGTAGTTGGAAAAGTAGATGTGGATAACAACCAGGAAATTTCTATGCAGTACGGTATCAGAAATATCCCTACAGTTCTTATTTTCAAGAATGGGGAGGTTGTGGATAAATTGGTAGGAGTAGCTCCAAAAGAAGTGATCGCTGAAAAACTAAGCGCACACTTATAAAATAATAATTTTGATTATGAACGCCTTCCGGTTTCGGGAGGCTTTTTTTTTGAAATAAATTTGCAGGTAACGAAAAAAGTTGTACTTTTGCCATCACAAAAAAGAAACGAGGTTCTTTAAAAACAAGATAAATCTTGATCCGGTAGTTCAGCTGGTTAGAATGCCGCCCTGTCACGGCGGAGGTCGCGGGTTCGAGTCCCGTCCGGATCGCAAAAAGTTTTCAATTTACTTTTAAATAAAATTGATCGGAAGTTTCGTAGTTTAAATACGGCCTTTTATCTTGTCCCAAGACGAGACGGGTTCAGAACTCCGGATAACAGAAGTTTTTTTCAATTTCTTTAAAAAATTGATCCGGTAGTTCAGCTGGTTAGAATGCCGCCCTGTCACGGCGGAGGTCGCGGGTTCGAGTCCCGTCCGGATCGCAGAAAGTTTTCTCAATTTACTTTTAAAATAAAATTGATCAGAAGTTTCGTCGTTTAAATGCGGCCCTTTCATCTCGTCCTAAGACGAGACGGGTTCAGAACTCCGGATAACAGAAGTTTTTTTCAATTTCTTTAAAAAATTGATCCGGTAGTTCAGCTGGTTAGAATGCCGCCCTGTCACGGCGGAGGTCGCGGGTTCGAGTCCCGTCCGGATCGCAGAAAGTTTTCTCAATTTACTTTAAAAAAATTGATCCGGTAGTTCAGCTGGTTAGAATGCCGCCCTGTCACGGCGGAGGTCGCGGGTTCGAGTCCCGTCCGGATCGCAAATCCTGTAAATCATTTTACAGGATTTTTTTGTTTATGTATTTCGTCTATATTTTATATTCTGCAAGCCGTGATGTATATTACAAAGGCTTTTCTGAAAATGTTGAAAGGCGTTTACTCTATCATCTTGAATCCAAGAGCAAGTATACATCGGGAACAAATGATTGGAAAATAGTTTATGTGCAGGAATTCGAAAGCAAGTCTCAGGCTTTGATTGAAGAGAAAAGGTTGAAGAAACTGAATCGTGTTTCTCTTGAAAAGCTTATTAAAGATAAAGATTAATTTGACGGTAGGTTGGTTAGAATGCCGCCCTGTCATCTCGTCCTAAGACGAGACGGGTTCGAGTCCCGTCCGGATCGCAAATCCTGTAAATCATTTTACAGGATTTTTTTGTTTATGTATTTCGTCTATATTTTATATTCTGCAAGCCGTGATGTATATTACAAAGGCTTTTCTGAAAATGTTGAAAGGCGTTTACTCTATCATCTTGAATCCAAGAGCAAGTATACATCGGGAACAAATGATTGGAAAATAGTTTATATGCAGGAATTCGAAAACAAATCTCACGCTTTGATTGAAGAGAAGAGGTTGAAGAAACTGAATCGTACTTCTCTTGAAAAACTTATTAAAAGATAAAGATTAATCTGATGATTTGTTTGGTTAGAATGCCGCCCTGTCATCTCGTCCTAAGACGAGACGGGTTCGAGTCCCGTCCGGATCGCAAATCCTGTAAATCATTTTACAGGATTTTTTTGTTTATGTATTTCGTCTATATTTTATATTCTGCAAGCCGTGATGTATATTACAAAGGCTTTTCTGAAAATGTTGAAAGGCGTTTACTCTATCATCTTGAATCCAAGAGCAAGTATACATCGGGAACAAATGATTGGAAAATAGTTTATATGCAGGAATTCGAAAACAAATCTCACGCTTTGATTGAAGAGAAGAGGTTGAAGAAACTGAATCGTACTTCTCTTGAAAAACTTATTAAAAGATAAAGATTAATCTGATGATTTGTTTGGTTAGAATGCCGCCCTGTCATCTCGTCCTAAGACGAGACGGGTTCGAGTCCCGTCCGGATCGCAAATCCTGTAAATCATTTTACAGGATTTTTTTGTTTATGTATTTCATCTATATTTTATATTCTGCAAGCCGTGATGTATATTACAAAGGCTTTTCTGAAAATGTTGAAAGGCGTTTACTCTATCATCTTGAATCCAAGAGCAAGTATACATCGGGAACAAATGATTGGAAAATAGTTTATGTGCAGGAATTTGAAAGCAAGTCTCAGGCTTTGATTGAAGAGAAAAGGTTGAAGAAACTGAATCGTACTTCTCTTGAAAAACTTATTAAAGGATATTAATCTGATGATTTGGTTGGTTAGAATGCCGCCCTGTCATCTCGTCATCAGACGAGACGGGTTCGAGTCCCGTCCGGATCGCAAATCCTGTAAATCATTTTACAGGATTTTTTTGTTTATGTATTTCATCTATATTTTGTATTCTGCAAGCCGTGATGTATATTACAAAGGCTTTTTTTATTTATGTTTTTTGATAATAATCATTTATAGTCACGAGCTGATGCGATAAAATATATTAAAATAGCATTTTCTTAAGTCTCTAAAACAGGAATTTATGTTTTATATATTTGGGACATCACCGTATTTTCCCGGTATTTTTCTTCTACACTTTTTCAATCCGATTTTAGGTCTGATATTTGTACTGAGTAGGAAAAATCAATCCGACCATATTTATTTATGAAAAACATATCTCTGAAAAAATCATTTCTTTCTGCTGTTTGTATAGCATTCATGCTCTTATCATGTAAAAAGGAAATGGAAAAGATCAATGATAAGATCCAGGATACTTCTTCGGCAGTATTGGAGGATTCAGATGAAGAAAAAGATTCAGTTGTCGCAAAAAGAGATTCGGTAGTTCAGAAGGAATCGATGCCGCCCGCTATGCAGGAAGATGGTTTTTACAATGCTTTTATCTTTCCGAAAGATAAAAAAATGAAAGATTCGCTATTCGCTGTTTTCAATAAAAAATATTCTGCTTCAGAACGATATGCGATCCTTGCGCTAAACCGCCTGGATTCTAAAAATAAATGGAATGCCGATACCTTGGTCGTTCCTGCAAAAATCGATACGACACTAATGGAATATGCGCCCTTTCCGATGCAGCTTGATGTGTTGAGTCCGGTGAAAAAGTTTGTCGTATTTTCGTATCCTATTCAGGCTTTCGGAGTGTATTCGAACGGTACGCTTGTTAAGTGGGGCCCGACAAGCATGGGTAAGAAATCTGCCAAAACAAAAACGGGTCTTACATTCGCCAACTGGAAAAAGCAATTGGCTATTTCCACGGTAAGCAGCGAATGGAAACTTCCTTATAATTTCAATATTTTTAATCTGGACGGGATCGGGTGGCACCAATACGATCTTCCGGGATATCCTGCATCGCACTCATGCTTACGATTGCTGATGAAGGATGCCAAATGGCTGTACGGTTACGCAGATACCTGGGTGCTGAACCCCGGAGGGGCAACTACAAAAGCCAAAGGAACACCTGTTCTGGTGTATGGTGATTATGGCTGGGGAAAAAGAAAACCTTGGAGAAGATTGCTGAGCGATCCTAACTCCAACAGTGTTTCCGTAGAGGAAATGACTAAAATGATCGAACCGAATATCGAGAAAATTTTGAAAGAACAGGACAACCGCGAAAAAGTGGTGGATTCCATAAAAGCAGCAAAAGCCGTATTGGAACAGATGCCCCAGACTACGAAGACGGTAGCTCCTTAATCTGTTTTTTCGAAAGGAAGGGTAGATTCTTCAGCAAATTTTCTAAGCTTTATCATTTCGTCTTTGCCTTTGTGCTGACCGAATCTTGCGGCCGCATAAGTAAGCAGTATGAAGCCGATCATAATAAATGAGGCGGTAAGAGCCCATGGATATTCTTGACTTTTAATTTGCTTTTCCACATAGTACATGGAAAAAAATACCATCCACAGAATCGAAAAGGAAAAATACAGGAACATAAAGAAGGTCCATACAGCAGAGCTGGGTCCGAAAACGCCCCTCACGGAAGTCTTTTCGTCTTCGGTTTCAATTCTCAGTGATAATCTCGGTTTCCAGTAGGTTTCGTATTCTGTTTCTACACAAATGGTGGCTATCTCCTTGTTGATGTTTCCCGAAAATTCATTCCGGTGTTCCGCGAGGTACTTTTTAAGGTTTTCTGCATATTCCTCTTTGGTCAGGTGGGTAAACATGGTGAACCTCGGCCGGGTACGGATTTTATCTAATGTTGTTTCTTCGGTATTCATATTATTCTTGATAAGGTATTGGATCTTCCAGGGTAAATTTTAACATCAGCGGTTTGTTCTTTCTTTCGATAATCATTTCTATGGTTTTGCCTTCGTCGGATTTCATCATTTCCATTATTTTCTGCAAAGTCATATCTGCAGTTTTCTTGCCATTTATGCTGATGAGGCGGTCATCTTTCTGCAGTCCGGCTTTGGCACCGGGAGAATCTTTCCTTACGCCGGCAATTGAAAAGATGGGTTTCAGGACAAAATTATATTGCATATTGTTGTTGATCACTTCCGTGCTTCCGGCAGGTGCTTTATTACTTTTTGCAGGCAGGCTGATCAGGTCTTTCGTCCATTCCACACCATCCTGTTTGAAATCGAGTCCGCTCATATTAAAATGGAAAGGATCGTTGAAATTTCTGTTTTTCTTTACATATAGTTTCTGATTCTTATAGTCGAAAGCTACGGTAAAACGCCGCATAATATCTCCGCCCACTGAGCCTTTTCTATTCTCTACCATATTCACATGCTGAATCGAAAATTCGTCCGGCATTGCGGTAAGCGGTTTTTCGAATGTAAAGCTTCCTAAATACAGATGGTGGATCCGGCTTCTTTTACCGTAAACATCGCCATTAAATCCTCTTCCTAAATAATCGTCGATGTTTGGTCTGTTATAGACGAAATCTTTTATAAGAGCCGGAAAAAGCCAGATCGCATCACTGTTTCCGAGATCAATCAGCAGTTTTGAGGGCTTCCGTTCTTTGGTCATTTCTACATCAGCAAACAGATAAGGTTTATTCTTTTCGATGCTGATGCTGATCTCTTCAAACTTTCTGATTCTTTTTCTGAATACGTTTTCGTCGTTATAAATGGTGATTTTCTTTGTAGAATAATCGATCACCAACGGATGGTCCTTAAAAAAATGATACCCGATAATACCGTTTACAGGAATGCCGATATGAGAGGAAATATTAAAATCCTGTTCAGTAATAATATAAACCGTCATAGACCGGTTTACAAAGTCTTTTCCGATTCTCGCCACATTATGATCGGAACGGAAACCGTCAATACTGGCGGTACCTCCCAATCCCGAAAATCTGATTTTTTCCACATTCTGCAGGGTCAGTTCTTGGTTTTCCAGACTGAAAATAGAGGTTTCCGCAACGCCGGTATCCAACATAAAGGTAAGGTCGGCACCATTGATGTTGACAGGAATGAAAATTAAATTGGCGATAAGTTTAAAAGGAATGACGGTTTTTTCGGCGTCTTCAATTTCAAAGGAATTCTGAGCATTCATAAAAACGCTGAAAACCCAACCCTACCAAAAAACACCTTAGTTTCATGTACTGAATTTAATCATTTTATCTTTACTGTAAATAAAAAACATTCCCGATGCCGGGAATGCCTGTATGTTTTATAAAAAAATAAAGAATATGCTGAATTTTCCGTAACTTATTTTGAAAAAAAATCCATCAGATCCATGTAATTCTTTTGGTTCACGCCATGGCCGCTCATATACTCCCTGAAAGTAAAATAGCAGCTGAGATCATACAACAGATCCGCAGCCTTTCTTCCCCATTCCAAAGGGATAACCGCGTCATCCGTACCGTGTGAAATGAAGAATCTGAGTCTTTCCAGTTTTTTCTTATCCTTTATGATATCGGTCAGTAATTTTTCTTCCGGATAGCTGCTCATGCACGCTACAAGGTTAAACATTTCAGGATACTTCAACGCCAGCGCATAACATAAAATGCCTCCCTGACTGAATCCGCAGAGGTGGGTTTTACCCTGTGTAATGCCGTAATTGTTCACGATTTTTAAAATACTTTCCAGTACGCTGTTCAGGGATTCTGTGGCCTGCGGTACATCTACAAACTTTTCAGGATTGTTGAAATCGATATCATACCACGAAAAACCTTCAAACTGTGTGGCGCGTGGCGCTCTGAAACTGACGATGATCCAGTCTTCGGGAAGGGTTTCCCTGAAGCTGAAAAGGTCCTGCTCGTTGCTTCCGTAGCCATGAAGCATAAAAAGGATAGTGGTATTAGGCGTAATATGTTCCGGTTCTCTTACAATGTAATCTAAATTCATGGGACAAAGATAATTAATAATGATGTATTTCAGAAGACGGTGTAAAAATGAGACCAATCGGAAGGGCCTGACAAACTGTCTGAAATCAGGTGGTTAGCCTTTCAAATATTTGGCAGGAAATACCGTTCTAAATATTTATTAAATTGATATTATTTGGAAATCTTTGTTGGAAATTTTACATAAAAGTTATTTTTATATTGATAAAAAACCTATATTTGAAACATTAAAAATCTATTTGGAGAAATGAAGCAATTTTACAAATCAAAAAGTTTACTTAGACTTTCTTTTTTATTCGCTGTACTATTTTCAGTAATTTTTGTGGTTAATTCTTGTAAGAAAGATGACGACGATGGATATACGGATCATGTGATTAAGTTCGAAGCAAAAATAAATACCAATGGGCCGACTCCTGCTCCAAGCCCTGCTGTACTGGGAACTTTCAAAACTGTGGTAACACAGATCGGAACTGGACAGAGTACAACGTTCAACCCTACGGGAACTACCTGGTCAAGCGGTGATATGTATGTGAGTTCAAGCCAGTCTCAGCTTAATTTAGCAGCGAATGCAACGCTTCCTTATTCGGATTCTGAACTGATTATTACGATCTACGTAGACGGTGAAGTTGCCAAAACACAGAAAGTAGTGGGAACAGGCGATAAGAGTGCTGCTGTTTTTTACAGTTTCTTAGAATTATAAAATTATCAATACAACGATATAAAGACCATCTTTACGGATGGTCTTTTTTATTGTCTAAAAAATTACGGGCGCAACATCTATTGTTGCGCCCGCATTTTATATGTAAAAAATTTTGTATTAAATTACCTTTACAATAAAGTAGCTTTTCTTTCCTTTCTGTAGCAGTAAAAACTTACCGTCGATAAGATCATTTTCATTTGCGGTATACACTTCGTTGATCTTCTGCTTGTTTACAGAGATCGAGTTTCCTTTCAGTTCTCTGGTTGCTTCGCTTTTAGATTTTAGAAACCCCGATTTCTCAGAAAGGAGATCAACAATATTTATTCCCAATACATCATTCTTGGCAACTTCCTTTTGAGGAACACCATCAAAAACTTCCAGGAAAGTTTCTTCATCGAGGCTTACCAGATCTTCGGCGGTAGAACGTCCGAATAGGATTTCCGAAGCCTTCAATGCCTTCTCGTACTCTTCTTTTCCGTGAACCCATACCGTAACTTCCTCAGCCAGCTTTTTCTGGAGCTTTCTTTCGTGCGGAGCGGTTTTATGCTCTTCGATCAATGCTTCGATTTCTTCTCTGCCTAAAAAAGTATAGAATTTGATGAATCTTTCAGCATCTTCATCTGTGGCATTCAGCCAGAACTGGTAGAATTTATACGGAGAAGTCTTCGTTTTATCCAGCCAGTAATTTTCCCCGCTTTCGGACTTCCCAAATTTGGAACCGTCGGCTTTTGTAATCAAAGGAACCGTTAATGCAAATGCTTCCCCCTGCGCTTTTCTTCTGATAAGTTCCGTTCCCGTTGTGATATTTCCCCATTGGTCAGAACCTCCCATCTGAAGCTTTACGTTATTGTTCTGGTACAAATGTAAAAAATCGTATCCCTGGATCAGCTGGTAAGTGAATTCCGTAAAGCTCATTCCGTCTGCTCCCGATTCCCCGGAAAATCTCTTTTTCACGGAATCTTTGGCCATCATATAATTTACGGTAATATTTTTTCCTACGTTTTTTGCAAAATCAAGGAAAGAAATATTTTTCATCCAGTCGTAGTTGTTTACCAGCTCGGCTTTATTCGGTTCACTTCCCGAAAAATCAAGGAATCTCGAAAGCTGGTTTTTCAGACAGTCTACGTAGTGGAGAAGCGTTTCTTCGTCCAGCAGGTTTCTTTCGGCAGATTTTCCCGATGGATCACCGATCATTCCGGTAGCACCACCCACCAAAGCAATCGGCTTATGGCCGTGCTGCTGGAAATGGGCCAGAATTTTTATCTGAATGAGACTTCCGATATGTAAAGAATCTGCAGTAGGATCAAAACCGATATAGGCCGATGTCATTTCCTTATCCAGTTGTTCATCCGTTCCGGGCATCATGTCGGCAAATAGACCGCGCCATTTCAGTTCTTCAATAAAAGAGTTCATTATGTTCTGCTTTAAAATTTAAGGTGCAAAGATAAGAAATTCAGTGGTAAGTAAACAGCAAAATAGGGAAGGTGGTTTCGGTATTTCCGGCTTCATCTTCTTTCTTTTCCGCCGAAATCATTATATTTGTTTGTAATGAACGACGAACAACTATTCCTGCTTATCGGTAAGGCAAAGGAAAAAGACCAGAAAGCCCAGACCAGGCTCATCAACATCTTTTGGGTGGATGTTTTTTCTTTTGTGATGAAAAAAGTTCATGATGAAAACGATGCCGATGAAATTACAGTAAATGTTTTTTCCAAAGTCCTTTCCAAGCTGGATATGTACGATCCGCATTTCCAATTTAAAACCTGGGTACTGACGATCGCCCAGAATACCATTATCGATTTCTGGAGAAAAAAATCCAGGGAAAACCAAGATCCTACCGAAAACCTGGATGAGGTAAAGAACCAATATGCAAAATCTCCTGAAGAGCTGATGATCTCCGAAGAAGAACAGAAAAAAATCATCAAGACCATCGAGTCGCTGGATGCCAACTATCAGGACATTATCCGGCTGAGATTTTTCGAAGAAAAGAGCATTAAAGAAATCGCTGAAGAGCTGGGAATTTCAGTTGCAAACACAAAAGTCCGGGTCATGCGTGCTAAAAAAGTCTTGGCAGAACTGTTGAAGAATAATGAGTTTGAAGACAATTAAAGCAATAATAAATTGACGTTTACTCATTCATTAAACACTCAGCAGGTATCAAATTATAAATAAACTTTCTCTTTCGTTTTGGGCAGAAGAATTTCCCTGCGTTTTTCCTGGTTCCTGTTCTGAAGATTTATTTTCAATCCTTTCTTTATCAATGTTTCCTTTTTGGATTTTCCGTACTCTTTGGTATTTTCAACTTCCTTTTCAAAAGTCAGCTGGCCGGTGGATAAATTAAAATCAACATCCGTCCAGTATTCTTCCGGCCTTCCGCTGCTTGAGGAATAACCGATCAGTTCAAAACGGCCGTTCTGAAACCGGTATTTGTCGGTATAGCCCCATTTCCAGCTGCTTCCTCCGGCCTGGGTAATCATTAAAATTCCCTTTTCAATCTCAGTACTCTGGTAGGGATCACCCATCATTCCGCCGTCACGGCTTTTAAGAATCGCATTTCTTGATTTTTCCAGGATCTTCCATTTTCCATTGACTTTCTTCAGGATCTGTATTTCACGGATGTTTCCGTATTCGGCAGTGTCTTTCGTATTGTAAATAATTACCTGCTCCGGGATTCGATCACCATCCAGATCACCTTCAACCGTTTCAATGACCGTTGAACCGGTAGGCTGGAATTCTTTCTGGGCGAAAGAGAATACACTGCACACCATCAGCAGCAGGCAAGATGTGTTTTTCATAAATCAGATTTAAACCTAAAATTACGGAATTATATGTTTCATCAATCCGGGTCTTTGATTGTTTCGATAAAAAAATCACTAACTTTGAACCTCAATTTGAGATATCAATGGAGAATTTAGTTCAGGATACAACCGTTCAGAAACCAAAGTGGATCCGTGTAAAGCTTCCTACCGGAAAGAATTACAGGGAACTGAGGACTTTGGTCGACAAATATAAATTAAATACCATCTGCCAGAGCGGAAGCTGTCCGAATATGGGGGAATGCTGGGGCGAAGGAACGGCAACGTTCATGATTTTAGGAAATATCTGTACCAGAAGCTGTGGATTTTGCGGGGTAAAAACCGGAAAACCGATGGATGTAAACTGGGATGAGCCAGAAAAAGTAGCCCGTTCGATCAAATTAATGAAGATCAAGCATGCTGTTTTAACGTCGGTTGACCGTGATGACCTGAAAGACATGGGCTCTATCCTTTGGGCAGAAACGGTAAATGCCGTAAGAAGGATTTCCCCGGGAACAACCATGGAAACCCTGATTCCTGATTTCCAGGGCATTACGAAACACATCGACCGATTGGTGGATGTGGCGCCGGAAGTAATTTCCCACAACATGGAAACGGTAAAACGTCTTACGAGAGAAGTAAGAATCCAGGCAAAATATGAAAGAAGCCTTGAAGTTTTGAGATATCTGAAAGAAGCAGGACAGCGAAGAACGAAAACCGGTGTCATGCTCGGATTGGGCGAAACAAAAGAGGAGGTTTTCCAGACGATTGAAGACATTAGAAATGCAAATGTAGACGTTATTACATTAGGGCAATATCTACAGCCGACCAAAAAGCATCTTCCGGTAAAGAAATTCATTACTCCTGAAGAGTTCGACGAGTTCGGGGATTTTGCAAGAAGCCTAGGCTTCCGTCATGTGGAAAGCTCGCCGTTGGTACGAAGCTCTTATCATGCAGAAAAACATATTCATTAAAATACAATCGCTTCAGTTTTGGAGCGATTTTTTATTTTCTCCTACGGATTTCACGGATTTTCACAGATAATAGCTTTCGATTCCGCTCAGCCATTGAACTACCGTTTCTTTAAATAATAAAGTGTGTCAACGCATATTTGTCATTCCCGCAGGGAATCTAAACATAGTATTAGCGATAGGGATAAAAGAATTGCATCTGAATTTAAATAGATGATGAAATGATCTCCCACAGATTTTACGGATTTTCACAGATGATAGCCTTCGATTCCGTTCAGCCACTGAACTACCATTTCTTTACATCATGAAGTATGTCGCCGCATGTTGTCATTCCCACAGGGAATCTAAACCTAGTATTAGCGATAGGGATAAAAGAATTGCATCTGAATTTAAATAGATGATGAAATGATCTCTCACAGATTTCACGGATTTTCACAGATAATATCCTTCGATTCCACGCAGCCACTGAACTACCGTTTCTTTAAATCCCGAAGTATATCAACGCATGTTTGTCATTCCCGCAGGGAATCTAAACGTAGTATTAGCAAATAGCATGAAAACATATGAATCTGGATTAATGCAAAATACAAAGAAATCTGCCACAGATTTTTCACAGATCATGGGGCGGCTTCGAGTAATCTCATCCACCAGAATTCGCATTCTTCAAATTGTAAATATAAAATCAAAGTTTTTTAAAAGCTTATGTACGCTCTAATTCAGCGTCAATTATTAACTTTTATCCGGCATGAATATCTTTTGAATCTGTTGCGGTAAAATTTGCGATTGAATGCAAGGCTAATTCGCTATTTTACTCAAATGTTTTTTCTTAAAAGCAGAAGGTGTTTCCCCGATGTATTTTTTAAATAATTTATTGAAGTAGGAGAGGCTTTCAAATCCTACCTGAAAACAAACTTCCGTAACGCAGGAATTTTGCAGCAGCAACAATTTGGCCTGGTTGATCCGGTAATTATTCACGAAATCGGTGAAGGTCATATCCGTCTGTTTTTTGAAGTAGCGGCAGAATGCAGGGGTGCTGAGGTTTACATTGTTTGCGATCACATTTACATTGGGGGCTTTATCGTAGTGCTCATGGATATAATCGTAAATTGTCCCCATCCGGATCTTGTCGTTCAGAAACCATTTGATGCGCGTGTCTTCGTTATTCAGTTCTTTTACTTCGTCGGATTCGGAGAGGATTTGCAGAATTTCGATAAGGCCCATAAAAGAAGAGAATGCATTTTCATTTTTCATCCGGTGCAGTTTATCGACGACCGTCTTTTTGGTTTCTCCAGAAAACGATAGGCCTAAATAAGACTTTTCCAGAAGGGTTTTGATATTTTCAAATTCAGGAACGGGAATAATATATTCTTGAAGGAAATTTTCGCGCATCTGCAGGACCAGCTGTTTACATTCGGTCTGGATCTTATAATCAAAATTAAGGTGAGGAACATTGGACCCAATCAGCAGCAGGTCGCTGTCTTTAAAATCCGAAATGTTTTTTCCGACATGGCGGATCCCGTTGCTGGCTTCCACGTAGACAAGCTCTATTTCAGGATGGTAATGCCAGAAGAAACAGTTTTTAAGCGATGGCGAAAATAGCTTGAAAGATTTACCTTCTTCAAATTCAATAATTTCTTTCTGAATTTTCATTATGTTCTCTTTTGATTAATAATTAGTTCAAATGTAATTAAAATTGTTAATAGAGAGCAAATTTATATCATTCCCGTTAAAGTATAAACCAGGATTTCTTTTCATTTTTGCACTTTCAAAGGGAATCAATGATCCTTAACAGTTAAAAGGTTATACAATGAAGATTGACAAAAGAATAATACCGCTTGCGATTGGCGGACTGGGAATCGGGACCACCGAGTTTACGATTATGGGACTGCTTCCCGATATGGCAAGAAGCCTGCAGATCAGTATTCCCGAAGCCGGACATCTTATTTCTGCTTATGCCTTCGGAGTTGTGGTGGGCGCACCGCTCCTGATCGGCTACTCGGTGAAGTTTCCGCCGAAAAAAGTGCTGATTGCCTTAATGATGATCTTTACGGTATTCAACGCCTTGTCGGCGGTTGCTCCGGATTATACGACGATGATGATCATCCGTTTTCTTTCCGGGCTTCCGCATGGTGCATTTTTCGGGGTAGGAACAGTGGTCGCCACGAGAATGGCAGCGAAAGGCAAGGAAGCCTTTTATATTTCCCTGATGTTTACAGGGCTCACCATTGCCAATCTTGCGATGGTTCCTTTGGTAACGTATATCGGGCATACTTTCCACTGGCGGTGGTATTTCGCTATTGTTGCGGTTATCGGCTTACTGGCCCTTTTGTTTCTGAAACTCTGGCTTCCGGTACTGGAAACCAATCAGGATACCCATTTTATGGAAGAAATGAAATTCCTTAAAAGAAAACAGGCCTGGCTTGTCCTGATGATCACCGCCATTGGTTTCGGTGGGCTATTCACATGGTTCAGCTATATCACGCCTTTAATGACGATTGTTTCGGGAATTAAGGAGAGCCAGATGGCGTATGTAATGATTCTTGCCGGGGCCGGAATGGTCGTAGGGAATTTGGCAGGGGGTTATTTATCAGACCGGCTGAATCCGGAAAAAACCTGTGTTTTGTTGATGTCTCTGATGATGGTTTCATTGGCGGGAGTTTTCTTCTTATCAGAGTATCAATATATTTCATTGGCATTAACGTTCATTTGTGGAGCCTTGTCCATGTCCGTAGCGGCACCGATCAACATTATGATGATGAAGGCGGCGCCGAAAAGCGAAATGATGGCGGCAGCTTTTATGCAGGCGGCTTTCAACTGTGCTAACGCGATGGGTGCGTTTCTCGGAGGTATCCCGCTGGAACAGGGATATTCGTATAATTATCCTTCGCTGGTAGGAGTCGGGATGACGCTGATTGGGTTGTTTATCGCTTTCAGATACAAGCAGCTGTACGCCTCGCAAAAACCTGATGAAAATAAAATGACAACGGAATGTGTTTCGTGCGATTCATAAAAAGAAAAGCTGTTCTTTCTAAGAGCAGCTTTTTTTTTGGTCATAAATAAAAAAGACTGCCTTTTCAGGCAGTCCTCAGTTGTTTTTATAATAAGCTGTTTACGCTTCTACTTCATTCCCGTTTTTGCACCAGTACAAAGCATTGTAAAGGTTTCCTTTCGGGAAAGACTTAAATTCTCCGGGCATTACGACACTGAAAATATCAGTGAAATTCTGCACGCCTTCCTTATCTGTAACAATAGCGGCCCTGTTCCACTGGGTTAAATTCTTTAATCCTAAAATCGCATCCTGCAGCCAGGCTCCCATGGTAAATTTATCAAGGTCTGTATCCAAATACAACAGATAATTCAATTCATTGTATTCGTCCACCTTTCGTTGTACATGAGGAAGTACCAGGTTTTGAAAATCTTCTTTCGTCACATCTCCCGTTGCGCTGAAGGCAGCAACATTCTCAGGAGCCTCTGGAATAATCGTTATCATATTGTATATATTATTGTGGTTGATTTTAGGTTGATAACAAAAACTAAACCAATATTTAATTTTCCGGCGGCTGAAAGATGGAATTGTTATTTATCGGATAAAACATATAGGGTATATCTGAAATAAGTCGGATTTACAGATGAAAAACCCATAGCGTTCTTTGCCATGGGTTGCACACTCAAAATAAGCAGGTATTGAGGGACCCTCATTTACCGTTTATGATGTTATAAGATTTCGTATTTTGTCTTGATGCTGTATTTCAGCTTGATGTTATCGATATTTTCAAACGAATAATCGGCACTGGCATCGGCAGCTTCCAGCTGGATATTAGCCGTTTTTGCTCTGAAGTTCATCGGTAGGATGGTATCACTGGTATAATCTTCAATTTCCACGATTTCCAGCGGGGTTCCTGTTTTTTTGCCGATACTTTCAAGCAGATAGTCTGCCTTCTCTCTGGCTGCTTTCAAAGCATTGACTTTTACGGTTTTCCTGAAATCGGCGATTTTGGTATTTTTAATCTCAGCGATATTAATGCTCGTTATCCATTTCTGATTAAGGCTTTCGAAAAGATTCCCCATATCCGTTTTCTTGGTCACCTTAAACTGAAGGTTTTTTGTGAAAATCTTTACTTTGGAATACACATTCTGGTACATCGATTTGAATTTGATGTCTTCGTTTTTTACCCCGTTGTTTTTCAGGATCTCAAACAACTGTTTTTCGTTGTCGGCCAGCTGGTTTTTGTTATCTCCTTTGATTCCGACATTGAAAATAATTTCATCCGGTTCCACCTCCATTTCGGCCACGCCGGTCACTTCGATAAAGTTTTTCTTGATTTCCTGTGCATTAATCATACTGCCGAATACCATGAATCCGATCAGTAAAAAATGTTTCCATTTCATAATTTCCTTGTTTTAAATTTCTAAAGTAAAATTACGAAGCATCAGGATTCAAATCCGGCAGACATGGTGAAACTGGGGTTTGACTTGGTGAGCAGACTGATATAAAAAGCAATTCCTTAATGTAGTTTACCGGTTGGTTAAAATAATCGATTTTCCGTTTCGGGTAACGAGTTTTCTGATCTCGGGAAAAAGTTTGGTCCTGATGATCAGCTCATCATTACTTTCTGAAATATGATAAGTATTTGAACTTAACAGCGCGTCGTTGATATCGTGCTCAAACAGTTTGGTAGAACCCAACTGATCCACCGAATAAAAATCGACTTTGTAATCGTGAATTCCGGTCTGGTAATACTTATAGATGATTTTCTCGTTGAGGTCGCTCGAAATAATCTTTGTTTCTCTGAAATCACTCTGTTCCAGAAACGAGCAGTTTTGCAGGAATAAAGCACATAAGCTTAAAAAGTAAAAGTGTTTTTTCATAATCATGATTGGTTTTAAACAAATGTACTCAATGCTAAACCGTTGGCTGTTAACGGAATTTCAATTAATGTTAAGATTTTGATACGAAAAATAAAGAGATTTTAATGAGTATTTCTAAAACAATCTGAACCGCTTCCTGCCTCTCTTTAATGCATTCATTTCCGCTTTTTCTCTTTCGGGATTTCTTTTAATGCTGAGCTTTATCTCGTAGAGTATCTGGATCACCGGTTCGTGGATCACCGGATTGATAACAAAATCAAATTCCTTATCGAGGACAGGCTGATAATACAGGGTTACGGATTTTGCTGCCGGATTTACATTGGCAAACCTGGTAAGTGCAAGCGACGAACTGTTGTAGGCTTCATAGGATTTATACATTTCCGTAGGCAGGAGTGTCCTGAAGCCATCATTTATATTTTTTGTTGCGTAGGTAAAATCTTCTCCGGAAAAATACGCCAGGTTTTTCATCTTTTCTTCCAGGGAACTTTTGGCTTTTGCCATCAGTTCTTTACGGATATTTTCAATGCTGCCGGCAAAATAATCGACCCGTACAAGATCATAAATTTCATTCTTTGATAAAATGGCAATAAAATCATTAAGCTGGGAAGGATCCTGGAATTTGATATGGATATTTTTCTTCAGCTCAAATCCGGCCGGCACCTCATTATAGGTTTTTTTGCTCGAAGTTTTCTTTTCAGCGTTATACTGATAAACCGGAACAAAAGAGATCATATCCACATAGGTTTCCGCTCCCGGATAAGATTTTATCCGGAGGATGGAATTAGTAATCCGGTTTTCGATAAGGCTGTTTACTTCTTCCGCACTTTCACCGACCTGCGTCACACTGAAAATGGCTACGTACTTTTCAGCTTTTACATTAGCCATTCCTTTTACACTGATGATCCTCTCATTCAGATCAGGATCGGCGACAGGAGTAGCAATGTTGATTGTCGTTTCCGGATATTGGGTCTGATGCCGGTAATTGATATTCCCGGAAACTTGTGAACATAAGGTTTGCGATAAGATCAAAGTTGCGAATACAGCGATGTTTTTCATGAGTATTAAATTTAAAATTCTGCTGTAAAATTAGGTCCGGGATCCGGAAAAGAACGGCAGACTTGGTGAGCATTCCGTTTCACTTGGTGAATCGTTTTCAGCAAATTACAGATATGTCTATCTTTGTTTTATGAAAATGCTCCGACTTTTTGTGTACTTCTTCTTAATGATTTCCGGAAATACAATGTATTCCCAGAGCAATAAGGTCGCGCAGGAGGTCCGGGTGCAGAGCAAAAAGCTGGAAAAGGCGGTGGATACCAAAGACGAATCCGCACAGGCCGATTCCTACTACAATATTGGCGAAACCTTTTTCAACGACGGAAACTTCCGGAAAAGTGAGGATTATTACACTAAGGCAAAAAATATCTACGAAAAATTAAACGATAAGCAGAATATCGAGAAAGTAAGCCGTAAGCTGGCGCAGTCTCAGGAGAAACAGAACAAAATCAAACCGGCGATCAGCAACTACAGCAGAGCAGCAGAAGTAAGCCCGCCTAAGAGCCGTATGCTGAATACCAATGATGTCACCAGGCTTTCTCCGAATTCTTCCGAATCAAAGGAAGAGGCAATTCAAAGCAACATCAGGCTCAGTGAGAAAGAAAATGATAAAGGTGAGCTGGCGGCAAGCTACAGCCAGATGGCAGACGTCAATATTCAGCAGAACAATATTCCGGAAGCAGAAGCCAACCTGTCCAGTGCCTATAAAATTTCCCAGAAAGAAGCTCCGCAACAGGCATTGGAGATTAATCAGAAACTTACCGACCTGTATGTAGATAACAAAAAGTTTGATAAAGCAATAGAAGCCAAGAAAAAGATTCTGAAAGAAGATTTTGTAAAAGAAAATTCCAGGAAGCAGATTCAGCAGATCCGGGAGCTGGCAGATATTTACATTAAGAAGAATGACCCGCAGGAAGCCATCGATCTCCTAAAAAAATCCTATGCGATCGCCTTGGAAAAAGGCCATACGCTGGAAGCGCAGAAAAGTGTAGAAAAGCTCGACAGCCTTTACCTTGTTTCTGAAAATACGGATGCTTCGGTAAATCTCTATCGAGACTTTTTGGGAAAACTGCCGCAATTGCTGTCCAAAGACAAAAGCCTCGTCGACGAAAAAATACTGGAAGATACCGAACAGCGCATCACCCAGCTGGAGAAGGAAAAAGAGCTGAAGGACGAACTGATCCGTAAGAAAAACGTTTTTAACTATGGTCTGATCGCAGCACTTGTTATTTTAACGGGTTTAATGATCTTTATTTTCAGGACCCTGAAAAAAGTTCAGGTAAAAAATAAAAAAATTGCTTTGCAGTCGCTGCGCCGCGAAATGAACCCACATTTTATCTTTAACAGCTTGAATTCGGTGAACCATTTTATCGCTATGAATAATGAATTGGAAGCCAACCAGTATCTCACCAAATTTTCAAAGCTGATGCGTGGGGTCATGGAAAATTCAACAGAAGATTTTATTCCGTTTCAGCAGGAGCTGGATCTGCTGCAAAACTACCTGACTTTGGAGAAAACACGTTTTTCTGATAAATTCGATTATGAAATCGATGTGGATGAAAGCCTGAATACCCACAGCCTGAAAGTTCCGGGAATGCTCATACAGCCATTCCTGGAAAATGCCGTCTGGCACGGGCTGCGGTACAGATCCACCAAAGGATTTTTAACCCTGCGCTTTGAAAAAGAAAACCAATACCTGAAAATTAAGATCGAAGATAACGGCATTGGTATTGAAGAAAGCAAAAAACAGAAAACCGAACACCAGAAAGCCAGGAAGGGCCGTGGAATGAAAAATACACTGGAGCGGATTGCGCTGCTGAATGATCTCTATCATCAGGATATTCACTGCAACATTACGGACAAGAAGAATACGGAAGGAGTTTTGGTGGAAATTAAATATAAACTGACGGACAAATGAAAATAAAAGCCGTAATCATAGACGATGAACTGATCGCCAGGGAAGTATTGATAAACTATCTTACCAAATACTGTCCGCAGGTCGAAATTTTAGGGGAAGCGGAAAACATCAAAGAAGCCGTTCCCTTAATCGCCGCTAAACAACCGCAGCTTGTTTTTCTGGATGTGGAGATGCCTTTTGGGAATGCCTTCGATGTATTGGAGGCCACGAAGGAATTTTCTTATGAAACCATTTTCATTACGGCATTTTCCCAATACTCGTTACAGGCCCTGAACAAATCCGCAAGCTATTATATTCTCAAGCCTATCGATATCCAGGAGCTTATCGTCGCAGTAAACAAAGTAGCGGAAAGCATTGAGAATAGGGAAGAGCTCAACCGGAATAAAATCCTGCTCGAAAATTTAAAATTAAAACCCGAGAAACAACAGCTGATTCTCCCTACATTACAGGGATTTGACGTAGTGAAAACGGAAGATATCATCAGGCTGCAGGCAGATGGCAATTTTACACAAGTCTACCTCACGGATGGTTCAAAGAAAATGGTCTGCCGTTTCCTGAAGCATTTCGACGACCTTTTGGAAGCCCCATTTGTCAGGGTTCACCGTTCGCATATCATTAATACGAATTTTGTAAAATCCTACCATAAAAGCGGAACCGTAACTCTTTCCGACGATACTGAGATCGAAGTCTCCGGCAGCTTTAAAGAAAATTTCCTGAAAGTATTTTCTTAGAGATAGTTAATATTTGATTTACAATACCTTCCGTAATTTCTCTTAATTTTCTGAATTAAAATAAACTCTGTTTATTGTTCATTTTTATACGATGATTTCCATGAATTAAGTGAGTATTGCAATGAGAGTGATACCTTGATTTCTTTAAGGTAAAAAATAAAGTCAAAATGAAAACAGGCTGTTAAAGACAGGAAAGCAGGAATTCTTTCAGGCATTATTTTTGAAGAATTCAACATACCACAAAAATATTCCGTTATGAAGATGCTGAAGAAAATGGCCATTCCCGTTTCATTGGGGATTTTAGGACTTGTAATTTTAAATTCTTGTGCTACTGGAATCCCGAAAGGGGTTGTAGCCGTTCAGAATTTTAAAGTCGATCAATACCTGGGCACATGGTACGAGATAGCCCGGTTCGATTATAAATTCGAGAAAAATATGGATAACGTAACGGCGACCTATTCCAGGAATCCGGACGGCACCATCAAAGTCGACAACAAAGGCTATAATTATATAAAAAAAGAATGGAAAGAGTCTGTCGGTGAGGCCCGCTTTGTAAACGGTGAAAACGAAGCCCGTCTGAAGGTTTCCTTTTTCAAGCCGATCTGGGCAGGCTACAATGTTGTGGATATCGATGACAATTACCAATATGCTTTAGTGATGGGAAATAATTTAAAATACCTGTGGATCCTCTCCCGCACCAAACAAATCCCGGAAAGCATTAAACAAAGATTTTTGGCAAAAGCAAAAAGCGTTGGCTATAATACCGATGAGCTCATCTGGGTGAAGCATGATTAAGTGATCTAAATAATTATCAAGGTTTTATAGGGATTCAATCCTAAATCTTTCCATCGATTCTTTAATAATCGGCTGGTATTCCTACGGAATGATAAGCTTGAAGTATTATTTTCGATAACTTTTTTATAAAAGATTTATTATCAATTGTTTTTGTCATTCCGGAGGAATCTAAACGTGAATTTTCCCGTTGGATTTCCTAATATTATGTTTCGATTTTTACGGAATGAAAAGTGTAGCAAATATCCGTGGGAACATCTGAGATTTTATTTCTCTCATGTGATCTAAAAATATTTTTAAGCCTTGAACTCTAAAATCTTATGTGCCTCATGTGTCCACCATTTTGCTCTTAATTCAAACCCTTATATTCTTTCCACTCCTCAAAGCGGTAATCAATTACCTGCTTCATTAGGTCATAGTTTTCATACGTATCTTCAATATGATAAAAGGTTTCATATTCGTAATCATTCTCCTCGGCTTTGGCGTCGAAAAGATTCACGTAATCATCCGCAAATGAGCTGAACCGGTTTCCAAAGTCCGTTTCGTCTTTGTAATAGTCCTGGGCGAAGGCATTTCCCATATCATTCAGATCGTATTCCGAAAACTTTCCGTCCATGAAATCCATAACCAATTCGGCCCCGGTGATTTCTCGGCGCTTTATTTTTTCGATCCCGTCTTCGGCATCTTCCTCAAATTCTTTGGAAATCAGATGATTGCTGATGCACCAGTTCAGGAACATTCCGGTATGGGTTGCTCCGTTCTTTTCAGGAAGTTCTTCGGGGAAATCTCCGCCGTAATGCCAGGAAGCATTGTCATAGGTAGACATATTATAATTTCAGTTTTAAATAATTTCCGTCAAAAATAGAAAAAATCAATTTATATTGCCTGTCAGATGGAAATTCCCGTCATTTGTGTAGAATTTTTTTCGACCACTATTTATATGAAAAATGCTGTTCTGATCACCATTGGTGACGAAATCCTTTCGGGAAATACCGTAGACACCAATTCCAACTTCATTGCGAACGAACTTAAAAATATCGGGATAAAAGTTTCACAGATCTTCACGATCTCAGACGAAATTGAAACCATTAAAAATACCATACAGTCTGCCTTCGAAACCGGCGACATCATCATCACAACAGGAGGGCTGGGACCGACAAGGGATGATAAAACCAAAAAAGCCATTGCCGAATTTTTCAATGATGAGCTTGCGCTGGATGAGGTAACATTCAACCATCTGAAAGCGTATATGGAGAAACGCGGCCGGCTGGAAATCCTGGAAAGAAACCGTGAGCAGGCCTTTGTTCCAACGAGAGCAATCGTTTTTCAGAACCATTTCGGAACGGCACCGTGCACCATGATGGAAGAAAACGGAAAACTGCTGTTCAGCCTGCCGGGAGTTCCTTACGAAGTAAAACCGCTGATCAAAGACCAGATTATTCCTTACCTGCAACAGAAATTCAGCCTGAATTATATTTCAACGAGAATTGTTTCCGTAGTCGGTATTCCTGAAAGCATTCTGGCCGATACTATCGAAAGCTGGGAGCTGGCTCTGCCTTCTAACCTTGCCCTTTCGTATCTGCCCGTCGGAACCCGTGTTAAACTGCGGTTAACGGCCACCGGAGAAAACGAACCGGTTTTGCAGCAGCAGCTGGAAGAAGAAATCCAAAAACTGCTTCCCTTGATTGAAGGCCATGTCATTGCCACTTCCGAAGACAGGATCGAAAAAATACTTGCCGAGATTTTAACGGAACGAAAGCTCACCATTTCTACTGCGGAAAGCTGCACCGGAGGAGAACTGGCGAGAATGATCACCTCGGTTTCCGGGAGTTCGGTATATTTCCTTGGAGGAATTGTTCCATATGCTACCGAAAAGAAAATAGATATCCTAAAAAGTAAATCAAGAAACGGTGGAAGCATTCACAGTAGTCAGCGAACAGGTGGCTGCAGAAATGGCTGCCGGCTGTCAGCAATTATTCGGTACCGATATTTCTCTGTCTTCCACAGGCGTGGCGGGACCTGGAAAAGGGGAGGACGGCAACGAGGTGGGAACGGTTTTTTATACGGTCCGTGTCCATGATAAAGAAACCGCTTCCAGGTTATACCTGCCGCATTTAGAAAGACAGGATTTCATGTATTTTGTTTCACAGAAGATTATTCAGGATTTGGTGGGAATTCTTATTGATAACTGAATGTAACGATCAATTTTAATATTTTTTTAATTAAATACAAGCGATTATTTCACGACTTTTGTAATTGAAAACAAAAAGAACAAGTCGTGGAAAATTCCAAGCAAATCTTTCAGACCGACAGCAAAAAACGCTGGAGAAACGTGCAATGGGGAAGCCGTATTTTTATCTTCGTTGCCATATTGCTTTTTCTGGCATTAGGCCTGATGATGAAATTCGGCAGAAGTCCGAAAATACCGTTTAAAGAAGATTACAAAGCCGTTATCACTGCCGGAAAGCCTTATCTTCAGGAAAATAAAATATCTAAAGAATACAAAGGTTTCAGAAGTTTCATTTCTGAAAAAACAATGCATACCAATCTTGCCAAGATCGAAAAGGCAAGAGCCGAAAGAATAAAAAATCAGAACCGCAACTGGTCGCAGTTTCCGAGTGGGATCCGGTCTGCATTCTATGTAGCATGGGATCCCCAATCGCTGATGTCGCTGAAAAGAAACATCAGGCATATCAATCTTGTGTTCCCTGAATGGTTTTTCCTCGATCCCAAGACCGGGGATCTGAAAACCAATGTGGATTCCGAAGGATATAAGATCATCAAAAGAACCGGTGTGGCCGCCATGCCGATCCTGAGCAATAATTTCGAGCAGGAGTTTCATTCTGAAGGATTAGGAAAGGTCCTGAAAGACCCGGCAAAACGGACACAGCTGATTCAAAAACTGAAATTGCAGTGTCAGAAGCTGCATTTCAAAGGAATCAACATCGACTTTGAGGATATGAACCTCGATTCCGACGATTACCTGATCGATTTTATGAAAGAGCTTTCCAAGACCTTCAAACAGAATAAGCTGTTGGTTTCTATGGATATCATGACGGATAACGACGATTACAACGTTGAAAAGCTGAATCCGTATGTCGATTATTTCGTGCTGATGGCCTACGATGAATATTCGGCAGACAGTGATGCCGGACCCGTATCTTCCCAAAAATGGATCGAGGCACAGACCGGGAAAATTTTACAGAAAACATCCCCCGAAAAAATTATTTTAGGATTGGGAGCTTACGGGTACGACTGGAGTACGGACAAAAAAGACAACAATTCGGTAACTTACATGCAGGCGATCACGAAAGCAAGTGCCAGCAAAGCGAAAATCAATTTTGACGACAATACCTTCAACCTCAATTACTCATATACCGATTCTAAAAACAGTACCCACACCGTATTTTTCAATGATGCGGCGTCTATTTTCAACACCATGCGGTTCTCCTCGGAATATCCGCTGGCGGGAACTGCCCTTTGGAGACTGGGAAGCGAAGACACCCGCATCTGGAATTTTTACGATAAAGACCTCACTTTTGCAGGATTATCCAAATTAAATTTAAAAAGCCTGGAAAATGTGAAAGGGCAGACGATGGTGGATTATATCGGTGACGGGGAAGTGCTGGACGTTCTGAATACGCCTCACGACGGAAAAATAGCCCTGGAAATCGATCCGAAAGAAAAAATCATTACCGACGAAAATTACATCACTTATCCGAGTTCGTACGAGGTGAAAAAATATGGCGAAGCCCCGCAGAAAGAACTGGTCCTTACCTTTGATGACGGGCCGGATGAGACCTACACGCCTCAGATTCTGGATGTCCTTTCAAAATATCATGTTCCCGCCGCTTTCTTCCTGGTAGGGTTGAATGCTGAGAAAAACCTTCCTCTGGTTAAAAGAATTTACCGCGAAGGTCACGAAATAGGAAACCATACTTTTACCCACGAAAATGTTGCAAAAGTAAGTCCGGAAAGAGCCCTGCTCGAACTGAAGCTGACCAGGCTGCTGATTGAATGTATCACGGGCCACAGCACCATTCTTTTCAGGGCACCCTACAATGCAGATTCCGAGCCGACGACTTCAGAGGAGATCATTCCCGTAGCGTTGGCAAGGCAGCAGAATTACCTGGACATCGGTGAAAACATCGACCCCGAAGACTGGCAGCCCGGTATAAAAGCCGATGAAATTGTGAAAAGGGTAATGGCGGGAGTGAAAGCAGAGCGCGGAAACATTATCCTGCTTCATGATGCAGGCGGAGACACAAGGGAAGAAACAGTGAAAGCACTGAAAATTTTAATTCCGACCTTACAGAAACAGGGCTACCATTTTACCAACCTTACCAGCATCCTCCATAAAAAAAGAAGCGAGCTGATGCCGGAAGTTCCCAGAACACGGGCCTATTATGTGATGCAGCTTAACCTCATCCTGGCAACCGTCATTTACGGGATCAGCCACTTCCTGGTGGCCCTGTTCACCGTGTTCATAGGATTAGGGCTGGTAAGATTGTTGATCATGCTGTACTGGGCTTTTAAAGAAAGAAAAAAAGAGAAAAAATTAGGAGTTTTCCCACTATTGCCATCGTATCCGAAAGTGTCGATTATTGTTCCGGCTTACAACGAAGAAGTGAATATTGTTTCTTCTTTAAACAACATGCTGAAACAGACCTATCCGAATTTCGATATTATTATGTTAGATGACGGAAGTAAAGATTCGACCTACGAAAAAGCAAAAGCTGCATTTGATGGCAATTCCAAGCTGAAAATCTTCAGCAAAACAAATGGCGGGAAAGCCACCGCGTTGAATTTCGGGATCTCCGGAACCGACGCCGAATATGTAGTCTGCATTGATGCCGATACGAAGCTGGAGCAAAATGCCGTGAAGTATTTAATTGCAAGATTCCTGAATTCAGCTCCGGAAGATAAAATTGCGGCCGTAGCAGGAAATGTAAAAGTGGGGAACCCGGTAAACTGGCTTACAAAATGGCAGTCGATCGAATATACGACCAGCCAGAACTTCGATCGGTTGGCTTATGCCGATATCAATGCGATCACGGTGATTCCGGGAGCAATCGGAGCTTTCAAAAAATCCGTGATTGAAGAGGTGGGAGGCTATTCTTCCGATACATTGGCAGAGGACTGCGACATTACGGTAAAAATTCTGAGAAGAGGTTACACCGTAGCCAATGAAAACAGAGCGGTTGCCGTAACAGAAGCTCCCGAAAGCGTAAAGCAGTTTTTAAAGCAGCGTTTCAGATGGACCTACGGGATTATGCAGATGTTCTGGAAACAGAGACAGACCTTCCTGAACCCCAAATACAAAGGTCTCGGATTATGGGCAATGCCGAATATCCTGCTATTCCAGTATATCATTCCGTTTTTCTCGCCGATGGCAGACCTGATTATGTTTTTCGGGATTTTATCCGGAAACGGCGGGAAGATATTCGGTTATTATCTGATTTTCCTTTTGGTAGATGCTTCACTGGCATTAATGGCTTTCATTATGCAGCGGGAAAAGCTTGTTAACCTGCTTTATGTGATTCCGCAGAGGTTCGGTTACCGCTGGCTGATGTACATCGTCCTGTTCAGAAGTTTAAGAAGGGCACTGAAAGGGGAAATGCAGTCCTGGGGATTCCTGAAAAGAACCGGAAATGTAAAGGAAATCCCGGCTTCTTAAAGCTTTTCTAGATGAAAGAAATAAATCCGGATGACAGACCATCAATACATAAAAAGTACAGATTATTTTTATCGGAGCTCTCTTATAATTTAGAATTCCGGTTTAATTCTGATGGCAAAAGCAAAACGGATTGATAGAAATTTTAAAAAAGTTAAATGTAAACGTATTTTTAATATTTGATTAAATTTGTTTTCGTAAAAAGTAACAAATAAAAAAAAACGATATACTTATCGTATAAATTGTAATTATAATGAAAAAACTAACGCTTTCTCTGCTTTTATTAGGAGGAATTTGTTCACAGACAGTGAACGCTCAGGCGACAGACAAAGGTCTGGATCTTAGCCTGATGGATAAATCGGTACGTCCGCAGGACGATTTTTACAGCTATGTAAGCGGAACATGGATGAAGACGGCTAAAATTCCTTCCGATAAACCGACATGGGGAAGTTTCAACAAACTCGCTGAAGATACGGACAATAATTCCATGACGATCCTGAACTCTCTTTTGAAAGACAAGTTTGCCGACGGAACGGAAGGTAAAAAAATCCAGGACCTTTATGCGTCGTACATGGATATGGCCAAAAGAAATGCAGACGGAATCAAGCCGATCCAGGCGAACCTGAATAAGATCAATGCCATTAAAAACGTAAACGATCTTCAGAATTACCTGATTTCCGTAACCAAAGAAGGAGAGAACAATTTCTACGGATGGGGCGTGGATGCGGATCTGAAAGATTCTAAAATGAATGCAGTTTATTTAGGAAATGCATCTTTAGGATTGGGAAGAGATTATTACCAGAAAGTAAACGAAAAAAACACGGAAGCCTTGGCAGAATATACGAAGTATGTAGCTTCCATGCTGAAAGAATTAGGATATAAAAATGCGGATGCTGCTGCAAAAGGAATTGTAGAGTATGAAAAAAGCATTGCCAAAACGTATCTGACCAATGAGCAGAGTCGTGACAATACTCTGCAGTACAATCCAGAAACCATGGCTCAGCTATCCGCCTTGGTAAAAAATGTAGATCTTCCGGCTTACCTTAAAAAAGTGGGGGTAAATACAGACAAAGTGATTATCGGGGAATTAGGATATTACAAGAATTTAGACAAATTCATCAATGCCCAGAACCTTCCTGTGATCAAGGATTATCTTAAATTTCATTTGATCCACGGAAGCGCTTCTTATCTGAGCGAAAAGATCGGAGATATGAGGTTTGCCTTCTACGGTAAATACCTGAGAGGACAGCAGGAGCAGAGAGCCCTTAACAAAAGAGGGTTTGAGCTGATCAACGGAACATTAGGCGAAGCGTTCGGAAAATTATATGTAGAGAAATATTTCCCTGCAGAAGCCAAAGCGCAGATGGTGGAACTGATCGATTACTTAAAGAAAAGTTTTGCCGTTCACATCAATAACTTAGCGTGGATGTCTTCTACAACGAAGGAGAAAGCCATGCAGAAATTAAATAAATTCACCGTAAAAGTAGCGTATCCGGATAAGTGGAAAGATTATTCCAAATTAACCATCGTTCCTGAATCTAAAGGCGGAAATCTGTATTCCAACCTTCAGAACATTACGGAATGGCAGTACAATAAAGACCTGGCTAAAATCGGAAAACCTGTTGATAAAACCGAATGGGGAATGACGCCACAGACGGTAAATGCTTATTACAACCCGGTAAACAACGAAATCGTTTTCCCTGCGGCCATCCTTCAGCCGCCGTTCTTCAATCCTAAAGCGGATGCTGCGGTAAACTTCGGAGGAATCGGTGCTGTAATCGGTCACGAAATGAGCCACGGATTCGATGATTCGGGAGCACAGTTTGATGCAGACGGAAACCTGGTAGACTGGTGGACGCCGGAAGATAAGGCCAACTTTGAAAAAGCAACAAAAGCTCTGGCTTCACAATACGACAAGTATGAGCCTGTAAAAGGAACTTTTGTGAACGGAACCTTTACCAATGGTGAAAACATCGCCGATTTAGGAGGGGTAAACATTGCGTATGATGCTTTGCAGATGTATCTGAAAGACAAAGGAAACCCGGGTACAATCAGCGGGTATACCCAGGATCAGAGATTCTTCTTAAGCTGGGCAACCGTTTGGAGAACTTTATCCAGCGAAAAGTACATGGTGAATCAGGTGAAAACCGATCCGCACTCTCCGGGGTATTTCAGAAGTTTCGGTCCTTTAACGAACGTTGATGCTTTCTACAAAGCATTCGATGTGAAAGAAGGCGACAAGCTTTACAAAAAGCCGGCAGACCGTATCAAAATCTGGTAATTTTTTTTAATATCATAAAAAACCGCTCAGCAATGAGCGGTTTTTCTATTGCCGGTATTTTCATGTATAATGAGTAAGTTTACTTGCGGATCAATAGGAACGGGCTTTAGCCCAATGTCATTAAGTTAGTATTTTTTAGTGTTATGTTTTTGCTAAATTTGAGATTTAATCTTTCATTTTCTTATTATGCAAAAAAAATGTTTCAGATATTTTATTATCATTGGAGGAGGAAATCCACAGCGTGGCTATTTGTAATGAATACAGGATGAGTAGCAGAGATTTCACCCGCAAAAGGAAGTTGAGCTTTTCAAATACGCTTTTGTTTATGCTCAACTTCATTACCAAAAGCCTGTCCTGTGAGATTGTAAATTTCATTCACTATATAAGATCTTTGGGCCAGACACAGAATACTTTTACAAAAAGTGCATACGTACAGAACAGAAAAAAGATAAAGCCCGAGGTTTTTATTCATCTGAACAAGCGGCTTGTGGAAGAATTCTATACAGATAATTCTGCAGTACAGACCAAATTCAATGGTCTTCGTCTGTTGGCTATTGATGGTTCGAGAATTAATCTACCTCAAACCCGAGAGCTGGAAGAGATTTATGGTGTATCCAAAAACCAGACTTCTCATACCTGCGTACAGGCCAAAGCCTGCGTACTGTATGATACAATCAATAAAATCTGTTTAAAAGGGGTACTTTCTTCTATAGATACTGATGAACGTTTACAGGCTCTTGAGCTGTTGGCTCATTGTTGCCATAATGATCTGCTGCTATATGACCGTGGTTTTGCTTCATTTGATTTCTTTTATCAGCATCACAAAAGAAATTTTAACTACCTTATGCGCGTAAAAGTAGGTTTGAACCAAACCATAAAAGATTTCGTCAAAAGCGGAATATCCAGTATGATAACAGACTTTAAGCCTTCTCCCAACGTAGATCTGTCAGGAAAAGATTATGGTAGAGACTATACTTTTAAGGTAAGATTGTTGCGTGTCGTACTGGATAATGGCACCATCGAAGTTCTTGCAACCTCTCTTTTAGATGAGGCTTGTTATCCTTCGGAGATTTTCAAAGCCCTATATTTTGAACGCTGGGGCATAGAAACCTATTTTGATGAAATCAAAAACAAGCTTCACCTGGAGGAATTTTCCGGTTACTCAAACAACAGCATCTTACAGGATTTCTATTCTACTTTGCTTGTAAGCAATATACAGACCCTTATTGTCAGAGAACTCGAACAGGAGCTTAATGAAGTTGATACGAAAAAGAAGTACCGGTACAAAGTCAATACTTCCCTTTCTTACAGCTTGATGAAAAACAGAATTTTGAATTTGCTCTTTAGCAATGTAAAAAAAGAGGATATAGTGGCAGAGCTTAAAATTCTTTTTGCTTCTCATATGATCCCCGTCAGACCCAAAAGATCCTTTAAAAGGAATATTTTAAAATACAGAGTCAGAGCGAAACCAAAGGTCACTAAAAACTATAAAAAAAATCTATAAGACCTTAACTTAATGACATTGGGCTTTAGCCCGTTTTCAAAAACAGAATTCAATTTGGCTTTAGCCTAAATTGATCTTCAGCCTGTAATTGACTGCCTTTCCAAATGACATTTTTACTTGGCTGTGATGTTGACTGGGAAAACACCCGGCATCCGGCATCCCTCGTCCAGCATTTCAATCCGGATTCTACATCAGGTTCACATTAATTACTCAACAGTTTCGATGCCGTAGAATTTTTTATGAAGATCAGGTAATCAAAATCATCGGTTACAATGCCGGATTTAAAATCCTTTGGGATCGGAGAAGCACCTACTGTTCTGTAATTTATTTTTTTCAGGAGTACTCTAGCCAATTTGTTGTTCTCTTTTTTAATGCTTTTGAGATCAAGAATAAAAATAGGAATATCAAAAGAATTGAGAAGTTCTTCCAATGAATCCGGTGCATTTTTTTTCAGATAAACGGATTTGATTTTTTCGTCGTGCAGGTCGAAAACGGAATGATAACCTTCATAAAAGAACGTTCCGCAACTTACATAATTATTAAAATTATCTTTCAGAAATTTTCCGGTTTCCTCTCCGGTTTTTTTCAGATGTTCATTATGGGCCCACAATACAAAAGCTGAATCAGGATACTTGTTTTTAAGCCAGAAAATATTATCTGCCATGTATTTATTCCTTCCAAGATAGGTTTTGCTGATATACTGATCAAGAAGAGTAATATGCTGTTGAAACCATGAATAATCTTCCGGATCCAATATCTTTGAGGAAGATGTTTTTACGCCGTTTAGTTCTGCTGATGCCTCTTTATTTAATTGTTTTTTGTCGGAAAGCTGATTTCTTTCTAAGCGGCTTTCATCATAAAGCAGCTGTGTCAATTTCATCAGATGGTCAGTCGGAATACCGTATTTGTCCATCATTATTTTAAGCTGTACAACAGAACCCCGGTACGTGGTTATATCGAATCCCGTAAATGTTATTTTGGATGCGTTCTTATCGTTGTATTTTTTCATCCATTCCGTCATATTCAGGATTTCTTCGGTTTGATAAATCCAGGAATCCAGGTTCATCACATATTCTTCACCTGTTTTTTTTCCGTTGACGATATATTCGTTAAGGAGCATGGCTTTAGGCATGGGAGATTCTATGGAAAATACGCCACCGTTATTTTTCATCAGAAAATACCGGGTTAATTTTTCTTTTACCTTAAAAATTTCATGTGAGCCGTGAGAAGCTTCTCCTAATCCTACCAGTTTGGCATTGGCAAAAAAGCGGTTGAAAACCACAGAATCTTCCTTAAAGCCGATGTTCGGATCATCTGATTGAAGAGGATAAATAAACTTCCGGAGATAATTTCTTTCGTCAGAACTCTGTGAATAGATAAGGGTGGAAAAGAGAAAAGGAATCATCAACAGTATTTTTCCTGAAAAAGATTTTTTCATGATTAAAATATTAGAATTTTACGGTAAAAATAAATTTTTCATCCCTTTGACAGAAATAATAAACTGACAGCGAGCCATGTTTTAACAAAAATTTATCATGTTTCTGTGGTACGAATAAGCTGTACGGGATTACAATCAAATTTGTATATTTGATAAGTTTGTGTAAATCAAAAAATATCTTAATGAAAAAGCTAAATATCGGGATACTTGCCTTTTCGGGCCTTGTATTCTTACATTCGTGTGGTACGGCAAAAACAGCAGACGCTCAGAAACCTGAGACCGTGAAGGAAGCGGCTGCAGATCCGGTGAAAAAAGAAGAAGTAAAAGAAGAAGGGCTGAACTTGTCTTATATGGACAAAACCGTTCGTCCACAGGATGATTTTTTTAGCTACGTCAATGGGAATTGGGTGAAAACCACGCAGATCCCTTCCGATAAGGCGAGCTGGGGATCCTTCAACGCCTTAAGAGAAAATGTGGATGACGCTTCCCTGGATATTTTAAATAAAATTTTATCAGAATCGTATTCGGCTGGTTCCGAAGGGCAGAAAATACAAAATCTGTACGCTTCATTTATGGATACGAATAAGAGAAATGCGGAAGGGCTCGCTCCGATCAAAGGGGATCTGGCAAAGATCGATGCCATCAAAAACCTGAATGACCTTCAGAAATATTTACTGGAAGCTACGAAAGTCGGCGACAACTCGTTCTACGGATGGAGAGTAGGAGCGGATATGAAAAATTCCAATATGAATGCGGTATATCTTGGCGGCCCGGATCTTGGCCTGGGAAGAGATTACTATCAGAAAGTAAATGAAGCCAATACCAAAACCTTAGCCGAATATCAGGCTTATGTAGGGAAATTATTCGGGGTATTGGGCTATAAAAATGCGGATGCTGCTGCCAAAAACGTAGTGGATTTTGAAAAGCAGCTGGCTAACTACTTATTGACGCTTGAGCAAAACCGCGATGCGAATTTAAGATACAACCCTAAAAATGTATCCGAACTGCCGGTATTGGTTAAAAATGTCAATCTTCCGAAATATTTAAAAGAAGCAGGAGTGAATACCGATCGTGTAATCGTTGGGGAACTGAAATATTACCAAAATATGGATTCGTTCCTGACACAGAAAAACCTTCCGCTGCTGAAAGATTATCTGAAATATCATTTAATTAACGGGAATGCGAGCAACCTGGACGAAAATCTTGAACAGATCCGGTTTGATTTCTACTCCAGATATCTTCAGGGGCAGAAAGAGCAGCGCCCGATGAACAAAAGGGGACTTTCCCTGGTAAACGGTGTTCTGGGTGAAGCTTTCGGAAAATTATATGTCGAAAAATACTTTACGCCTGAAGCCAAAGCGCAGATGGAAACCTATATCGATTATATTTTGAAATCATTTAAAACCCACATCGATGATATGGATTGGATGTCTCCGGATACTAAAGTAAAAGCACAGGAAAAATTATCGAAATTTACAGTGAAGATCGCCTATCCGGACAAATGGAAAGATTACACCCAACTGAAAGTGGAATCTCCGAAGGAAGGAGCAACTTTATATTCTAACCTTCAGAACGTTGCTGCCTGGCAGTACCAGAGAAGTCTGGACAAAGTAGGAAAACCGGTTGACAAATCGGAGTGGGGAATGACACCGCAGACCGTGAATGCCTATTATAGCGGATCCAACAACGAAATCGTTTTCCCTGCGGCCATCCTTCAGCCACCATTCTATAATCCGAATGCAGATGCAGCAGTAAACTTCGGTGGAATCGGAGCGGTAATCGGCCATGAGATCTCCCACGGATTCGACGACAGCGGTTCGAGATTTGACGGAGACGGAAACCTCAACAACTGGTGGACCGACGCAGACCGTAAAAATTTCGACGCCAAAGTGGCTCAGCTGGCAGCACAGTACAGCGCTTACGAACCCGTAAAAGGAAGTTTCGTGAACGGTAAATTTACCAGCGGTGAAAACATCGGGGATCTTGGCGGAGTAGCAGTTGCTTACGATGCTTTGCAGATGTATCTTAAAGACCACGGGAATCCGGGGCCGATCAGCGGTTTTACGCAGGATCAGCGGTTCTTTATGAGCTGGGCCACCGTATGGAGAACAAAATCCACCGACCAGTATATGACCAACCAGGTGAAAACCGACCCGCACTCGCCGGGCGTTTTCAGGGCTTTCGGTCCGTTGGTGAACCAGGATTCTTTCATCAAAGCATTCGATATTAAGCCGGGCGACAAAATGTATAAAGCGCCTCAGGACAGAATAAAAATTTGGTAAAAACACCATAAAATTGTTAGAAATGAAAAACGCACAGGAAAGGGTGCGTTTTTTTATTTATTTTTCCTAGTTTAGTGATATCGTAAATATCAGTTTTTCACCGATGTTTATCCGGTAAATATTATTTCAAAAAAATCTTAACAAAATTTTTTATGTTACAGTTTTTTTTTAAATTTAAACATTGGATTGGTCAGTTATTTGATGCTGATAAAAACAATGAACACCAAAATAGAAAATCTCAAAATAACAATAATATGGCAATGTTTAATTATGGCGTTGGCGGAAACGAAGTAAAAGTAGACGCTAATGAAGCTATCCAGCAGATTCAGGAGAATAAATCGCTGATAGTAAGCCAGCTTACAACAGAAGAATCTTACGTTCCTGAAATTGTAACAGGATTAAAAACCGTGGACGACGTCTTCAGGCATTTCCAGCCTTCTGTGCACGTTCAGCATGAAACGGAAGACGGTAATGTAGTAGAAGAAGAGTTCCGTTTTCAGAATCTTGCGGACTTCACCCCAAAAAATCTAACGCAGAAATCAGAATATCTACAGCAGCTGAGCATGGAGCAGGAGCAGTACAACAAAATAGTACGCCAGCTGAAAACCAATAAAATTCTGCGCAACATGCTGGAGAATGACCAGACAAGGGCTGCATTCATCGAAGTATTGAAAGAAGTGGCACAAGAACTTGAAAAATAATCTAAAGACTTACACGAATCATGGACAGTAAATTACAGGCAGCTGAAAACCAACAACAGCAGGGGCAGCAGCAACACGCCGGCCAGCCCAAAGGTAATCCGCTTGCCGAACTCAATAAAATAGGTGGTTTTGGCTTTGTAGAATCCGTAGTAGACGGCATCGCAAACATGAACCCGACCAGGAAAGCCCGAAAAGAGATTTTCCTGAACGACAGCAACAAAGCAGACGAAAGAAAAGAGCTTCTCCAAAAGATCAACCTTTGGGTGGACCTTCTGGAAAGCAACGAATCTGCAGATAAAATGGCAGATACCTGCAAATCCAAAGCGCAGGCTGCCGACCAGAATTTGAAATCCAATCTTAAAAATACGCTCGATGCCGTGCGTTTGCTGGAAACCAACTATAGAACGGTTGCGCAATTCTATAAAAACACCGAGCTGGATAAAGTAGACAATGTAAGCATCGTAAATGCCAGTTTAGATCAAGTTTCAGACCTTGATAATCCATTGTTCATTGATGCCGTTGCAGAGGAATTCAAAAACTATTACGACCGTCTGGATCTTAGGGATAATTATTCTATCCTGGCCATTCCGGGATACCTGGGTTCCAACAAAGTCATTGAAAAATGGGCCAAAATCTGTAACGAAAATAAGGTGATGATGATTACGGATTTCGCCAACCTTGATAAGCCGGATGATGTGGTGGACCTTTTCCATTCTGCAAATCTTACCGGTGGCGAATTGCACAGAAGTAATGTCATCATGACTTGTAACTGGCTTGTAGGACGTGGCAAAGCCGAAGAAGTAGGAGAAGAGGAAAACGTAGAGCTTCCGCCTTCCACTTCACTGGCAGGAAAAATCCATAAAACCCTGATGTCTCAGGTAGCAGCCGGTAAAAAGCACGGAAACATCAATGAAGTGGATGCCGTAAAATTCGAATTGAAGAAGAGCGAAATCTCCCAGCTCGAAAAGATGGGACTGGTTCCGATGGTAAACGAATACGGAAAAATTATGGCATTCTCCGCAAAAACACTGTTTACCGGAGATAACATCGGCCTTCAGACCTATTCGGTTGTTCGGGTATTCGATTATGTAACCAAAGTATTGCTGGACTTCCTGAACAGGAGGGCTTTCGAAAACTGGAATGCCAAAAACGAAGATGATTTGAGAAGACAGATTGTAACCTTCCTCGACGGAATCAAAGGTCCGGACAAGCTGATCGAAAAATTCAAAATTGTCCGTTTCGAACAGGATAAAGTAAATAAAGACAGGGTTTGGCTGGACATTCGCCTGACGCCTTATTTCCCTACCAAAAGTTTTGTTATTAAACTGGACGGACACAAAGGAGACGACGGCAACGAATGGGATGCAGAATATCTTCAGGATTAATCCTGGCTTACTTAAAATACTAACCGATGCATTTGTTCATCGGTTTTTTTCTACCAAATTATTAAATCATTATGAAAAGAAGATGGCTGTACTTTTTACCGGTCCTGTTCTTAGGGATAAGCTGTGAAGAAAAAAAACTTCAGCATAATCAAAAAATCGATCTTTTTGCCGACGAAAGAAAGGAAGGGAAGGCTTATATCATGAAACCTGAGGAATGCCTGTATGAAAGCGATATGGTGGTTTCCTCACCCAACATCAAACTGATCGATCAGTCTTCGGGCCGCGGTAAATCTATTTACATCTATCGTGTAAATGCGGGGAAGGTGCTTAAAACCACAAGGGATTCTGTAGTCTCTTTTCCTTTTCAGTTCCTTTCCAATCAGCGGCTGATGTTTCACCCTGATTCCACTTCGTATGTTTATCTTAAAAAACTGGACGGCTACCGCTTTATTGCCAGACAGATGAACCTGAAATACCAATGGCTCAAGTCAGCCCCGGTCTACTCGGTAAAAAGTGAACAATAAAGCATTATCTTTGTAACATTAAATTCATCGGCAGATAAAGCATAATATTTTGAATTCTAAGTTTGAAAAATTAAGTATATCGCTTCTCATGTTTTATCTCTGAAGAATTTGGAATAATGGATAGATCAATTTTGGAAAAGATAAATAAAGAGCCGGATTTCAGGCATATCGGCAATAAGCTTCTCAACTGGTACAAAGCAAACGCCCGGGATCTTCCCTTCAGACAAACGAAAGATCCGTACAAAATCTGGATCTGTGAGATTGTTTTCCAGCAGACGAGAATCAACCAGGGTTTAGGGCATTACAATAATTTCATTGCGAGGTTTCCCGATGTGAAGACCCTGGCAGAAGCGGAAGAAAATGAGGTTTTGCTGTACTGGAAAGGCTTGGGCTATTATTCCAGGGCGATTAATATTCATAAGGCTGCCCAGCAGATCATGACCGAGTATCAGGGAAGTTTCCCACATGAATACGAGGAAATTTTAAAATTAAAAGGGGTCGGTAAATATACGGCAGCAGCAGTTTCCAGCATTTGCTTTAACGGAAAGATCCCGGCCGTGGATGGGAATTTCTACCGTGTTCTGAGCAGGGTTTTTGCCGACGGTTTCGACATTTCAAACTCCAGGGCTTTTAATTACTTTTCGGAACTGGCGCATTTAATTTTACCCGATAATGTAGGGGATTTCAACCAGGCGATGATGGATCTGGGTTCTGAAATCTGCAGACCTAAAAATCCTCTCTGCAGAGAATGCCCGTTAAATGAGGATTGCCTGGCATTTTCAATGAACAGGGTTTCTGAGTTTCCTGTCAAAGCCAAAAAAACAAAAGCAAAAGACCTGGAATTAAAATATTATTTCGTCCACAGAAACGGTCAATTCCTGATCCAGCAGAGAAAAGACGATTTCATTTGGAAAAAACTTTTCGAATTTGTGCCTGAAATTTCTGATGAGCTGGTACCGTATATCGTAGGGGTGAAAACCGTCAGCCATAAACTGACCCACAAAAACCTCAGCATTGAAATTTACAATGTCGAAGTACATTCCGAAGAAGCATGGAATCATTTTATTGCCGGCCATAATTACCAGGTTACCGACGTGGAAGCTTCCCACGAAAAGTCGTTTCCAAAACCGCTGGAAACATACATTCTGAATTATGAGGAAGCCTATCAGTTTTTGTAATTATAGACAGAATGATACTTTCTGCATATATCTAATGGTATTGCTATTCCGTAGGAAATTCAACATAATAGGATAGAAAAGCTAGAAAAATATTGGTCTCGAGAATGTCTGATTTTTTTCCATATAGGATTATACGCCCAATTTGTCATTCCGCAGGAATCAAGACATAGTATTAGATAAATTACCGAAAGATTCGCGTCTAGATTCCTCCGGAATGACAATGATGCTGAAAAAAATACATCTCGTATTTTGCATTAAAATCTTATTCATATTGGTTTAAGTTTAAAAGGATAAAATTAAATCCAAAACTCCTTGAAATGCTGAAATTTGTCTTCCGAAATCTGAAATCTAATTTGTACTTTTGCAAAATGTTTAAAAACGCGATTTTTATTTTTGTAGCCCTGCTTTTGGTGTCGTGCGGCAAAGATCCGGTTCCGAAGCCTTACGGAGAGCTCCGTCTGGAATATCCGAAGCCTCAGTACCGCAAATTTGAAAACAACTGCAATTATACATTTGAATATTCCGATTTTGCCAAAATTACGGATGCGAAGAGACCTTGCTGGTATTACCTGAATTACCCGAAAATGAAGGCTAAGGTTTTTGTAACGTATTATCCGATACAGAATGATTTTGCCGACCACATCAAAGAAGCGGAAAAAATGGTGTACGAACATACCATCAAAGCCAGCGCGATCGATACAAAATCTTTCGAATATCCGGCAAAAAAAGTGTACGGAAACTTTTACGAGCTGAAGGGGCAGAGTGCATCCAATCTCCAGTTTTACATTACAGACAGCACGAAGCATTTCGTAACGGCTTATTTATATTTCAACACGAGGCCGAAGCCTGATTCATTGGCTCCTGCGATAGACTATATCAAAAAAGATATGAAACACCTGCTCGATACCTTTGAATGGAAAAAATAATTGACTTTTATAATACTTTGAAAAAAATATGAAACTTTTAGTTGTAGGAAGTGTTGCGTTCGACGCAATCGAAACGCCATTTGGGAAGACAGATAAAATTTTAGGCGGTGCAGCCACATATATCGGGATCACTTCATCCATTTTGGGCGTTAAGTCCGGAATCGTTTCCGTAGTAGGAGGAGATTTCCCTCAGGAACACCTGGATATGTTTACAAACAGAGATATCAATATTGAAGGAATCGAAATTGTAAAAGAAGGAAAAACATTCTTCTGGTCGGGAAAATACCACAACGATCTTAATACGAGAGATACCTTGGCAACGGAAGTAAACGTTCTGGAAAACTTCGATCCGAAGATTCCGGATTCTATGCAGGATGCGGAAATTTTATTGTTGGGGAACCTTCATCCGGGCGTGCAGCTTTCTGTTCTTGAAAGAATGACCAACCGTCCGAAACTGGTAATCCTGGATACCATGAACTTCTGGATGGATTCCGCTTTGGAAATTTTAATGGAAATGATTGCCAAGACCGATGTAATTTCCATCAACGATGAAGAGGCAAGACAGCTTTCCGGAGAATATTCTTTGGTAAAAGCCGCTAAAAAGATTCATGAAATGGGTCCAAAATATGTAATCATCAAAAAAGGAGAGCATGGAGCTCTACTTTTCCACGACCATAAAGTATTTGCGATCCCTGCGTTGCCTTTGGAAGACGTTTTCGATCCTACCGGAGCAGGAGATACTTTTGCAGGAGGTTTCGCAGCTTACCTGGCTAAAAAAGAAAAAATCGATTTCGAAACTATGAAATCTGCATTGATCGTAGGTTCTGCAATGGCTTCTTTCACCGTTGAAAAATTCGGAACCGAAAGAATTCAGGAAGTAAGCGAAGCCGATATGTTCGGAAGACTGAAACAATTTAAAGAGCTCACAGCTTTCGACGTGGAACTGCAATAAATACCTTCTTTTAAGAAATATTTATAATAAAAAATTTAGTGTAATTCATTAAGAATTCTAAATTTGCAACTTGTTTAAAATAGTAAAATGACAAATAAACTTAAGATCACTTTTCTTTTTGGAATTTTCATCATGATGTTCGGTATCAATACCATGAACGCCCAGCTGAAAAAAGGAGATTTAGTGGATGGTATTTCTGCTGTAATCGGTGATGAAATTGTGCTGGAGTCCGATGTAAACGAACAGATGAACTATGCAAAACAGCAGGGAGCTTCTAATATAGATAAGTGTGAGTTTTTAGAAAATTTTCTTAACAACAAACTTCTTGTTTACGAAGCAAAAAAAGATACCCTGATCGAGAACCGTTCGGCAGCGATTAAAGAACAGGCAAACGCCAAATACCAACAGCTGCTTTCCCAGTTCCCGGACGAAAAAACGATGTTGGCAGCCTATAAGTTCAGAAACGGTTTCGAAATGAAAAATGCCATCGAAAAAATCGATGCAGACCAGTATTACGGACAGGCAAAATACCAGAGAATTACGGAGAAAGCAGACGTTACTCCTAATGAAGTAACGGATTTCTACAATACTTTCAAAACGCAGCTTCCGGAAATCAAGGATGAGATTTCCATTTCCCAGATCATGATGTTCCCTAAGCTTACGGAAGCTCACAAGGATGAACTGATCAACAAGCTGAAGAAAATTAAAAAAGATATCGAAGGCGGAGAAACGTTCGAAAGCCAGGCCAGAATCTATTCCGAAGATCCGGGATCAGCATCAAACGGAGGATTGATGAAAAATATTTCCAAAGGACAGATGGTAAAGCCTTTTGAGGCGGCTGCACTGAACCTTCAGGAAGGAGAAATTTCTGATCCGATAGAGTCGGAATTCGGTTACCACATTATTCAGCTGGTGAAGAAATCCGGGAAGATCTACGATGCAAGGCATATTCTCCTGATGGCAACCCCGACGGATGAAGAAATGAAAACAGCTAAGACGAAACTCGACAGTATCAGAGGATTGATCCAAAACGGAAAAATGACTTTCAAAGATGCAGCGTTTAGATTTTCCGACGATAAAAGAACCAAATTCAACGCTGGAGTAATTCCGGGCGCGGACGGTTCCAACAAGATCGAAAGAGAAACACTTCCGGGAACAATCAGTTATGAATTGGCAGGATTGAACAAAGGAGACATCACCACTGCTTTTGATGATGAAGATGAAAGAAAAAGAAAAGTAGTGAAGATCATTAAAATTGAAGACGTTATTCCGGCACACAAGATTACACTGGAAACGGATTACGACAGAATCAAGCAGATGGCCCTCAACAAGAAAAAGAATGAAATGGTTGAAAAGTATGTAAACTCAAAACTTCCGACCACCTTCATTTCCATCGACAGCCGTTACGATTCCTGTAACTTCAAAGGAAACTGGAAAAAAGATTCAGTAAAGAAATAAAACGAAAACCTTCAGAAATTCTGAAGGTTTTTTTATGCAAAACAGTCTGGTAACCGGGGTTTTTATTATTTTTACAAGATGAGCAGTTTTATAGATTTTAATTCAGCAAAGAAACTTCACGATATGCAGTCACAACAGAATAGAATTACCCAACTATTTGGCATTCAGTACCCCATCATCCAGGCCGGAATGATCTGGCACTCCGGATGGAGGCTGGCCTCAGCGGTTTCCAATTGCGGAGGATTGGGATTAATTGGTTCTGCGAGTATGTATCCCGATATTTTGCGGGAAAATATTCAGAAATGCAAGAAAGCTACTGATAAACCTTTTGGTGTAAATGTCGCTTTGCTTTATCCAAATTTAGAAGAGATCATCAACATTATTCTGGAGGAAGGTGTAAAAATAGTTTTCACCTCTGCCGGAAGCCCTAAAGCCTATACAGAAACCCTTCAAAAGGAAGGAATAAAAGTAGCTCACGTTGTATCTTCTACCAAATTTGCCGTGAAATGTGAAGAAGCAGGCGTGGATGCGATCGTAGCGGAAGGTTTTGAAGCCGGAGGCCACAACGGAAGGGATGAAACCACCACTTTCTGCCTGATCCCGAATGTGAAAAAGCATATTTCCAAACCTTTGATTGCCGCAGGTGGAATCGCTTTAGGCTCTCAGATGAAAGCTGCCATGATCTTAGGCGCGGACGGCGTTCAGATCGGCTCACGCTTCGCAGCTACCGTAGAAGCCAGCGCCCACCAAAACTGGAAGCAGAAAATCACCGAGCTGCAGGAGGGCGATACCCATTTGACGTTGAAAGAACTGGCGCCTGTGAGAATGGTTAAAAATAAATTCTTCAACGAGCTCGAAGAAATATACAATACCGGAAGAAACAAGGAGTCTCTTATTGCTTCCTTAGGCCGTGCGAGGGCAAAGAAAGGGATGTTTGAGGGCGACATGGAAGAAGGTGAATTGGAAATCGGACAGGTTTCGGCTTTAATTGATGAAGTTTTGCCGGTAGAAACGGTTTTCAGAAATTTGCTTGCAGAATTTAACCAGGCAGGGAATCCGAGTTTGTAGCCGGATATAAAACAGAATGGAAGGAAGCGTTGTTGAGGTAAAGGGCAAAAGCTGTATATTGAATATAATCAGGTCTTTAAAACCAGGCCAACCCTTGTTTTTTTGCATGATTCTTTAGGCTGCACGCAGCTTTGGAGGAATTTCCCGTCCCAATTAGGAAAATCGGTTCAATGCAATGTGCTGGTCTACGACCGTCTGGGATATGGCAAATCTTTTCCGATGTTTACCCATGAAAGGGAAAACAACTATATGGAAACTGAAGCCGATATACTAAATGACCTATTGAACGAATTGAAAATAGATCATACAATCCTTTTCGGTCATAGCGACGGCGGAACCATTGCCCTGATTGCCGCTTCAAAATATCCTGAAAAAATAAGTGCCGTCATTTGTGAGGCCGGACATATTTTTGTGGAAGACATCACAGTGCAAGGCGTAAAAGATGCTTGGGAAGCGTATAAAACGACCAATCTTCCCGAACGCCTGGCCAAATATCATGGTGATAAAACGGGAATGATGGTCAAAGCCTGGACGGAAATCTGGCTCAGCGATCGATTCAAAGCCTGGAATATAGAACCTATATTGAAAAATATTATGGCTCCGTTACTTTTCATTCAGGGCGAAAACGACGAATACGGAACTTTGGATCAGCTGGAAAAAACCGTTTCCCAGGTAAGCGGAACAGCTGAAAAGTTTATTATTCCGGGTGCAGGCCATACGCCGCATAAGGAAGTTCCGGAAATCGTATTGGAAAAAGCAGCCGAATTTATCAACAGCATCTTGTAAAAGTGAATGGTTAATCCGCTTCGCTTGTCAATGGTGAATTGTTTGATGAGAATTTTTCCGCTCCATATTGCCATATCTTTCAAATAAAAACAGAAATGGTCAAAACTTTAACCGCAATTCCCCTCTGATCCGGAGGGGTGTCGAAAATTCAAAGAATTTTTGACGGGGTGGTTTTTTGGAAAGTGAATAGTCAATAGTCAATAGTCAATAGTCAATCCGCTTCGCTTGTCAATTTTCCAGGCAGTAAATTCACCATTCACCTGCGCAGCAGAATTCACAATTGACCTTACTTAACCGTTACAGACTTTCAATCTCCCCTCTAATATTTTCCCTTGCCGTACTTTCATACCTATCCCTGAATTCATTGGTCTTAAAAATGCTTTTTAGCTCCAGAAAATGCTGCAAAACCTTTTTTCTGCCCGGTTTATACATAAAGTCCGGATAAATGTAATACTCTTTTCTGATCTTTTTGGTGTACTCCATGTATGTCTCAAAGCTTTTCCCCAGAACCGAAAGATCAGCATCCAGAAGGTAATCCGTATCCCGGTCACCGGATTCATGATGCGCTTTGGTAGCCAGAATCTGGTCTGAAACTTTTTGTAGGACATTTGGGCTCAGAACGAGCTTATCAAGACTCAAAACGGCCATTTCCGCACTCTTTTCCTCGTTCTTTTTCGAAGTAGCGTCATAAACAGCATCGTGGTAAAAACAGAGAAACTTACCGTTGAAAAATCTGCAATTTTATCCTTAACCGTATCCAGTTCGGCAAACATATTTTCAAGATGTGCTAAATTGTGGTAATGCCTGCCTTTCTCAGTATATTTTTTTTCTAATTCAGCCCATAAATCTTCAATGAGCCGATGATCATCTGCAAACTGAAGGCAGCCTTTTGTAAACCTTTCCCGCAAGTTCATCGCATCCTATTTTAAAATAAAAAAGGAACTTTTAAAAAGTTCCCTGATTTGCTTCGATAGTAGCTTTCAATTCAGCCCAGCCTCCGCCGTTATAGCCGTCTTTCAGCCCTTGCGTATTTAGATATTCCAATGCTTTTCCGCTTCTGTTTCCGCTTCTGCAGAAGATCACTACCGGTTTTTCGATCGAAAGGATCTCTTCCTGTCTGTCTTCCACTTCACCCAGCGGGATATTGGTAGCACCTTCGATAGCCCCGTCCATTTCCAGTTCCATAGGTTCACGAACGTCGATGAGCTGATAATTTCCTGATTTTAAAACTTCTGATAAAGACATATTGCTTTGTTTTTTATGGTTCAAATATTAAACGAAATTACGTAAAATTTTACGGATTATTAATTGTTGCTCTAAGGTTTTTTTATGCTTAAAACAAAGTATATCCGAATATAAGAGACATCGTCTGATAATTTGAGGTAAAGTTATTGTAGTTTTTTAAAAGATTTCTATTAGTACTGACACGGAACTCAGCTGAAAACCGGTCATTATATTTATAGCCGGCGCCAAATGCTACATTATTTCCTGAACTGATTTCCAGAATCTGAAAGTCATACTTTATCTCTGATTTCATTTTTACATCGAAAACATAGGCAATATTGACAAAAACTTTTGATCGGTCATTGATAAAAAAATAGTGCCTCACCCCAAAAGGAATTTCAATGGATTTGTAATCAACCGTTCGTGACGATTTGGTTTCAAAAAACTGTCCCGCATAGGCTACGGACTCTTTTTCTGTTTTATAATACTGAAAAGTAGGTTCTGCAAAGATGGCCCATTTATTTTTATTAAAAGGTAACAGAAATTCGGCCTCCAACCCGATTCTGAACGCAGCTTCTCTATTGAACTTCGTAACCTCATCATCCACATTATAATATGAAGACAGAACGGTTTCAAAAGATGAAAAATTAAGTCCCGGTCTGATGTTCAAATTGAAAAGATCTCTCTTTTCGTTCACCTGATTGTAGTTGACAGCGGTACTAGCAGCAGAACAGGAATTATAACTCATAAAAGCTTTTGATAAATCATTAGCTTGGTATTGTATCTTTTCAACGCTGTTTTTATTCAGGCAATTCAGGCTTTCACTAAGTTGTTTTTTATAATCCTCATTATAAGAAATTTGCGTGTTAGTTAGATAATAAGATTTATAGATAAGAGGCGTAATATTAGAATTGTCAATATTGAAAAAAAACTTTCTGATGTCTCTGTTCTCGTAATAAAACAAATTCGCCTTTCCTTCAACCATATATTTCAGGAAAACAGTTTCTTCTTTTAGCTGCGGTTCTTTTTTGTCTGAAATTTTATCCAGGATTTCGACAGATTGATCCACCATAACCGTTTTTCTTACATACTTCCGTTCATTGTTGATTCCGAACTCCTGAATATTCTTAATATTTTCTTTCTTTACTTCTGAAGATTCATCTGTTTTGAATTCAAATTCCGTGGGATTGTTTTTCCAGTCCAAATTTTTAATTAAAACTTCACTTTTTTGTCCTGAATTATTGACGAAGTAGCCTTTTTCAAATTTAATTTGTGCGCTGAAGCAACAAGCAGAAATGAGTCCAGTAATCAGACAGATTTTTTTCATGGTTTATTTTTTTCCTGATATAATGAGGTCTGAATTTTTCAAACGCGGCAAATTTATAAAATAATCTTAGTTTTGCAATGTAAAAGATGAGTTCAACCGCAGAAAGATATTCACAGCTGATTAAAGCCAAGGCCAAAAGTTTTGGGTTTCAGAGCTGTGGCATTTCCAAAGCGGAATTTCTTGAGGAAGATGCCCGCCCGCTGGAGACCTGGCTGAAGAACAATTTTCATGGCGAGATGAAGTATATGGAGAATTATTTCGACAAAAGACTGGATCCGAGATTGCTGGTAGAAGGGTCAAAGTCTGTAATTTCTCTTTCCTACAATTACTTCCCAGAAGAAAAAATTTCAACGCTCGAAAATTTTAAGATCTCTAAATATGCCTATGCGGAAGATTATCATGAAGTCATCAAAGACATTCTGCGGGATATGGTGGCGGAGCTTCAGCAGGAAATAGGGGAGTTCGGATTCCGGGTATTTGTAGATTCTGCACCGGTGCTTGAAAGGAGCTGGGCAAGAAAGTCGGGCATCGGCTGGGTAGGAAAAAATGCAAACCTGATTACCCGGCAAAGCGGATCATTTTATTTTCTGGCAGAGATTATCTGTGACCTGGAACTGATTCCGGATCATCCGACAACGGACCATTGCGGAACCTGCAGGAAATGCATCGATGCCTGTCCTACCGGGGCCATCGTTTCCGAAAAGCTGGTCGATGGAAGCAAGTGCATATCCTACGCAACGATTGAATTGAAGGATGCGATTCCGGATTATTTTAAAGATAAGATGGATGACTGGATGTTCGGTTGCGATGTTTGCCAGGATGTCTGTCCGTGGAACCGTTTTTCGGCACCGCACCAGCAGAGCAAATTCAAGCCGAACGAAACATTAAAGAATTTTAAAAAAGGAGAGTGGCGGGAGCTTACCCAGGATCTTTTTTCGGAAATTTTCAGGAAATCTCCTGTTAAAAGGACAAAATTCGCAGGTCTGAAACGGAATATTGAATTCTTGGAACAATCTTCGGATAAAAAATAAATGCAGTTTTTTGCGGATACGGCCTTATCCGGAAAGATTGAAGTTCCGGGCAAAGGCGGTGAAACGGCTATTCTTAAAAAAATAATTTTAAGAAGGTGAAGATTTTAAAGGGATGGCTAAAAAAGAAAATTAACTTCCGGGAGAATAGGATCACCGAAAATCAACGCTTTTTTTGAACTCTTTTTGGAGCTACTTTTACCCTGATTTTAAATCTCTTGTTTGATTTAGCGTTTTTCTGCATATTTGTGATGTATTTGTACTTAAATTTAGCAAAAATTTCAATTGAAACCAATACTTTTGCGAAAATTATATATTAAATTTTATTAAATCACTAAACATGAATGTGAAAAGAATGTTACTGATTATTCTCAAAACATTAGGAATACTTATCGGAATTGTTATTGTCTATATTGCTGCCGGATATTTCCTGCCTTTTATCGAAGTTTCTGCCAAAGATGACGGCCAGAAAAAAGAAATCCCGATTTACATCTATACCAACGGTGTTCATACCGATATTGTAATGCCTGTGAAAAACGATCTGCACGACTGGAGCGCAAAGATCCCGTTCAGCAATACCAAATCAAAAGCAACCGATTATCAGTATGTCGGGATCGGCTGGGGTGACAAAGGGTTTTACCTGGATACGCCGACCTGGGCTGACCTGAAGTTCTCAACTGCCTTTAAAGCAGCCTTCTGGCTGAGTGAATCGGCGATGCACTGTACCTATTACAAAACAATGAAGGAAGGGGAGGATTGCAAAATGATCATGATCAGCAAAAACCAATATAAAGACCTGGTAAAGTTTGTCGATGAAAAGTTTGACAAAGATGCCGGCGGGAACTATGTGCTGGTTCCTACCAATGCCGTGTACGGAAACACGGATGCTTTTTATGATGCCAAAGGAAAATACAGCTTTCTGGATACCTGCAACACCTGGGCAAACAATGCCTTAAAAGCCGCCGGACAGAAAGCAGCATGGTGGACGCCTTCGGATTATGGGATTTTCTTGCATTATAAATAATTGGTGTGAAAATTTTAAGCTTCATTCTTACGGTTTTCTTTGTATTATCCTGCACGCCGGAATCCCGCAAAAGAGATTCCGGAAATTTGTTTAGCTCACCAGTAAATGATGAAAAAAAGCCTGTACCGGATTCTGTAAAAACCAGGAATAAAGCGGAAGAAGCACTGCAGTTCGCCAAAAAGAAAAATCTTAATACGGATTTATGTATTCTGATCGACATGAGCCTGCATTCGGGCGTGAAAAGGTTATTCGCATGGGATTTTAAGAAAAATAAGGTTACCGCGAGATACCTGGTAGGTCATGGCTGTGGCCGGAACCCGTGGAGCAGGGATGCTTCCAGAGACCAACCAGAATTTAGTAATGAAGACGGCAGCCATTTGTCTTCATTGGGAAAATACAAGCTTCAGGAACGCGGTTACAGCGATTGGGGAGTCCATGTAAAATACCTTATGCATGGCCTGGAAGAAACCAACAGCAATGCGTTGAAAAGGGTGATCGTTTTTCATTCCTGGAATCTAATGAGTGATGAGGAGGTCTTTCCGAATGGTTCGCCGGAAGGATGGGGCTGTCCTACCGTTTCCAACAACGCGATGAGGCAAATCGACCCCATGCTTCAGAAGTCCAGAAAGCCTGTGCTGATGTGGATTTATAATTAAATTTAAACGCTTGAACAATCACATATCGTTCTTATGGATTACGCATATTTTTTAAATTAAAAGGTCCTTATCAAACTCAAGCAAATATTGAAGATTTAGAACTTTGTTTTCTTTGTGAAGTGAAACGGCTCTGTCAACTTAAACAGCAAGCTTGTCAAGAAAGACTTTGTGTACTCTGTGTACAATAATCCTTATCACATAAACAGAAAGCTGATCATTCCCAATTTTACTTCTTAAGCTCAACATCATTGTGGTATTATTTTTCGTCTTTCAGAAGTTCCTACCACGTTTAGTCTGATTTTTGTATAATCCAATCCGATAAAAATTTGGAATACATGAAACACCGACTCCACCGCGAACAGCAGCTCAATTGTGATATCGAAACTGCCTGGAAATTCTTCTCTTCGGCCAATAATCTTTCAAAAATAACTCCGAAAGAAATGAATTTTATCGTCTTAACGACCTTTGAAAACGATGAAATTTATGAGGGAATGATCATCGATTATTTTGTCTCACCTTTATTTGGGATTAAAATGAAATGGCAGACTGAAATCATTCACGTCGACGACCGGAAGAGTTTTACGGATTTCCAGAAGAAAGGGCCTTACAAGCTGTGGCACCATTTTCACGAATTTATCGAGAATGAGAACGGTGTACTGATGAAAGATACGGTGGATTACGAACTGCCGTTGGGTTTTCTGGGAGAAATTGCCCACAGCATTATGGTGAAGAAAAAAGTGGAAGATATTTTTGATTACCGCTACCAGATTCTGGAAAAAATGTTTAATCAAAAATAAGCGGGATGTCTGAAAAAGAAAAAATAAATATCTTCTGGTTCCGCAGGGATCTTCGCCTTGAAGACAATTGCGGTCTTTCCGAAGCATTGAAATCCGGACTGAAGGTATTACCTATATTTATTTATGATAAAGGAATTCTCGATAAGCTGGAAAACAAATCCGATAAGAGGGTAGACTATTTCCACCGCGCGCTGAAAGAAATTCATGAAGAACTGAAAAAGCACAAAAGCGGCCTGACTACTTTTCATGACAAGCCTTTGGACGCATTCAAAAAACTGACGAAAGATTTTGAGATTGATACGGTTTTCTGCAATGAAGATTATGAGCCGGAAGCCATCCAACGTGATAAGGACGTCGTTGATTTTCTGGAAAAGAAAAATATTCAATTGAAATCCTATAAAGATCAGGTGGTTTTTCATAAAGATGAAGTTGCGAAGAAAGACGGTAAACCATATACCGTTTATACGCCTTATTCTAAAAAATGGAAAGAAGTTCTGAAATCTGAAAAGATCAAAAATTACAGCACCAATTTTTCTGAATTTTTACAGTATTCTGCTCCAAAATATCCTAATTTGAAAGATATAGGATTCCAAGAGACAGATATTCAAGATGAAAAGCCAACCCTCAAAAAATCGATCATTGAGGATTACGGCAAATACAGAAATTTTCCCGGGATGGATCATACGACCCATTTGGGTGTTGCCCTGCGTTTCGGGACCATCTCCGTTCGGAAATGTGTACAATATGCTTTAAAACATAATGAAACCTGGCTGAACGAATTGATCTGGAGGGAGTTTTTCATGCAGATCCTGTATCATTTTCCAAAAGTGGTTAAACAGCCTTTTAAAGATAAATATGAAAACATTAAATGGCGGAATGATGAAAAGGAGTTTAAACTGTGGTGCGAAGGAAAAACCGGTTATCCTATCGTGGATGCAGGAATACGGCAGCTGAATGAAGTGGGATTTATGCATAACCGTGTGAGAATGGTGGTTGCGAGTTTTCTTACCAAGCATCTGCTGATCGACTGGCGGTGGGGAGAAGCTTATTTTGCCGAAAAGCTCCTGGATTATGAGCTGTCTTCCAATAACGGGAACTGGCAGTGGGTGGCAGGATGCGGTTGTGATGCAGCTCCTTATTTCAGAGTGTTTAATCCTTCCGAACAGACAAAAAAGTTCGATAAGGACCAAAAGTACATCAAAGAATGGTTGGATGAGGAAGACTTAAAAACCGAGCCTATCGTAGAACATACCGCTGCCCGGAAAAGAGCATTGGAGGTCTATGGGAAAGCTGTGAAAGCATGATACGGCTTATTATCAGGATTTTACTTAATTAATTTTATTCAAATTTTTTCCCGCCGCTCTTGCAGATTAAAAATTACTTGTTAAATCTGTAAGATTTGCGGGAAATTAATTGTTTTATAAGCTTTCCGCAAACTTAGATCCTCACAAACTTATTTAAAATATTATTTTATTATGTTAAATTTTTGCCCGTTAATAAAAATAGGTACAAACTTTGTTTACTCAGAATAAGAGACTTAGGGTTCTGGCAACCCATTTAAATCTAAAGTCTTGAAATCATTTAATTTAAAACAGTTGTCATGGCAAAGCGAATCCTAAATTTACCGGTGATAAAGACAGTCGTAAAAAAACTTTCTTTCCTTTCAGATTCCAAGAATATGTCTGAGTTTATCTCCTTGATCAACGAAGATCATTTTATCAGATAATTATTTGTGAATACCTATTTTTCTTAAAGCAGCACCATTCAGATATATTTCATTGAAATAGGTCAGCGATTCTATGTCGTTAAAATTCTGAAACAATTTCTCATTTTTATTAAATGATAATTCAATCGATTCATCGTACATTGCGATAATTCTTACCACTGAAAAACCGTTATAGGCAATTTTAAACCCTTCGAAAAGACATTTTTTTTCAGCTTTTTGATATACTTTATACTCTTCAAAAGCTGTGCTTCCTACATCGCCGGCAGACCTTTTTGTGTTGTGTTTAAGCGATTTCCAGGAAGTATAATTCTTCGGTTCTTTCAGAATGCTTCCTGTCTCATCTACCGGTACAAACATTCCCAAAGTCAGCGGCTTTTTCAGAAAAGTTGCATAATTGTTCATCAATTTCAGGGTCTGCAGATCTGCATACCCTTCATGAGAATAATACTCTATAACGAAATCTGTCATCGGAATCAGTTTGTGCGGGCTGGATGGCATACGGTCTATTCTTAAGGCAAAATTAATGATACATGTTTGAAAAGCGAAGATAAATAAATTGTGAAAATCAATAAAATAATTTTCGCAGAGATGACAAATAATTTGGATAAATTTCTCGGACAAGTGAGAATCCTACAGATTTGGCGGTATCGGTTTGCTTTACAGCTGTTGCCAGTCCACAATAAAAAAACCGGAAAAGGGGTTTTGATTTCTTTTCCGGTAATATTTTGTATAGATCTCAGAATAGAAATCTGTATGAGAACTACAGTTCCTCTTCCAGAATGCTGATGATCCGGTCGATCACGTGCTGCTTTCTGTATTTTTTATGATATTCAGCTCTTGGTTCGGAAACAATCTGGTTATGTTCTTTACTGAAAAGTGCATATAAATCAATATCGGGGTGCTCTTCGATATACCAGGCTAAAAAATTAAGAGGCATTGCGTTTTTGCCGGAAAAATACATTTGGATGGCCTGTGGTGTTACTCCGTATTTATCTGCAATTTCTTTCATGGTTTCGCCTTTTCCCTTGCTGTACTCACGGATCTTTTCGTAAATTTTCATATTGAGTAGCTTAATTTGTGTTAAAAATAAACAATTTATAATTGTTAAAATTTAAATTATATATTGTTATTTCAATATATAGTTGTATATTTGTTTTTACAATTGTCTTAGCAGACAAGCACAAAATTACGAAAAAAGGTTAAACAAAATTCATTTTATTTGTATGGGCAAACCGATACATCGCTACCGTCAGAAGAGAACCGTTGATAAGTTTGATTTCATCGACGAATGGTTACCTGCACATTATACCCATTCCGTAAACCTCATTCTCAGAGACAAAGCAAAAACTCCCGAATATATTAGACGGGTAAAAAACAGAAGGATGATCGATGCGCCGGTCATCGACGCCTTATACAAAGTTTCTCTGCTTAATAAAATACAGGTAGAGACTGAGATATAAATTATAATTTATTCTTTTACAATTTTAAAGTTCAGAACGGTATCGTTCGTTCCGACATCATATTTTAATAACACAATAACTATGGAAAATTTCGAAAAAAAAGAGATTATTATTACAGAATGCTTCACCTGCGGCGCACAATATGAAAACTACTTCTTTGCTTCTCCATGCTGTGGCTCTATTGTTTTAAAAGTCGACAAAAACGGCCATCGTACCAATATCACTTTTTTAAGCGCATTGTCTTTACCCCAGCCGCATCTGGCGAAAAAATTAAGGACAACCGTTTCTACAAAAGCTGAACATAATATTAAATAAATAGATAATAGAAGATCAAAGGCAGTTTTCTGTTTAATTTTAGAAAAGTTTTTTAAACGGAGTTATTTTAATTTTCTTCTCTCACTAGAATTCAAATTGTTTTGTAGATCCTAAATATTTAAATGAAAAATAAGTAAAATAAAAAACCTCTGAAAATCAAATGATTTCAGAGGTTTTCTGATATGTACCCAGGACCGGGATCGAACCGGTACTCCTAAGAACTGGTGTTTGAGACCAGCGCGTCTACCAATTCCGCCACCTGGGCCAGTGTTACCTTTTTTGAATCGGTGTGCAAATATAGAAACTTTTCTTAATATTCCAAAGCTTTTTGAAAGGATTTTTTAAAAATTAATCTCCAGACCGTCGTAGGCAAGGTGCATTCCGGCCGGAAGTTGTTTATCTTCAACATCATGTAGCCCAAAATGATGGCTAAGATGGGTAAGAAACATTTTTTTCGGTTGAACTTCTTCAAACAGAGAAATAGCGTCCGGAAGGATAAAATGAGCCGGGTGCGGATCAAACTTCCGGATACAGTTGATGATCAGAACGTCTAAATTTTTTAATTTTTCTTTTTCCGTATCTGAAATAAAACCGGCATCGGTGATGTAGGCAAGGTCCTTAAACCGATACCCGAAGGCTGTAATTTTAAAATGGATAACTTCCACCGGTGTAATTTCAATATCCAGAACCTTGAAAGGCTTATTTTCAATTTCGTGCAGCTCAAATGCCGGAGCGCCGGGATACCGCACGTCGGCAAAAGCATAGGGAAAGCGTTTCTTAACCTCATTTCCCACTCTTGAATAACAGTACAGCGGCATGTCTTTTCCTGTTTTGAAAATCAGCGGGCGCATGTCATCAAGACCGATCACGTGATCATTATGTTCGTGGGTAAGCAGGGCAAGATCGATATGGTTTTCCCCGTTCGTCAGCATCTGCTGCCTGAAATCGGGGCCGCAGTCGATAAGGATTTTCCTGTTTTCATCGGTGGTCACCATTACGGAAGACCGCAGCCGGCTGTCTTTCGGATTTTCCGAAGTACATACCTCGCAGGTGCAGCCGATAACGGGTACGCCCTGGGAAGTTCCCGTTCCTAAAAATTTCAACTTCATTTCTTTTGAGGTTGGTTTAATTTTGGTAAATTTACGAAAAATTTAATGTCCTAATGTATCAGAAACTAACTCCTAAACAAAAAGCATTAACAATTAATCTAGATCCTACTATTTATGGTACTTTCGCGGAAATTGGAGCAGGGCAGGAGACTGTTCGGCATTTTTTTAGAGCAGGGGGAGCTTCCGGTACAATTGCTAAGGCCATGTCGGCTTACGACAAAGATTTTAGTGATGCGATCTACGGAAAAGAGGTAAAAAACAGGTATGTTACCCAAAACCGACTTCGGAAAATGCTTCGGTACGAAGTTGCTCTGATCGAGGAAAGGATTTCCAGGGAAAATAACCCGAACAGAAAGTTTTTTTCCTACGCCAATACCGTTACCACGATTAATTTTGATAAGACGGTCAAAGGACACGGCTGGGTAGGAATCCGTTTTCAGGTAAAGGAGAACGAGGATTATA